>JAGHCH010000004.1 GCA_021160575.1 Thermoproteota archaeon | reverse complement strand
GATAATCCCTGGTCACTCTTCTATAAGGGTGTTGTTCATAGTTATTGTCTCAAGCGCTAAGCCTCCTAAGCGAGTAGTCTTTAATACCCTCCTTTCACCGTGGTTGCATCTGCTGTGCTCCTTTAGCTGGGGCTCTAAAGGGAGGTGTACGCTGTGTCATCGAGGGAGTTCCGGAGGCTCGAATACGTCTGGTGTAAAATGGACAACTTGGCGGAGAACTTTTTACTAGCGGGCAAGAGGGTGTACGTCATCGCGAGGGAGAACGGCTCTTTCATAGGTAGGTGGAATGGTGTTTGGGACTTGCCGATAAAGGTGGCAGACTCCGTTCACTTCGGAGTGAGCCTTGATGGAGAAGAAATCCTTTGGCTTCACAACTACTGTAAGTGTTTTATGTCCTATGTTTCCCATGTGGAGAGGCTCTATGAACTTCCCGACGGGCTGAAAATCAGTGAATCCATGTTTGTGCCAGAGAGACTAAGGGCAGTTTGCTGGAAGTTCACGTTCTCCTCGTCGCATGAGCGTTCTCCTCCTCTGCTCTTCGTGGTCAATCCTGTTGTAAACCTCATGTGGGAAGTTAAGCAAGCTGGAGAAGCATGGCGTGAGCGAAGGCATCTCATGCTTTACGACCAAGAGCATGGGCTCGTAATTGTTCGTCATCATAAGAGACCTTGCTGGCTGGCGCTTCTAGGCGCTGACCACAAGCCAAGCCTTGTATGCCTGGGTGTAGAGAGTGCAGACAGGCTTCCCGCTTCGAGCAGTGTCCCCAGCCCACTGGAGCACTGCTATGGTGGGGTTCTTCTCGCCTATAGGGTTGACTCGCTAAATGAAGACCAACTCGTCTTCGTACTAGTTGGCGGCGACGCTACTCCAGAATTGCTGCTTCAAGAGTATCAAGAAGCGTTATCTAACTATGATCGGGCGTTCGAAAGATCACGGCTTTCCTTTCTCAACTACATGGCGGAAACCCTTGACGTGGAGGTTGGAGTAAGCCTTATTGATCGCGCCTTCCTCAACTCAAAGATCAATCTCCAGCTGCTCAAGCACTATCAGCGCGGCTACGGCATAGGCTACCTTGCAGGCTTGCCATACTTCCCCATCTACTTCGGCAGAGACACTGCTTGGACTCTCCTCGGAGTCAACGCCATAGGCGACTTCGAAGCCTCCAAGTGCAGCTTAACACTCCTCGCCAGGTATCAAGCCCCCGTTGATGGTGAGGACAATTGGAGGGTTCCATACTTTAGAGGAGAGATCCCCCACGAGATTAGGACGGATGGCACCATCATCTACTATAGCGTTGATGCCACCCCTTTATTCGCCATAGCCCTCTATGACTACTACAAGTGGTCTGGCGACGAACTCCTTGTGAGGTACCTCTACGACAACCTGGTTAAAGCCATGGACTGGTGCATGAAAGCCGATAGAGATGGTGACGGCCTTGTGGAGCATGGCCCGGAGGGTTTTCTCCCCGATACGCAGTGGATGGACTCCTACTACAGAGGCAAATCTGCAGTAGATGTGCAAGCCATCTTCTGCTACGCGTTCAAGTGTGCTGCAGAGATGGCTGAGACTTTAGGTGACCGCGATAGATCCAAGATATGGCTCTCCCGCCACCGTGAGCTTCATTCCCTTCTTCTTAAACGCTACTGGAGTGATGAACTTCAGTTCTTTTATGACACCATCCGCCCCGAAGGCTCCCCTGATAAAAGCTTAACCATAAATCCTGCAGTCCTCCTCTTCTTCCAGCTAGCCGACGAGCCTCGAGCTAGAAGGGTCTTGGAGAGGTTTGAGAGCGAAGATTTCTCAACTGGCTGGGGCATACGAACTAGAGCTAAGAGCGACCCAGAGTATGATGGAAAGAGCTACCAGAAGGGCGGCGTATGGCCTTTCAGCACTGGCTGGGTTGCCTACTCTGAGTTCGCCTATAATCGCTTCAAACAAGGCGTCGATCGAGTTTTTGAGATGGCGGAGATGCAGAGGTTTAGCCCACGCTACTTCAAGGAAGTTCTCCCCGGGGATGTGCACCCCATCGAAGCCAGCGTTGAACATCCTCTAGGCTGCTTCATTCAAGCATGGTCTGCTGGCATCTTCCTCCACTCACTGGTAAGGGGCTGGCTGGGCGTGAAGCCGGAAGCGCCTAAGAGGGAGCTGTGGATATGCCCCTACGTCCCAGAGAGGCATCGCGAGCTGAGTATCAGCCGGCTTAGAGTGGGCAACTTCATGGTATACGCGAAGGTCTTCCAAGCAGAGGATCGCCTTAAGTTTAAGGTGAGCGGCGAGGGCTCCCAGCCCCTGCGCCTCCACCTCGGAGCAGTGCTTCCCAGAGGTGAAGTGAAGGACGTCTATTTAGATGGCACCAAAATGGATGCCGCTGTTGAGCATGTAGGCGAGTACCTACGGGTTCTCGTAGATTTCGAACTGCAGGGAGACATGGCAGTAGATGTCAATTTCCATGTTAGAAAAGCTTAGTAGCGGTTAAGTTTCAGCGCGAGCAAGGGATGCTGAGATGGATGCTTGAAAGGGTGTTGTAGGCAGCAACGCTGGCCTCTGCTCCCTAAAGCCTGCAATTATCCTTCTATAAACTTCCAAGTGCTTGTCTACAGCTTTTTCTACGCTGAAGTGCTCCTCAACGTACTTCCTGCACTTTGCTGGGTCTATCTCAAGTAGTGCTTTCTTCACCGAGGAGCAGAAACTCTCGAAGTCCTTGGCGAGGAAGCCTACCTCCCCATTCTTGATGACCTCTCTCGCGGCGCCATTGCTGAAGGCAACTACGGGTGTTCCGCAAGCCAGCGCCTCGATCATCACTATTCCAAAGGGCTCCTCGTAGATTGAGGTAAAGAGCACACACTTTGCCCGTGCCATGAGCTCTCTCTTTTCGGCCTCACTTACCTCTCCCAGATACTTAATGCAGTCTCCTAGATGAGGCTTTATGTACTTCTCGAAGTAAGCCATGTACTTCTGCTCGAGCTTTCCAGCAAGTAGAAGTTGCATGCCGAGCTTCTTAGCCGTATGGATGGCATAGTGCACTCCCTTGTGCGGAGCCATTAAGCCCACGAAGAGTAGAAAGTCCTCCTTATCTCTTCTAAAGGGGTATTCCTCCGGTCTTATGGCATTGTGAATGGTGGCTACGAAGCTGCGAATGAAGGAATGCACCTCTCTTTGCCTGTTGCTGATCGCGATGAGCGGGTGCTCCCCCTCCACTCCAAGCTTCCTCCACTCTTCCTCTCTGAAGTAGCAGTGGAGCGTGGAGACTGCTGGTATACTCCCCAGCCGGCTGATAAGCGCTAGGCCCGGGCCATTACAGTGATTGTGCACTATATCGAAATCCCCCTTCAAGATCTCTGAGATCGCGTAGTTGACGTGCGCGATCTCCACGTCCTCCCTATACGGTCTGACGGGCTTCTCGACTACGTACTTCAGAGACGCCCTAGTCAGCGAATTACCCGTAGCGAAGAGGGCTACCTTCACACCTCTCCTCACAAGTTCCTCAACTAGATAGTGCACTACTCTTTCAGTCCCGCCATACCTCTCCGGAGGAGTTCTCTCATGTGGCGTAGATATCACTGCCACTTTCATGGAGGAACACCTCCGGAGAATCAAGTGATGCGAGTGGAATGAGCGCGCATAAGGAATTGCAGTGCAGTAGAGAAAACCGCGAGGAGAGGTTTAGGCTTTTCGCTTCATTGCCCTTTCTCCGCAACACTTATTGGCTTCTCAAGGGCATCCTTGCTTGGCAATGAAGAGTTCAGCCTTGGCTGAAGAGTGATGACGGATCAACCGGCTGAGCCACTACGCGTTTTAAAGCACACCTAGACCATATGTGAGGCCGCCTCCATGTCCATGCACTACGTGCTGGTGACGTGCCCAGCTGGCAAGGAGAGGCGCGCGTTCATCGAAGTTTTGGACTGCATCCTCCCATACGACTCTTCAGCCCATGTGGAGATAAGCAACACCTTCAGAGGGGTTCTCCTACTCAAAACAGCGCTGAATTCCATGGAGGCCGCTCGAATACTCTTCGAGTGCCCAACCTCCGTCATCTGCAGAGTAGTTCCCCTAGTGAAGTTTGTTCCATCAAAAGTGGAAGATGTAGTCGAAGCTGCCAAAGAACTTCTAGCGAACTCTCCAAAGTTCTCTTCCTTTGCAGTCAAGTGCATTAGGCGTGGAAGAGCCTTCTCCTCAAGTGCAGCTCTCTCCTCTCTGCTGGGCAAGGTGATCGCTGAAGCCTTTAACATGAAGGTTGATCTCACAAACCCTGAAGTTTTCCTATGGATTGAAGTTCTGGGGGGGCACACTGGTCTGTCCTTGCTGACTCCCGGCCAGATCTACAGAAAGCGCTGCCGCTAGTTTCGCATCTCTGGTGCATGTAAATTTTCTTTATACTACAGAAACCATAATATAGGGTGAAAGTATTCTATGTTAATCTGCGGTGTCCAGCTTGGCCTATGGTATCATCGAGCACGAACTAGCCAAGCCTTCAGTATTCAAGGATGAATCTCGACTTTTACCTGACTATGTTCCTCTAAATCTAGTCCACAGAGAGCAGCAGCTGAGGTCGCTTGCCAGAATCTTCCGAGTACTCGTTGAGAGCCCCGGCACTTCTTCTCCAAAAGCTATTCTACTAGGACCTGTAGGTGTCGGAAAAACGGCTGTGTCTAAGAGGTTTGGAAGCACGCTTTCCGAGCTGGCTAAGAGACGGGGTATTACCTTGAGATACGTCCACGTGAACTGCCATAAGGATCGCTCTCTCTTTCTTGTGGTGAAGCGCATCGCTCAGAGTTTCATTCCAAACATCCCGGAGCGAGGCTACTCTGCACAAGAACTCTTCGACTTCGTGTTGAGATATCTAGAGGATAGGAGCGAGTATCTCCTACTAACACTCGATGAAGTCGATTTCCTCATTAACGTGTCAGGAGAGGACCCCCTCTACTTCTTCACACGTGTTGCCGATGAATCTCTCAATGCAGTACATAGGCTCAGCTTGATGGTAATCTCCCGAGACCTCAACTTCCTTTCTAAGCTCTCAGAGAGTACGAGAAGCAGTCTTCTCCACAACCTCATTAAATTCGAGAAGTACACTGCTCAGCAGCTTTTCAATATTCTCTCTGAGAGGGCGAGGGAGGCTCTGCGAAGCGGAGCCATAGACGACGACACCTTAATGCTGATAGCCGACATAGCTGGAAGGCGAGGTGACGCCCGCTACGCTCTCGAACTCCTTTGGAGAGCTGGCAAATACGCCGACGCAGAGTTTTCCGCCGTAATACACCCCGAACATGTGAGAAAAGCTCTCTCAGAGGTGGTTCCCGGCGTCCCCCGAGAAGTCTTAACGAGTCTCCCCCTCCACGAGCAGCTCACACTCCTCGCAGTAGCCCGCATTTTGAAGCGCAGCAAAGCTGCCTACTCAACCATGGGAGAAGTAGAGCGAGAGTACCGAGCGATATGCGAGCAAGCTGGAGAAGAGCCGCGCAAGCACACCAAATTCTGGGAATACATCCAAAACCTAAAGAACGCTGGAATATTAATCGCTCGGCTTTCTGGGCAAGGCATTAGAGGCAAAACAACCTTGATAGGGCTGGGTGAAATCTCCATAGAGGCCATAGAGAGAGTTCTAGTTAAGGAAGAGAAGATCCTGGGGTAGGAGAGCCTTGTCCTCTGTCGAGGAGGTCTTCTCATCAAAAGGAAGAGTGAAGGTGCTAAAAGTACTGTCCAAGTTCGGCGAACTCAACATCTCCGAAATTGCCCGTAGAGCCGGATTAAACCACGCCACTACAGCTTCCCATCTAAGCTGGCTCAAGCAAGCTGGATTGGTAGAAGAGAAGAACTTCGGGAGAATACGGATCTTCCGCTTCAAGATCGAGGATCCCAGAGCAAGAGCAATAAAGGAACTCTTCGATTCATTCAGCTATCTAGAGGTTTAGGGAGGAAAAGGTTCTCTTGCCAGTAAACATGGTAGACATAAGCAGTAAAGACGTAATTCTGAGAGAAGCAACAGCTTACGGCGAGATAAAGCTCAAAAAGGAAACACTTTCTCTAGTGGCTCAAGGCAAAATCGCTAAAGGAGACGTCTTCACAGTGGCCCAGATAGCGGGCATCAATGCGGCTAAGAAGACAGCTGAACTTCTCCCCCTTTGCCATCCCCTCTCTATAACCAAGGTGGATGTACAGCTCGGATTGAAGGAGGGCTCTATCTACGCCAGAGCTACGGTGAAGGCAACCGCTAAAACTGGTGTTGAAATGGAAGCCCTAACAGCGGTATCCGCCGCACTTCTCACTGTATGGGATATGGTTAAGCAGTATGAAAAGGATGACCGGGGGCAATACCCCTCTACTGCGATCACATCCATCATTGTTGAAAGAAAAATGAAAGGGGAGCCCAAGTGAAATCTTCTGAACAGCACAAAGCAGAGGCACCTAAAACCCTCTCGTTCGCAATCATAGTCACAAGCAGCAAGTTGCTAGAGGGCAAATATCCGCAAGACCTCTCCGGTGACATCGCTGAATCACTCATACGCGGCAAGGGGCACACCATAGTGTTAAGGGTTGTAGTCCCCAATGACGTCAAGGCCATAAGGGCAGCAGTGAAGAAGGCGATAAGCGAACACCGAGCGGATATTGTCCTAGTAACTGGGGGCACCGGAATCTCTCCACGCGACGTCTCCATAGAAGCTGTCACATCTCTCCTCGAGAAGACATTGCCAGGCTTTGGAGAGCTCTTCCGCTTCCTAACCTTCCAGAGAGAGGGATCGATAGCCGTGGTCACAAGGGCGACGGCGGGAATTTACAAAGGCTCCGCAATCTTTGTAACCCCCGGATCGCCTAGCGCGGTGCAGCTCGCCTTGGAGCAGTTAATCCTCCCAGAGGCCCCCCACATAGTCAAACATGCAAGGGAGGGCTAGCTAATGCCCAAGCCTAAAATCCCCGTATTCTGCGTGGTCTCATATTCGAGGAAATCCGGTAAAACTTCCATTGCAGCTCAGCTCATATCCCTCCTCTCAAAAAGAGGATTCTCCACCTTCTCAGTGAAGCATGCCTCAAAGCAGATTGATGTCCCCGGAAAGGATACCTCAAGGCTAGCTGAAGCTGGAGCCAAAGCTGTAATGGCCATATCCCCTCAAGCCTCGGCAATATACCTATACGCAGATCCTCTCTCCCTCGAAGGGCTTCTCAATCTCATCGAATCCCTCTATGGAGGAGGCATAGCAATATGTGAGGGCTTCAAGCAGTCGCCTTACCCAAAAATCTACGTAAACCCTCCTTCCCAAGCAGAGCTAGTCAACACCTTCGCTCTAGTCTACACCAACACTGCGCCGCTAAGTGAAGAAGCCAAAGCTTATCCCTCTACACGCTTAGAACCTCTCTGCGACAGAATAGTTGAAGCCTCCCTCCACTACGTTCTATCCCTACTACCTGGAAGGAACTGCGGCAACTGCGGATACTCCAGTTGCAGAGAACTAGCGGAAGCCTACCTCCAAGGCAAAGCGCGCCTTGAAGAATGCCCCCTTCCCACCCCAAGCTACGAACTCGCCCTACTGGTAAACGGTGAAGAGATCTCCCTTTCCAGATATCCCTCCTTGGTAATATCCAGCGTCTTAGAAGCATTGACAAAAGGGCTGAAGGGTGTTCCAAGAGAATATCATGAACTAGTCTTCAAGTTGAGGAGGGTCAGGTAGAGAGGTTACCTGCCGAGCTTCATCACCTCTCCCGCTAAAAGCTTTCTCTCCGCCTCCTTGGAGAGCTTAAGCCACTTAGCTATTCTCTTCGCCATCTCCGGGTTGTTCTCAGCTATAACTTGCAGGTAGGGCAGGTATTCAACAACTGCCCTCCTCCTGGAGATATGGCATCGTTGCCTAATCTTCTCCAAGATCTCCTGCCTGATCTGCCTCTCCTCCTTAGTAGCGCTCAGCACCAAGATGTCCTTTGGAAACTGGTATTTCACAAACTTAAAGGGGTGCTTTCTCGCTGCGGCAACTCCTGCTGTTGCAAAGTCCACCACGTAGCTAAAGAGCTCCCATTGTTGCAGCTTCTTCACCTTACTGTAGTAGATGTCCGCCTTCGAGAGGGCATCATAAGCCTTGCTCAGCTCCTCCGGATCAGTATACTGATAGGGGATGTTTTCGTTGATCCACTTGATGAGGAGGTCAAAGTCTATTAGAGCGCCTATAGTGGCAGCCTTAGCTTCCTTGCACGATCTAGCAGAGAAGATTCTCCTGAGAACCTCAAAGGCTGTCTGCTGATGATCTCTATAGGACACCCACTTCACATCTTCGAGCCTAAGGATTTTCGTGCCCCTAGTGGCTGCTTGAAGGTCGTTTAATGCCGCCCTTACATCGCCGTTTGCCCGCTGCGCGATAAACTTCAACGCGCTGTCTTCCGCTTTAATGCCCTCCATCTGGCAGATCTTCCGAAGATAAGCTACGATGCTAGTCTCCCTAATCCTGTTGTACCTAAACATCTCGCACTTATCTCTCAGCGATCTAAATGCCGGATCCCATGGATCATTAGCAGTTAATACCACAGGGTGCGCTGAAACGTCTATTAAGTTGAGGATAGCTGCAAGCCCGCCTTTATCCTCTCTACCGCTAATCCCATCAACCTCGTCTAGGAGAATCAGCTTTCCACGCATGCCGAAAAGGGAGCCTTGAGCAGCTGCGCTTCCCGCGATTCTAAGAACTTGGGCTTCAGTTCTAAAGTCACTGGCATTCATCTCTATAAGCT
>JAGHCH010000078.1 GCA_021160575.1 Thermoproteota archaeon | reverse complement strand
CTACGTGGATCAACACCCCCAGCTGTCCAGCACCTTCAACCTCTTCTCCCTAACTAAGACCATCCACACCCTCACCATCTACATGGTGGCAGTAGAACTCTGCTCCTTTCCTCACTCCTTCACCCTCCTAGGCTACTGGTCCGGGAAAACTCCCGAGGATAGAGTGCAAGGCAACCTCGCCGTTCTGCTAAATCCTGATCTCCCCCTCCACCATAGAGCTCTCCAACTGCTCGCCCGCCTCAGAGAGGTGAAGAGGGCTCTGGCAAGATGAAGTCTCAGCTCTCTCCACTGGAGAGGCAGCTCCTCCATCACCTAGCTACCCCTCAAACCCCAAGCCAATTAGCCGCTAAGCTAGGGCATCCAGTTGGGCTTGTGGAGCAGTTGCTTCAAGGTTTGGCTGAAGATGGCTTTCTCTTGAGAAGGGGGAGGCGCTACCTTCTCTCAGAGGCTGGATGCTATGCAATCTCGCAGCCGAAGCTTCCTCTCAAGCCATGCACATGGATGCTCGATGGAAAGGCCGTTGAAGCCTTTATGCCAGCTACCCCCTCCAAGCTCCATCCGGAGCGCCGCTGGCTTCAGAGAGCTGAACTGCTCCTCGAGAAAGCTCTGAAAATCCTTCAACACCCTAGATCTCAAGCGGCTGAAAGCTACGCTAAACACCTTCTCCTAGAAGCCCACAACCTCCTTAGCCGAGCTGCCCGCCAGCATAAGCTAGCTCCCCCTCCACGGCCTTCAGAGAACTTGACGCAATTCCTCCAGCTGCAGCACCGCTACCTCCAGCAGCTCAAAAGGAGGCTGAAGCCTTGAAGCTCCCCCACCTCAAGGTCATCGCCCCCCTCCTCAT
Organism: Thermoproteota archaeon; assembly: GCA_021160575.1. GTDB lineage: Archaea > Thermoproteota > Methanomethylicia > Methanomethylicales > JAGHCH01 > JAGHCH01. The sequence continues at coordinate 1,934 of JAGHCH010000078.1, read as the reverse complement.
CTACCATGAACTCCTCCTCCCAGATCTACAGTTCTCAGCTGGAGTAAGAGGTCTTAGACCCCTCCACCAGCTTCAACAACTTGGCTATCTCCGCTACTCCTCCTCTAAGGCATGGGTTACACAGGCTGGGCTTCAAGCCTGCAGAGGACCTCTTAAAGGAAGGTGGTGGCTCCTCCTCCAACCACTCCCACAGCATCTAGAGTTCCTCCTCCAAAGCGGCTTCGCTCGAGTGTCCTCGGAGTTTCTCACAGCGCCCTTCGTCTACCCTCTTCTCAACGAGCTTCAAGAACGCGCTGAGAAGCTGGCCTTCACCAAGCACCCTGAACTTCAGCGGAGATGGTTGGAGCAGAGGGGGCAACGCCCCTATCTACACCTCAGTATTGCTCAAAGCCGCATTCAACAAGCAGCTCGGCTCCTCCTTCATTCTCCACTAAAAGCGGAGCGGCATCTCCGCGTAGCCTATCTACATCTCCTTGAAGCTCACCGGGCCCTAGACCCCTCATTGCAGCCTTCATCCCTCCACCCCGATCCTCAAGTCGCCCTCCAACAGCTTCACCGCCTTCACCGCTTTCTCGCCGCGCAGCTGAAAAGACAGCTGCACAAGCTGCCCACTGCCCTGTAGCCTAGCTAGCGTCAGTAAAAAGCTTGGCATCTCCATTATATCAGGGGCGACTTCATGGGAGTTCCTACTCCCTAGCCAAGTCTGCGTAGCTAAGGATCTTCACTTCATGCATTCTCCCTATTTCCGTCTTCACGGAGCGGATCTCTCGATCCTTGGTGACCAGATCCTCTTTCAAGGCGATGGCTGTTGCTAAGATCAGCCTGTCAATGAGATCTTCAACCAGTTTTGTGAGCTTACGTTCTTCTACGATGATCTCCCTCCAGTAGAAGGGTATGGCTTCGAAGAATTCAAGGATTGTCTCGACCGCTTCTGCTACGTACTCTGCGGGAATGTGTTTTCTCGAGGCTTTTGCTTGAAGCTCGAAGAGCGAGATTAAGCTGACCTTAAAGGAGCTGAGGTCTACTCCCTCCACCCTGCCTTCTGCAACTGCCTTGAGAAGATCTGCTTTAACCTTCATCCTAGCTAGTGGGAGTAAGTATGTGGTGTCTAGAATCAACGCTTCTCCAACCTTCCGCTCAGCTCCTTCCTAAATTTCTCAAACTCCTCCTCGGAGACGTCCGCCAGCTTCTCTGAGTAGATCAGCTTGAGCAGCTTCTCCCTAGCTCTCAAGCTCTTTCTCAGCTCTTCGTTTAGAACCTTGGAGAGAGCTTTGGTGGAGCCATATCTTCTAATGCTCTCGTCGACTAGCGCTCTGTACACGTCGTCGTCGAGTAGGATGGTTGTGCGCTTAACCATATAGACACCTATGCATACAGGCATTTTCCTCGGATAAAAGCCTTCTCCTAAGCAAGGTTCCATGACTTGGGGTTCCCCTAGCTACTTGGAGTTCTCCAAGTCCTTATTTCACGGCCTGCTTAGGCTACCCTAGGAGCATTTATAGCCTTACTATGTCCTAGGTTATCTTGCCATGTGTGCTGCTGGCTTGAGGCTCTATGGCGTTGAGGATGTGCGGGAGCTTTTGGACTGCTATTTAGAGATTCTCAAGAGGTATTTCGGCGGTCGTTTGGTTTCGGTGGCTGTTTTCGGCTCTCTGGCTAGAGGTGAGGCTACTTCTGAGAGTGATATTGACTTGCTGGTGGTTGTGGAGGGTTTACCTGTTGACGCTGGCCTTAGGATGAGGGAGATGGCTAGGCTTAGGCTTCTGCTTAGAGGGTCTTCAGCCTATCGTAGGGCTCGCTCTGAGGGCTTGCCTAGGCTTTTCTCGGAGGTGGTGCTGACCCCGGAGGAGGTGGAGAGGCATCCTCCCATTCTCTTGGACGTCACCGTTGATGGGGTGATCCTCTACGATAGAGGGGGCTTCCTCCGAGGGGTG
>JAGHCH010000111.1 GCA_021160575.1 Thermoproteota archaeon | reverse complement strand
GCCTCATAGAGGGGTGCTACCTCTGCAGCTTGCACTGCATACAGCCTTGGCGTTTCATCTACTAGTCCTAGCTCGATGAGTTCGTTGAAGCCTTTGTAGAGCCCGAGAAGAAGGGTGCCAGCGGCTGTTGGGGCTATGATGACGTCTAGTGGCCTCTCGAGCTGCTCGTAGAGTTCAAAGGCTATAGTTTTGGTTCCCTCTATGAAGAAGGGGTTCCAGAGGTGCCCGACGTAGAGGTCATCCTTTCCGAGCTCGGCGATGGCTGCCCGAGCTGCCTCGCTGCGTGACTGCTTTTCGATGACATCCGCCTGGAAAGTCGAGATCAGATTCTTCTTATATTGAGGGACGTCTTGGGGGACATAGATCCTAGCCTTCAGATCAGCTGCAGATGCGTAGGCTGCTATAGCTGCGCCAGCATTGCCAGAGGAATCCTCAACCACGCAGCGGGCACCTACTTCAAGAGCATGTGAAATGGCTAGGGAGGCGCCTCTATCCTTGAAGGATCCGGTGGGGTTAAGGTACTCCAGCTTGGCAAGAACCGCCACTCTATCGAACTCGGCTTGAACAATGGGGGTCAAACCCTCCCCGAGGGAAATTCTCCGGTGGAAACTCGCTGGAAGGAGTGGATGGTAGCGCCAGAGGCTATGCTCACGCGCCTCAACCTTGAAGAGAGGAGGTTCTCCCCACTTAACCGTCAGGGGTGAGCCGCAGCTGCAGCGCCAGTTTTTTGAGAGCAGAGGGTATCTTTGTCCGCAGGAGGTGCATAGGAGAAGCCACTCCATGGAGGTCATCTCCGCCTTCATGGAGGCTTAGTTGCCCGAAACAGATTTAAAGCTTCTAGTCCGAATTTCGCACAGCTTTACCGGTTCTGTAAAGCTTCAAAGGGTCGTAGTGCATGTCGCTTAGAAAACCCCTTGAGATACCCGTGTATAAACATGTAGCTGGAAGAAAGCTGCTGGACCTGATGGTGGAGGCGGACGCCACACTGAGTACCTTTGACAAACTCATAGATGTGCTGACGGAGCTTAAGGTGGATATCTACAGCGCAACCATCGTTAGGCGCGGGGATCTGAGGTCTTTTGAGGCGTTCATAGACATCACGGAATCCCCGCTCACATTGGAGGAGCTGAAGAAGAGGGTTCAATCAATACCGGGAGTCAAGCGGATCGAGGTTGCTGAGGAGAAGCTGCCAGGTTTAGCTGTGAGAAGCTTCTCCTATCCGTTGGTCATAGAAGAGCAGCCAGTGGTGCTGATAGAGCAGCCCATATGGGCTGGCTTCATCCAGGAATTCAAGAGAACCTATGGGAGTGGAGCTCTATCAATACTCTACCATGTTGGCTATCAAGGGGGAGTGGTTCAAGCTAGAAGGTGGAAGCCTTTCATCAAGGATGACCCACGGAGGGGGATTGAAGCCTTACTGCTCATAGCTAAGGCTATGGGATGGGGAGACATACAGCTGGATGAGTTCAGTGGCAAGAGGATAGCGGTGAAGGTGTTCGACTGCCCTGAATGCGCTTTTCTGAGAGGGGTGGCTAAAACCCCTCAGAACCAGATGCTTCGAGGCTTCTTGAGCGGCTTGTTCTCTGAGATTCTCGGGTGGGAGGTCACCTTCTCTGAGGAGCGCTGCATAGCGAAGGGTGATCAGTACTGCTTATTCATCCATGAGGTGAAGGAGCCAAACAAAAGACAACCTTCATAACATTCCCCTTCACCTCTTTTTCTCAAACCCTTCCTTAGAGGAGGTATGCACGCCTTGATTGGAGAGATGGGACCAGCCGCCTCATGGAGCTACATCATGGCGGTGTGGGCGCTGAGAATCGTTGTAATGGCGCTGATCTGTGCCGTGCTTGGATGGCTTGGCTTGCGAGTTTTGGATGCCTTGACGCCAGCCATTCGTGAGAGGGAGCGCATAGGGGAGCACCCGGTGTCCATAGGGCTCTTCATAGCGGGGTTCTTCATCTTCGCGGGGCTGGTGATACATGGAGTAGCTACAGCACCCATAGCCATCACCAGCTCGCTGTGGAGCAGCTTGATCGACTGGAGAAGACTCTGCCTCCTCGGGGTCAGCTACCTAGTGGCACTACTACTCACGGTGGGGCTCTTCAATCTCGTGGATAGATTAACGCCGACCATCCCCTTCAAGAGAGTTGAAGAGAGCCCTGTAGCCGTCGGAATTTATGTCTTCGGCTACTACGTGTTCAATGGCTTGATTATCCATGCCGCTTTGACAGCATCTCTCTAGGGGTTAGGCTCCTTGAAGCCTTGGAAAATCTTAGCCGCGCTGCTCATAGTCTTCCTAGTCACCATCGCGGTAGTGGAGGCTACACCGTCTCAAAGCTACTACATTGAGGAGCTTAACGTAACTGATGACTGGGGGGTGAAAAGAAGCATAGCTCTGAAGCCTAGAGGATTCATCGAGTACGCCGGTGGGAAGTGCCAGCCGCTAATAGTCTTCGAGTGCATGGGGGCATATAGCGATGTGGCTTGGAGGCTTGGAAAGAAGTTTGCCGAGGAATATCCGGATCCCTACAAGAGGGCGGAGGCCATCTTCGAGTATGTGAAGAAGAGGGTGAGCTACCTCTCGGATTCAGAGAACTTCGGCTTGGAGGAGTATGCGCAGAACCCGGATGAGCTGGCGCTCCTCATCCAGAGGTTTGGAGAGGCTTGGGGTGACTGCGAGGACTATGCAGCCCTCCTAGCAGTGATGTTTAAGGCGGCTGGCTTGAGATCCGCCATCATACTTGTGCCGGGGCATGCGGCGGCGCTAGTCTATCTTCCCGGGTACAAGAACGCCAACTACGTCTGGAGTGTGCACGGAGAGGAGGGCTGGATATGGGCTGAAGCCACTGGGAAGAACAACAAGCTCGGCTGGACCCCCGCCGAGTTCATAGGGGCTAAAGCCATAATCCTCGAGATACCGAATAAGCCTCCAGCCATGGCGTTCAAGCAGAGAGCTGCGAGGCTGCAGTGGAGTGTAAAGCCATCTGTGGTGAAGGTCGGACAGGACTTCACGGTTGAAGTGAAGATTAAGGTATTGAAGGATCTTAGAAAGCTTGAGGCAGAGGTGGTTGAGGGTAAGTGGTTGGAACTCTTGGAGGGCGGGAAGATCAGTGAGACCTCCCTAATCCAAGGCGCCGCCGCAACCTTGGAGTTCAAGGCGAAGCTCAGAGTGGCAGATGCCGTTCACATGCCGCTGATCGTCAAGGTATCCTATGAAGCTGAAGGTGGCAGTGGATATATCTATGGAGTTTACTGGGTTACTACGCCGCATGTTGAGAGCAGCTATCAAGGAGGTTTCTTCATAAGCCCCGGCGGACTGTTCTTTGCCTTGCTGTTGGCACGCTACCTCACAAGGATCTTTGCTGCTCCCAGGCGGCGGAGGAGATGAAATGTTTTAAGCAAGTATGCGTGCTCTATGCGTAGTTAGATGATGAACTGCGCCCTTCGCCGAGTGAATCGATGATGAATACACACCCGTCTGACTGTTCTCCAGAAGGCTTCAAAGTGGAGCTTCTCGAGGAGAATGGTGGAGGGCTTTTCTACATTCGGCTTGCAGAAGGAGTGCAATCCTCCTTGAGATTTAAGGTGGAAGGTATGACGATGGTGATAGAAGCAGTTTTCACACCGGAGGAGTTTAGAGGGAGAAGGTTGGCCGCGAAGCTCATGGATGAAGCAGTGAAGCATGCGGAGAAGCATGGATATAGAGTGCTTCCAAAATGCAGCTACGCGGAGTACTATTTTAAGAAGCACCCCGAGAAGAGGAGGGTCTGCTTGGAGCCTTAGGCAGATCTTGCAGATCTTCTTCTTTGAACTCGATGACCTCCAGCTTTTCAAGCCCTAGGTGTTTCCTCACCTTCTCCAAGGCGTCTTCAAGATTGTCCACAGT
>JAGHCH010000033.1 GCA_021160575.1 Thermoproteota archaeon | reverse complement strand
TCTTCAAGAAGCCGGAGAAATCCCTTTTCTATTATGAACTCCCCATGGACTCCCAGCCATTAAGGCTAGCCATAGACAAGAAGAAGAACCTCTGGATCACTCTCAACTCCTCCAAGAAGAAGGTGGAGCTCCTCAACACCACCGTGGACAGCTACCCCTACGAACTCTACATAGACTCCAAGGGAAGAGCATGGATCACCAAGCCCCTCAACAGCAGCGTAGCCCTCTACGAGTACAAGAAGGTAGGCAAAGCCTTCCAGCTCACCAAATCAGCTGAATACACCTTCAACGGAACACCAGCAGCCATAGCACTAGACAGGAAGTGCACAGGCCTCTGGGTTGTCTTCAACGACACCGATCAAATAGCCCTCACAGACTTGAAGACCGGGACAACAGTGTATAACGACACCTTCAGCTGGAGCTCCACCCCAATAGAGGTAGCCGTGGATAAGAAGGGCTACGTTTGGTATGCTGAGAAGACCAGCCACCGCCTAGTCAAGCTCACCAAGCAGCTCAAGAAGACGGAGCTCTGGCTCCACGAAGCCATCTACCTCCCCCTAGAACCCATCCAGCTCTTCATGGACGCCAAGAACGGCATCTGGCTCCTCTCACCGCAAGGAGGAGTAGCCTACCTCTCGGAAAAGCTGCCCTTCAAGATAACATGAAAAGGAGAGGAAAACATGCTCCTAAAAACAAGCTTCATGAAAACCCTACCCAGAATGCAAGTCTATCTCCTCCTAGCAGCCCTCACCTTCACAGCGGCAATGCTACTGGCAACCCCCTCCTCAGCAGCCGCCACCTGGATAGTAGATGACGACAACGCCTCCAGACTAGCAGACTTCACCACCATCCAAGAAGCAATCGATGCAGCAAGCCCCGGAGACATCATCCTCGTATACCCTGGACTTTATACTGAGACTCTCACTATCAACAAGTCTCTTACCCTAGTATCCGTCAACGGGTCGAAGCAAACCTTCATAGAGTTTCCATCATCTGATATAGGCATTAATATAACTGGCACTCCAACAACCATAACAGGCTTCACTTTTAATGGCTCAATAACTAAGTATGCTATCTACTTAAACGCCAGTGGAGATCTTAAAGTAGTCAACGTTTCCTTCAACGATCTAAACATCTACAGCTTTATTCGCGTGCAGTGCAAAAACTACACTGGAACGCTGGAAGTGCTTGGCTGCCAGTTCTCTGGAGAAGGCGAAGCCGTAGACTTCTACCGGGATATCGGGAGCAACGCCAAAATCCTACTCTATAACTGCTCCTTCAACCTCACCTCCAACGACTACATAGTGGATGGCGACAACCTATGCAGCCAAGCTACCGTGAACGTTTCATCATGCACGATCCACAGTGCAGAGGGAATCCTACACTTTGACTATGGATATAGCTATTCAAAGTTCATTGTTGAAAACTGCCATGGCGCCACCTATCATCAGGCAGTCTACCTAGATCTATACAGCCACTCACAGCTCCTCTTCACCAACAATATCTTAACATCCCTCAAAAACTACGACGCCATCGACGTCAGCACATGGGGCAAACCAAGAATAGACATCTGCAATAACAAGGTCATAGGCTATAGGACGGCAATCGAGCTCTCCGTAGCCGACCACGCCGAAGCCAACATCACCGGAAACCGCCTTCAAGGCTCCAAGGAGAATTCAGAGGAAGGCATGGATATCAGCTTAAGCGAATACGCCAACTGCATCATAGCAGACAACACCATTGAAGGCTTCACACACGGCATCCGTGTTTCAGCTCAGGAAGCTAATGGGGTACTCAACATCTTCAGCAACACCATCCGCGACTGCTGCGCATCAGGAATCAAGTTCGATTATTGCGTTAAAACAACTATCAACGCTCACCACAACATCATAATCAACTGCTCCTACAGCGGCAAAGGCGGAGGACTCGACTTTCTCGGCTCAGATGACGTCACAGCATACTTCAACACCTTGAAGAACTGCCTTATCGCAGTAGGAGTGACTGAGGGGAGTTGGCAGCCCTACCGCTGCGAGCACTGCAACTTCACCAACAACCAAGTCGTAAACTGCGCCTATGTCCTAGGCCTAGACACAGACCTCGAATGGGGAAGCACGGGGCTAACCTCGCCGATCAACGTGACACCAATCCTTCTAGGGTTCAACGCCACAGGGTATAGGTGCCTCCTCTACCACGCCGTCAACCGCTCCGGAGCACCAGACCTCTTCGACTCCAAGATAAACCCAGTCTTCAGCGCCGCCTCCGAAGGAGAAACCATCACCGTCTTCCCCGGCTACTACAGCGTAGGAAGCCTCACCATAAACAAAGGAGTCTACTTGAAGTCAGTGCTAGGGCCAAAGCACACTGTCTTGAGAGGCTCCATAACAATCCAGCAGTCTAACTATCTTCTCAGCGGCTTCGACGTATATGCCTACGGCTACGACTATGGAGTACACATAACCGGGGCCTCCAATGTCACCATCTGCAACTGCATCATCCACGATGCATACCATAAGAAAGATTGGTGGAGCGGTGGACGCAACATATACATCGAATCTTCAAGTAACGTGACTCTGAAGGATGTTGTGCTCAAAGATGGCAATTACTTGAACCTGCAAGCTTATAGCTGTCAAGGCGAACTTCTACTTGCTAATGTTACAGCTACCGGAGGCAAGGACTCCGAGCAGCAAGGACACTTCATGTACGTTAGCGATTGCTCCAAAGTAGTCATCTGCAACTCCAGCTTCTATGACAATAAAGGTGGTTTCACAGTAGATAATGCCGCAAACCTCATTGTCATAAACTTGGTATATCGAAACAACACAAGGGAACTGGTATTTGAATGTCAGTCCTCCCTCGTCCTCAATAGACTTCACTTTATTGATATGCCCCGCACCATGCAAGTGCGTGCAAAAGAGGTCGTTATGAAGAACTGCTTAATACAAAACGTGACTTACACCGGCTACTCAGTTGCACTTTACATTAGCGCACAAGACAATGTGACAATGGACAACTGCATCGTAGCTGACTGCTACCCCTATGGAGCATTCATAGCAGCTGGTGGCAATGTCCACGTAGCGAACTGCACCTTCACCAACAACAATAGAGCTGGCTTAGGAGGCTTTGGCGAGGGTGCCGCTGAGCGGGCAGTGCTGCCTTCAAATGGCGTACAGGAAATCACTCCTGCCGGATTGTGGATTAGAGCTTACGGCTCCATAAGGATTGAGGGATGCGCCTTCAAAGATAGCAGAGGCACCGGACTCGCGCTCGTCAAATACCCCAGCACGCTTGGAGAGACATCGCTGGGATCTGCATCCACCTCAGATCTCAGCTACAATGTTTCAGTGAACTTCTGCTTCTTCAAGAACAACTCAGAGTACCATCTATGGGCTGTAGGGGGAGCCGTCAACGCCTCATACAATGACTGGGGCTGCTACACCTTCGATGAGATAGAGGGGAAGATCTGCCACTACTTTGACCACCCCTCACCCTATGGTGGAATTCTGAACTACAGCAGGGTATACTTCACTCCCTGGCTTCTAGCCAATGGCAGCCCAATGCCGGTCTCCGCCATGGAGATCCTAGCAGCCAGCAACACCAGCGGCGCTAACGCTGAAGTCGTCCTCCCCGATGGAAGCACCGAGGTCTACGAGAACCTAGTGGAGTTCACCGCTGCTCCCATCTCAGTGTATGTCAACGCCAGCTATCCGATAGGCTTGGAGGCAGCCAGCTACCTCTGCAACCCCGCTGGCACAGCTCTCCCAGCTGGCTTCACGGCGCTACCCCTCTTCACGGAGTTCGCTGTAGGCAACTTCTCCGCCTTAGAGGAGATCCTCCTAGCCATCCACTACTCCGACTCCGACGTCGAGGCAGCCAAGGTCTCAGAGTACATGCTGACCCCCTTCTACTTCAAGGATGGAGAATGGCATAGCTTCTCCTCCTACAGTGTGGACAGCGAAGAGAACACCGTGTACATTCACGCCAGCCAAGAGGAGCTTCAAGGAGCCACCATAGCTCTAGGAGGAGTTAAGATAGTCACCGAGTCTAAGCTCAAGCTGATAGGCACTCCACGCCGAGACACCGGAGAAAGCATGACCTGCAACAGCGACGGCAGCTGGTATATCGCCGGCTCCACCGAGAAGGTGCTGAAGAAAGCTAGAATTGGCGCGTGCTCTCCGAGGATCATCGGCGCGGAAGACTCTTTGCTTGTAAAGCTCTCCCCTGAAGGCTCCTTGGAGTGGGCGATAGCTCTAGGGCTGCCGGGCAAGGGTGATGAAGCCCGCTGCATCAAGATCAGCTCCAGTGGAGAGCTCTACTTGCTGGGCAACCTCAAGGGCTTAGCCAAGGGTGCAACAGACTTCTACTTGGCTAAGATAGCTGGCAATGGCACCATTCTCTGGAGCACAGCTTCTCAGGGAGGCTACCACAAGTACGCTTGGGACATGGACATTTACAACGGCTGCATCTACGTCGTGGGAGAGGTGAGGCAGAAGCGGAGCCTCGATGCCTTCATAGCCAAGCTCGACAGCAGCGGCAACCTCATCTGGGCTAAGGTCTTCGGAGGCAAGAAGCATGATGCGGCGACATGCATAGCCCTCTACAACTCAGCGGTCTACGTAGCTGGATGGACCAAGAGCTACTCCAACTCCAGAGACATCTTCCTAGCCAGCTTCAACCCCGACGACGGCTCCCTACTCTCCCTCAAGGTAGCCAAGAGGAAAGGCGACGACATACCCGTAGACCTAGCGCCACTTCAAAACGGGTTCCTCCTAGCAGCCAAGGTGGGCAAGCCCACTAGATCCAAGATCATGGTGGCCAAGTTGGGGACGGGAAGCAGCGGCAGCCAGATAGCAGTGCAGTGGTGCAAGATCCTTGGAGGCAGAGGCAAGAGCACCCCCACAGCAGTCGAGGTGAACGGCTCCTGGATCTACATAGCCGGATGGACCAAAGGCTTCAAAGCCAAGGCAGTGGACGCCTTGATAACTAGGCTGAAGAGCAGCGACGGCAGCCTAGACTGGCTGAAGGTGGTTAGAGGCAACAAGCTCGACCTCCTCTCCTCCATAGCCGTCAACGGCGTCTATTTGATGGCTGCGGGCAGCACCATGAGCAAGGGCGCTAAAGCCAAAGACCTCCTCCTACTCCAGCTCTACGCCAACGCCACCAAAGACCTCAAGGGAAGCTACCTCTGGTATGCCGGAGGGAGAACCAGCTTCAAACTCCTAGACTTCACCAGCAAAGCAGTGTTCAAGAACGCCGCACTAAACCTCCAACCCGAAACCCCCGCAAAAGACGACAACCTCACCTTAACACTACAGCCCCTAAAACTCACCGCCAAGCAGCTCACACCAGCAATCACAGCAGCATACCTAGTCTAGTCCCTAAACTTTCCTTCACTTTTTTTCTATAATATGGTGTTGTGGTGCTATCGATGCCGACGCTATGGGTAGGGGGTTCAACTAAGTTTTTTGAAGTATTTGAATTTCTTTAAAATCTCCAGCGGCACCGGGTTAATGAATTTTAAGCAAGCTCGTGGGGCGAGCTTTCTAAAGTCTTCGTCTGTAGATATTATGGCCTCCGCCTTTACCATTAGTGCTAAAGCTATGTAGCTGCAGTCATATACATCGTGGTGAAGTTCCTCAGCTAGCTCGAAGCTTCTAGAAATCCACTTTTTGCTTAGCCCAACATACTCTATAGGCATGCGTTCTACAAAGTCTCGCAATATTTCAACAGCCTCCGCTCTTTTAAAGCCCCAGCGTCGAGTTAGCAGCCATAAAACTCGGAAGGGTGTTACGCTATGAGCATATACAGTGGACGCTTTTGAGATTAGCTCATCGAAGTAACTGGAGATATACAGGTGGCCGGGGTGATCTTCAACCAAGTAGATGGCTGGGATGTTTACATCAATAACTGCCCTAGTCGGATACCAAGGCTTCTCCAGCATCAAGAAAAGCCTCCGCACCCCATGGAGTTCCTCGTCTCAGTTTCCTCACATTTCTTTCTTCAACTTCTAGGAGGATGGCACGATCCCTTACTCGCACTCTAAGGCGGTCTCCCTTCTTCAATCCAAGCATCTTCCTAACTTCCGATGGAAGATATATCCTCCCCTTATCGTCTATCTGCACTGTAGTGGACATAGACCTCCCTCTACAGAGTTTTTGCCAAGGTGGGAATATAATGTTTTCCCACCATCTATCTCAAAGCTTAAGTCCCTAAGCTGGGTTTACGTGGTTATGCTGTGGAGGCTTTGACTATGGATGTTCTCGTAGTTCACGGCGGAGCTGGACTGTGGAGATCTCCTTCTAGGAGGGCTAAGCGCGAGCTTCTCGCCGCTCTCGATGTTGGTGTTGCTGCTTTTCGCCGGGGCTCTGCATTGGAGGCTGTGGAGGAGGCTGTCGCCCACATGGAGAATTCCGGGGTGTTTAACGCTGGTGTGGGCTCTGCCTTGAACCTTGAAGGGGTAGCTGAGCTTGATGCCTCTATAATGGATGGCTCCTCTTTGAGAGCTGGCGCTGTAGGCTGTGTTCGCACGGTGAGGAATCCGGTCAAGCTGGCTAGGCTTGTGATGGAGCACACTGATCATGTGCTCTTGGTTGGGGAGGGAGCTGAGCTGTTGGCCAGCGTCTTCAAGCTTTCTAAGCTGCCTCCCCCCTCTCGGAGTAGGAGGGCTGAGTATAGGCGTAGGCTCTCTGAGCTCCTGGAGAAGCCTCCGTTCTTCATGGAGCGGAACATCGAGCTTGTTCGAGAGCATGGAGGCGCCTTCCTCTATGGTACGGTGGGCGCTGTAGCCCTAGACGATAATGGAAACTTGGCGGCTGCCACTTCTACTGGTGGTCTTTGGCTGAAGCTTCCAGGGAGGGTTGGCGACTCAGCTTTGATTGGCTGTGGCACCTACGCCGACAATAGGGGTGGAGCCTGCTCCGCCACTGGCGTGGGGGAGGCAGCTATCAGGGTATGCCTTGCCAAGAGGGTGGTTGACCTCATGTTGAGGGGCTTCTCTCCGAGGAGGGCTTGCCGCACTGCCTTGAGGGAGATGCTAGAGCTGGTTAACTTGCCGAATGCTGTGATCGCTGTGGATAGGAGGGGTGGTGTGGCGGCGGCGCATACGTCGCCTCACCTTCTTTGGAGCTACTGGAGGAGGGGTGAGCAGCCGAGAGCTAGAACTCGCGGGCTTCATGTGTCTTAGAGGCTACTCTGAAGACATCCTCGTCGAGGCGCCTCTCTATAACCACGCTTATATAACCGCGGTTATCCTAAGTGTTTCTCGAGTTTTTCTAAAACCGTAGTTGAAGTTTGAGAATAGGACCAATATCTCCGTACTCTGTGTGTATTTCGGAGGCATGATTTCGTAATGCTTATATGGATGCTCCGGATTCTCTAGAGGGATAGCTTGGGGGCTTGAAGGCCTTGGTGAAGCAGGTGCTGATTCTTGATACTACTCTTCGAGAGGGGGAGCAGACCCCTGGTGTCTCCTTCACGGTGGAGGAGAAGCTGGAGATCGCTAGATTGCTTGACGAAGTTGGAGTGGATATGATTGAAGCTGGGCATCCTATGGTATCCCCGGATGTGTATGAGGCTGTGAAGAGGATTGCTAGTGAGGGGTTGAGGGCCGAGATCCTTGCTCATAGTAGGGCTTTGAAGAGTGATGTTGAAAAAGCTGTGGAGTGCGATGTTGACCGGGTTGCCATTTTCCTTGGGGTGACTGATAAGAAGCTTGAGTCTATGAAGCTCTCTAAGGAGAGGGCTATTGAGCTGGCTGTGTCTGCTGTGGAGTATGCTAGGGATCACGGCTTGAAGGTTAGATTTACCGCTGAGGATGCCACTAGAGCTGACTATGGCTTTCTCGTGGAGATCTGTAGGGCGGCTGTGGAGGCTGGCGCCGATAGGATTAGCCTGCCGGATACTGTGGGAATTATGACTCCCTGGAAAATTAGGGAGTTCTTTGAGAGGTGTTCTAGGGATATTCCAGCTGAGCTGGATGCTCACTGTCATAACGACTTGGGGATGGCTGTGGCGAATGCCTTGGCTGCTGTGGAGGGTGGCGCTACAGCGGTTCACGTGACTGTTAATGGGCTTGGAGAGCGCTCCGGGATCACTCCCCTGGAGCCCTTTGCAGTTGCCTTGAAGATTCTCTACAATTTGGATACTGTGAAGCTGAGTAGGCTTCCGGAGCTCTCTATGCTGGTGGAGCGCTATAGCGGCATCTCTATGCCGGCTCACGCGCCCATAGTGGGTGAGAACGCCTTTGCCCACAAGGCTGGAGTGCACACGGCGGCTGTACTCTATGATCCCTCAACCTATGAGGCTTTCCCGCCGGAGCTTGTGGGTAGGCAGCGGGATATAGTGATCAGCAAGTATACTGGCAAGGCTGCTGTAGCTGAGAAGCTAAAGAGGCTTGGAGTGCTTCTAACCGATGAGCAGCTGGATATGGTGGTCGCCGAGATCAAGAGGAGGCCGGAAATACGGGCTTTCAGAGATGAGGACCTCCTAGAGCTGGTGGAACACGTCACTGGGGTAAAGCCGCCGATAGAGGTGCCCCGTGCTATAGAAGCCCTTGTATTAGTGAAGTGTGAGTCAAACATCTACACCACCGCCATTGCAAGAAAGATCCTCGGCATCAAAGGTGTGGAGAACGTCTATGAGATCAGCGGGGAATTCGATATTGAAGCCCACATCGTGGTGAACTCGATCATGGAGCTCAACGAGTGCCTCGAGAAGATCAGAACCCTCAAGGGAGTTCACGGAACTAGCACACGGGTAATCTTGAAGAAGTTCAACTTCCGGTACTCCAGCCAGTGAGACCCGCAACTCTTATCCTTATGGGTATCAAGTGGGTTCCATCGCAGGATGGCGCTGAATGCAGCTCTGGAAAGCCCTCCCGGCAGGCTGCGAAGGTAAGCCCTTCAGCCTCAGCAAGCTCCTTCACCATTTTTAGAAGTTCACGCCGCTTTTCATCAGCTAGGTATCTAGCACCGCTAATCCTCCTTCCCTCCTCGTAGTATAGCCTACGTAGAAGCTGCTTCAGCTCCGGGAAGGCGGATACCACTCTCTTGAAGCCATCTGGCCTAGGCTTAAAGGTGGAGGTTACCACATGCTCTACTCCCGCCTTGGCTGCCTCCTTGATAATGGTTTTGAGCTCGTCTTCACCGGAGTTGTAGCCGGGGACTATGGGGTCAAGCCTCAAGGAGCAGGGTACACCTTCACTGGTTAGTGTTGCCAAGGCTTTGAGCCTCTGCGATGGGGGAGGAGCGCGGGGCTCCATGCGTTTAGCTTTTACTTCGTCTAAAGTGGTTATAGTCATGCTGACTGAGCAGTTGCCGCGGGCAATAAGCTTCAAATCCCTTAGAACTAAGCTGGATTTAGTCACCAAGAGCACTTTAAATCCCCGCGGCAGAATCACCTCCAAGGCTTTTCTCGTCAGCTCCAGCTCTTCATCTGGAGGGGTGTAGGGGTCCGAGCTATTGGAGATCGAGATGGGGATCTCCGGGTTGAGCTTCACCAAGTCCTTTTTCAACCCCTCGATGAGCCCCGCTTTGGGACGCGGGTTGAAGCCGTCTCTTATGTAGGAGGTGATGTAGCAGTAGCGGCATCGATGTCCGCATCCAGTGTAGGGATCTAAGGTGTACTTTAGGGGGCATGTGCACAGCTTGCCTCTCCATGGGTCGAAGCGGTGGATAAACCGCATCTAAGATGGTCCTCCGCTGCTCATTGAAACCTATCCCTAGCTCTCCTAAAAGGCTCTGCCCCATGCATTTTCAGCAAGTAAATCATTAACTCAGAGATCTACCTGCCTGGTAGCTGCTAATGAAGCTTGCCAATCCTTGAAAGCTTGCTTCTTCGAGCTTACG
Source organism: Thermoproteota archaeon (assembly GCA_021160575.1). Classification (GTDB taxonomy): domain Archaea; phylum Thermoproteota; class Methanomethylicia; order Methanomethylicales; family JAGHCH01; genus JAGHCH01. The sequence goes on along the minus strand of JAGHCH010000033.1, from coordinate 10,151 downwards.
CTCAACCAGTTCTTCAAACTTGTAGATCTTCACGGGGACTGCAAACTTGATTCCGGAGGGCGTTGCGATGATGAGGGCTTCTCCTCGATCTAAGGTGCGGATTTCAACTTCGGCGTCGTCTAGGAAGGGGCTGTGGCTGATCACAGCTTGGTAGTCCGCCTTGGTGGGTAGGGGGAGCACGATTTTGGTGAGCTGCTGCCTTAAGACGAGGTCGTCGATTTCGCTGGGCATCTGGGTGATGCAGCACAAGCCAACCCGGTACTTCCTGCCTCTCTTGCTGATCTCTTCGAAGATGTTTCCTCCTACGCCTATCTTCCTCTTGGAGAGGTAGCGGTGAGCCTCCTCTACTACGATCAGCACCGTTGGAAGCTTCAGCCACTCCTCCGGCTGCAGCTTCCTCATCCTCTCATAGTACTGGAAGATCCTCCTAGCGAGGAGCACTGAGAGGAGGATCTCCTGTGCCTCTGTAGCCATGGGCATGTCGACGAGGACCACCATTCCCCTCTTCACAGCGTCAAGCACTGCTCCCGCTAGATTCACGTCGATCGGCTCATCGCTGAAGATGCTTGTATCCCCCACCAGCATTCTCAGCTTCCTCTTGGTGACGGCGATGGTGGACTTCTGCGACTTGCCCTTGAGGATCAGATAGATGTCCGCTATCGAATTGTCCATGAGGAGGTTCAGCCAATCCTCACCAGCTTCACGGTAGGCCAGCCAGAGTAGAGCTTCCTGCGGAGGAGTGAAAAGCCCGGTTTGACAGAAGTCCTCTGGATGTAGATCACCCCACCAGATCTTCAAGGGATATGCTTCAACCCTCCTTGTGATAAGCATTCCATTCCAGGTAAAGGTGAAGGAAAGCCTTCCGGGAGCCTCAGCTCTTTGAGTTATGTAGAGCAATCGTTTCTCAGCCGATGGGAGATGTGCTAAGCCGAGCTGCTCTCCTCCACCTCCATCGAAGTATTCTCCCTCAGTGTCTATGATCACCAGAGAGTACTTCTCAGAGTCCATTACAGCTGAGCAGAGCACCTTGCAGAAGTTGGTTTTACCTCCGCCAGTCACCGAGCACACCAGCATATGGTGTGGGAAGACGGAGTCTCCCTTCAATAACACCTTTTGGCTAGTGGGTCTATGGCCGCTTCTCACTACCCCTATTTCAAGGTCGCCGTCATCAAGGTGAAGCCTTCTCAGATCCTCCTCTGAGAGCTCCAATACCTCGCTGAAGAGGGCTGGACTGCCAGTGGGGCTGTGAACCCTCCCATTGCCATCCAGCTGAGCGATGATAACTGCTTTTGCAGCATCATAGTAGCGGAGAGGCTTATCGAGGAGCTCCACCTCCTCTCCTCTGCTCTTCTTGTGGGAAATTCTGGCTATCTCCGCTGGTGTCAGGAGGGAGACTGGCTCGAAGTCGTAGACTCTTATGAGAAAGCAGCTTCCTCCTTCAACCTTGAGAAGCTGCCCTCTCTCCACGAAGGCACCTTCACTTACGCGGAACTTCACCTTCAATCCTTCAACCCAGACGACGACTCCAACGCTCTTCAACGTCTCCACAGCACCTCCTCTCTAAAGCTGGCTGTCTTCACGCTGGAGAGGAAGCGCTTCTCCAAGCCCTCCTGTGAGAGCAGCTCTAGGAAAGCCAGCCTATCAGCGAGGAGCTCCTGCTTGCTGGTCTTAGCATCTTCGTGGACGCTTCTAGGAGGGTAGGGATATCCAGGGCATGCTGGATCTTGAAGATATGCAATTTCGCCTAAATACTCTGGCAACTGGCTTTCATCGCAGCTGGCGGTGAAATCCACTCTGAAGACGTGATCCGCTTCCTCAGAGAAACAAGCCACACCAGTTGTCATCCAAGTAAAGGGGGGTGTGCACCTAAACACCGGGTAGTAGAACCAAGGCGCCCTAACGTCGAGCGCTCTACTCAAGTAGATCAAGTATCCTAGAAGTGGTTCGCCAGTGTTTAGTTTAAGTTGTGAGGACTTGCTTATCCCAACCAAGACAGCCCCTCGGGCAGTCACCTCCGCTTCAAGCCGTCTAAGCAGCTTTTTAGCCGCCTCTCCGCTCTTCGGAGGAGGCGTGAGCGGCCTATCCAAGATGCAGTAGTCCCCCTCCCCGAGAAGGTGCAGTGCTTGAAGAGCAGCCTCCACCTCCACCTCAAAGAGGAACTCCGCAGCCTCTACACGGCTCCAAACCAGTTGAGCTCTCTTCACGGGATTCCAAACCTCAAGTCTACGCCTCCCTTCCCAGAGGATGCATGCAACCTTGGCTAACGCCACCTTGAAGGAGCCGCAGTCGAAGAGCATCTTCAGAGAGGCATCTACAGCCAGCAGCCTCTTCTGGTGGGGAACCACTTCAAAGCCTTTAAAGCCATGGAAGCTCACCGGAACACCTCTAAACTCGGCGCCGCCATACCTCAAAATCGGATAAGGCTTCTCCAAGAACTCTCCAGTCAAGGTAGCCTGCCTAGAGTCTCTGCTACCCCTATAGATGCAGCGCAGCCTGCTCGCAATCCTCTGGAAGTCCTGGAGGAGTAGCTGCTCTCTACTGCACGCTATAGCCATCGCTACTCAGCCTAGCTGTATGATAAAGTAACCATCGCATTTTAACTCAGTGATGTGTAAGCAACCGTAAGAACAGTATAGCATATGGCTTCACAGTTTGAAGAAGATCGGTGCAATCGTTTAAGATGTGTACGATATTCCTTTGAAGGATTATTGAGATTAATTACATGAAAACCATATCTCTCTAGCGATATAGTAACAAAAGCTATTTAACTATTCAGAGCACAGAAAGACTGTAGTCTCAGGGGATTAACGATGACTGTGTTCATCTGCTTCGTAGGCCATGACTTCCAGCGAATCTTAGATGGCATCAACTACTACCGTGAGCGGGAGCCCATAGAAGCTATCTATCTCCTCTATGACAAGAAGAAGGATCGCTACGGCTATGCTTCAAGGATAAATAAGAGGGATCTGGAGAGGGTTCTCACCTTCGCTGGCTCCAGGCCAGTTTCAGAGGGCATTAATCCTCAGAGTTATGAGGAAGTTTTCTCCGCCCTCTATAGAGTTCTGCGGAGAGAGGTGACGAAGAATCACCGGAAAGTGATGATCGATGTGACCTCCACTCCTAAGGAGAGCTATGGAGCGGCGGTCACTGTTTCCCTCATGTTTCCACGCGTCTACCTTTATGTAGTGCCTCCGGCTGCTAGGGGATGGTATATCCCCATGCCTGGCACCCCTGAATACGAGGACTGGTTCTCTAAGGTGCGTAGTGTGAAGGGATTAACTCCTCAGCCCATCTACCTTCCAGGGCATAGGCTTGAGCAGCCCAGCGATGATGAAGAGCATTTACTCATAGTTTTGGAGGAGCATGGAGGGCGAGCTGACTCCATTAGGAGCATCATCGAGTGGTGTGGAGAAGATCCAGATCACCCGGCTGCCAAGAACAAGTATAGCCGGCTGGTGAGGAAGCTGCTGAAGAAGGCGTTGCTTCAAGAGGAGATCTCCACGAAGACTAAGCCAGTTCGCTTAACTGGCTTTGGCAGAGTGCTGGCTAGAGCTCTAAGGGAGGCTAGAGAGGAGGCTTTGAGGGCAGCTCCTCCAACTGAGGTTAGAAGGGTGGAAATCCCTTCATATCTTAAAGATGAATTAGCTGAAGAGTTCATTGAAGAACAATTGGAATAGTGCATTAGTTGAAAAGGCTGCTTCAACCACCATGAAGATGCCCGAAGCTAAACGCAACTTTTTTAGAGGCATGAAGAGACCTATCTTCTACTGGTGTAGAGTTCGCTGTCTCTTTGCTGGGGTGGGGGAGGGGTAAAGGAGGCAAAGATGTGACTGAGGTAGAGCTCCCCAAGGAAAAGGCACTGGATCTAACTCTCCTCTTGTCTTCTCCGGATATCCTTAATGAAGCCTTGGCTGAAGCCATTATACACCATATTTCAAATCAGCTGGAGGGTAGAGATCCTCTGGAGGTGTTACTAACCGAGCCCAAGGAGTTCTACGCCGCGTGTGCTAAGGCTTTCGGGGGAGAGGAGCAAGCTTGCAGCTTCCTATCCTTCATCATCGAACGGGTGAATAGGAATCTGAGACTGTCTATTTCGCCTCCAGAAGTTCTCGAGGCCATAAAGCTGGGTGATGCCGAGAAGATTAGAATTTTGATGAGAGTTATCTTGGCTGCTTACTCCAAGAAACTGGCTGAGCGCCAGCGGTGGAAGCTGCTGGCTGAAAGGGAGGAAATGCTTTCTAGAGTGGCTGACTTCATAAAGGCTTACGAGGAGGAGGACGAACTTTTAACACCTTAATTTGTGCATAGTCTCCACCTACACCGCACTTTCCCTTGAGAAGTCTTTGGTGGAGGGTGGTTTTCCTTGAAGAAGGAAATTTCACTGAGCTGTGTGAAATGCCGAGCAAAGCCATGTGTTAAAGGTAGATTAGAGGCGCTTCCCAGCTTCTGCCCTATGAGACATCTGGAAGGCCTCTTAAAGCATGTGGAGGAACTCTACCGTGACTCAGAGGCTGCAAAGCTGGCTGGAGCCGCCACACGCGTAGCGTTGAAGGGTGACTATGCATGGCCTAGAGTAAGGGAATTCGCTGAACTAGCTAAAGAACTCGGTGCAAAGAAGGTTGGACTTGCCTTCTGCGCTGGATTGAGCGATGAAGCGGAGAAGATAGCTTCGCTCCTTGAGGAGTGGGGGTTCAAGGTTTACTCGGTGTGCTGCAAGTGCGGCTCGCTCAGCGGCTTCTTCGCGAAGCTGGATCCCTCCGTGATACTCTGCAACCCTATAGCTCAAGCAGAGCTGCTTAACCGGGCTGGAACCGAGCTGAATGCTATTATCGGCTTATGCATGGGGCATGACGCCCTCTTCGCCAAGTACTCGAAAGCTCCAGCGGTAACTCTCATAGCTAAAGACAGAGTGACTGGCCATAGTCCGGCAGTTGCACTTTACACCTACTATCATCGCAGGCTTCTTCAGCCAAGCACTTAATTCCAATGTTTTCTCACAAAAGCGTAATATAGTATAGTTGGGCAAGAAGCTTCTGAGTAGCTGTTCAAGAAGTGGAGTTTGGAGGAGGGCTATTGAGGAGAGGGCTTCTCCTCTTAGCCACCCTCGCTCTGCTAGCGCTACTGCTGCCGCAGATCACCGCCGCTCAGTAGCCTCCTCCTAAGCTGGGGGATCTCTTCAGAATAGCCTCTGATGGAGAGGTGATCTACTATGACGCCTACATGCAGAGCTTGAATATCTACGATCCAGATGAAGAGTCAAGCTTCGTAGCTTACTGCCCATCATTTGATGTGGCGGACATCAAGACCTTCGACTTAGACTTAGACGGCGTCGACGAAGTCTTCGTCGCCACCAAGTGCTTCAAGATGAATTACAAGGGGAAATGCCCTACTTCGGCTGCCTCCACCCCCTACATGTACACGATGATCCCCGGAGTTGACCACTACATCTCCTCGCAAGTGCTGCTTCCTGGGCATGCTCCATTGACTTTTAGCTCTTAGGAACGGTACTATCTTGTTCACCGCATCTTAACTCTTGGAGGATCTTTCTCACCTGTGAAGCCGGATACCCTAGCCGCTTGCTGATTTCTGAGGGAGTTCTATAGCCCATTTCCAAGGCTTTTCGCACTAGATTTCTGAGAGCCATCTTCCTCAATTGAGCTCTAACGCTTCTTGGCGTTCTCACCTTGTATGCCTCCTCTAGTGTCTCAAGGGTTTGGAGCACTGCGAAGGCGTACTCTTCAGCGACTTCCTTGGGCTGTTCTAGGAGGATTTTGACGAGTTCTCTCCAAGAGATCCTGCTCTTCTTGGCTATAGCTGCTATATCTTCGAGATCCCTCTCCCTTGGAGAGCATGCCTTCAATAGGATGATGTCCTCTAGGCTCATGAATTTGAGAGTCAAGTTGCCGTAGGCAACTCCTTTCTCAGCTCGCTTCTTCATTCCTTCTGTGAGGAGGAGTTTTCCAGCGATTTTTTCAAGGAAGATGTCTATTCTAAGGCTGTCCTTGCAGTAGATTCTGCACGGCTTTCTCCTTAAATCTTCTGGGAAGAACTCAATGTCTCCCAGGGGCTTATAGCCGAGCTGCTCTAGAGCATTGATGAATGCTTTAAACTCCTCCTCTCCTCCTACTACGAGGTCTACATCCTTGGTGGCCTCCTTTACTTTGAGGAGCACGAGGTTCAATCCTCCGAATACATAGGCTTCAATGGGTTTCTGCAATCTCACACCTACTTCACGGAAGTAGTGGTCAAGCACCTCAGCTGAGGGAGGCTTCTCCACCTTTACACCGTAGAGTTCCGCCAACTCTAGGAACTCATTCCATGGCAGAAAAGCTTCAGGATCCTCTACTGGCAGCCCGGCAGCATAGTATTCAAGCTTTAGGAGAAGGGGTAGTGCTGGGGTACCTCTAGCCAGTTGATGTGCTTTAGCGAGGTTTAGCTTGCTGCGATTTTTCGCGTAGAGGAGAGCGCAGAGTGTGCGTTCTCTCCTTGTGGATGCTGCAATGAGCGCATGTACTAGAGCTGTTTCTAAGCTCTCCTCCATGGGGGGGTCCACGTAGTAGTTGTAGGGAAGATGCAGCGTTATGCCGTACTTTGAGAAGAGGGAAAAGGCAGTTAATGAGCCTCTAGCCTTCATGCCGCTGGGAACCCTCTTAAGAAGGAAGCTTTCTCCAGTGTAAATGATCTCAGCGAAGGGTTCCACTAGTAAAGCCTTCCTTCTAACTTCTAGGAGTTGGAGGAGCTGTAGCAAATCTCTATCAGCTATGGTGTACTTGCCATCCTCATAGGCTACAGCGCCCACCTGCATGAGCCTGGATAGATAGCCATAGAGGGTAGATTCCGCCAGTCTGAATTTTTTTGTAAGCTCTTCAAAGCCTCTAGCTCTACAAGCCAGAAGCATGAGAAGATCTAAACCTCTGCCTCTGAACAAGGCTTCTAAATCATATTTTACCGCCACTCTCTTCAAGGTAAAGAACAGCTCGCTGCTGGCTATCTGGAATCTAGAGTTGGTCTTCTCCACAAACCCCTTCTCCATCAGCTTCTTCAAATTCCTATATACCTGCGGAATGCTCATCTGAGCACAAGCAGCAATATCCTCTGCCTGCTGAACTCCTTGAAGCAGCGCCTCTAAAACCTTGATCTCCCCACGGTTCATACTCTAGAAAAATGCAACTTTCATATTAAAAATTTGCATTTTTCTAGAGTACACCCTTTTACTGCGTGAAGGAGAGGAGGCTTGGCTGGCTTCTTCCCTCGATGACCACGAAGGGTGCTGCCCTCTTGATGTTAGCGCCTAGCATGGCGAGCTGCTTCCAGCTCCCTACTTTAACGCGCTTTTCACGAAGCTTCAAGATCCTTTGGGCAGTTTTCACTCCTATCCCGGGGATCCTAATCAACTCTTGAAACTCTGCTTCATTGACATCTACTGGGTATAGCTCGGGATGTCTATGGGCATAGGCCAGCTTGGGATCCAGGCTTAATGAAAGCATCCCATTATCGTCAAATACCTCGCGGAGTTCCTTCAAGGAGAAGCCGTAGCCTCGCAGAAGGAAATCTGCTTGATAGAGGCGCACCTCCCTCAGCTTAGGTGTAGGGGGATGATCTTCTAGGGGTGTTCTAGGGATGGGGATGAAAGCCGAGTAGTAGACCCGCTTCATCTTCAGCTCCTTATAGCATTTCCAAGCAGTTTTCAGTAGCTCTTCATCAGATTCACCAGCTGCCCCCACAACATACTGAGTTGACTGCCCTCCTCTCCCAAGCTTGGCGAGGAAGTCGCGAATCCACAGCTGCCTCCTCACAATATCCACCCTAAACTCCTTCTGACTGGCAATCTCGCTTAGATGGCTAGGTGTAGGTGCCTCTTGATTGACACTGACCCTGTTGGCGAGCATGCAAGCCTCCTTTACCTGGCTTTGAGTAGCTCCGGGAAGCACCTTGAGGTGGATGTACCCTTTAAACCCATATTTGAAGCGAAGCAACCTCACAGCTTCGAGCATATCGTCCATGGTTTTAACCGGATCTCTCCCTAAGCCAGAGCTGAGGAAGAGCCCTTTCACAAGCCCCGTCTCATGGAGCTTCATGAAGGTTGAAGCCAGCTCCTCCGGCGTGAAGGACTCTCTACGCCGGCTCCTCGAATACCTATTCACGCAGTACTTGCAGTCGAAGTAGCATCTATTGGTCATCAAGATCTTGAAGAGGCAGATAACCTTTCCATCGCTGCCTATGGAGGGATAGATCCCCCCTAGAGGAGCAGTGAAGTGTCCTCTCTGCTTGGAGGTGTGAACATCGTATTTGGCGACGCCGCCCAGCAGCTCCAGCTTCTCGGTAATAGAGGTCAAAGAGCTCTCTCCACTAAGATGAGACGTGTTCCTCAAGGCTTGATAAGCATTCCCCTATGCTGCGAACCTAGAGAATATACTGGCGGCTAAGCAAGAGGAGGGTGAAAGTAAGCCCTCGCTTCACCTAGGCATAGCCGGGATCTGCAGATAGAGCATGGCTAAAGCCAGTAAGAAGGTGACTATAGAGATCGGCGTGCCTAAGAGAATCCATTTAAGCATTGAGAAGGAGCCATAGCCTCTCTTCTCCACGAAGCCGGCAGCCACAATGTTGGCTGTTGAGCCTATCACCGTTGCGTTGCCGCAGTAGGTTCCTCCGATCAGCATGATCCACCAAATTGGATAGACGTAGACTCCTGCCTCAGCCATAGACTGGACAACAGGGATCATGGTTGCTATGGCCAGTACATTGTCCATGAAGGCTGTGAGGATGCCACTTATCCCGCCTATTAGTAACATGGCGTAGAAGACGTTACCTCCAATGATGCGGAGAACGCCTTGTGCTATTAAGTCCGTAACCCCCGTGTACTTCAAGGTGCCCACACTTGAGAAGAGGAGGATGAAGTAGAGGAGAGTCCACCAATCCACCTTCTTCTCCACTAGTTCTCGGGCTCTACGGCGGTGGATGAAGAGGGCAGCCCCTGCTCCGAGAAGTGGAGTTGCCAGTAGCATGGTGCTTTTAGGCAGGTGCAGCGCCTTCTCGATGTTGTGGTGCATGATTAATCCGCAGAGCACGGCGATGAACACCATTAAGGGGAGCAGCATCCCCCTCGTGAACTTCACTTCCTCTATTCTAAGGTCAGCACAGCTCGCCACTTTCACCTTTGAAAAGCCCGTTTTCTTCAGATAGGGGAGACTAATCAATGTCACCACAGCTGCATTAATCACCGCGAGTGGACTAACCCACCTGACAAAATCCAGCGTAGTTAGCCCAGCTCTAAAAGCCACCATCACGCCTATGGGGTTCCCTACAGGGAGTGCGCTGCTACCTATATTGGTGGTGAACACCAGAAAGATGATGAAGGGCAGCACCTTGCTCTTATCAACTCCGAAGGCTTTGAGGACCCTTAGCATGATCGCCATCATAAAGAGGATAGAGGTGACCTCATCTACGAGCGCTGCCATGACCGCCGCCAGCATTAAGAGGATAGCTATCAAAGCTGTAGGTCTGCTGCAGAAGGGCTTTGTCAAAACACCTATGAGCCAATCGAAGAACCTCTTCTCCTCTAGGTACCCCACCACAATCATCATTCCAACTAGGAAGAGGATGATATCCAGGTTAGCGAATTCGATTAAGTGTTCCACATCAAGAACTCTAAGCCCAAGGAGAAGTGCTACGCCAGCTAAGGCGAACGCATTGCGGAAGGGCCAGTAAAAAAGGGAACCTGCTATAAAGCTAGTGAAAACAGTTACCGAAATTATTTGCCTAAATTCAAGGCCCACAACTGTGCAGAGCATCACAGAAGAAGCGACAATCAATAGGTATCCCAATACTTTAGCGAAGTCTCTCAGCATTCCCTACGGCTCCCTTCAATTAGCTCCAAGGGGGATAGAAATAGTGGTTAAGGACTATTTTAAGCGTTCTCCAAGTGTTCATAGCGATTTTTCACTTCCACCTAAGGAAAAGAGGTAGAATTAGAGCTGATAGAACTCCAGCTGCTCCCATTTGCCCTTGTAGTAAATCCAGTGCTCGCCTCCAACATTCTTGGCTAGAAGCCTCCCATCCTTGATGACGTAGAGAGGCGGCCCTAAAAGCCTTAAGGCTTTTAGGGCCGCCTCTCTACGTCATCAAGGATGGGAGGCTTCTAGCCAAGAATG
>JAGHCH010000100.1 GCA_021160575.1 Thermoproteota archaeon | reverse complement strand
GGTCAACATGGAGGGAACCCCAGTGGTAGGTGGAGGAGCCTAGGTCGGCTGCCCCTGAGGGATAGGTGCGGATACCCTTAGTGAACACAAACATGCTATCACTGGGGTAGAAGTAGAATCTACCATAGTTGGTAGAACTGCCCATTTGGATGAAGCCCTGTCCACCACTGTACTCTTTGATGTAGAGATTTCGCCACCGCTTATTGTAGTAACCCAAGTCGTATGAGCCATCATCGGGGTTGAGATGGCCATGCACATAGATAGCTGATCCAGTTATGGGGTAGAGGTCATCGGTGTTCACGCCATGAGCATAGAGGCGGGCCCAGGCATAGGCATCACTTCCAAGCCAGTAGATATCATCGGAGACCGGCATGACATTTCCCTTGATCAAAATGTCGCTGCCAGTTAGAGGTAGTAGATACTTTAGAGAGGCGTTTTCGACATAGAGAGCTCTCCAGTAGTTTGAACTGCTCCCCAGATCGTAACTTCCAGCTGTGGATGGCAATAAATGGATGTAAGCTTCTATCGCGGCGGTATCCACTTTGAGCAAGAGATTAGTGTCGCTTGCCACCTTCAGAGGGGCATCAGGATACACATTACCGATGCTGACATAGTTATCTTTAATCTTAAGCCCTGTTGCTGGCGCATTAGAGGTGTCAAGGCGGAGGTAGTTGTTGGCGCTATCCCATTGAAGCCACCCGTACTCCCCGGTTGTGGGCGAATCACCTATTACAAATCTCGGATTTTGTCCGCTCCAAAATAGCCAGATCTCGCCGCCTTTAACGTGAAGCTTGGCCTGCGGTTGATCGGTGCCAATGCCAACGTAATGCGTTAAGTTGTAGATGGCTGGTCCAGCGGGATTGGTCGGATTGACAAGCCAGTCGCTGTCGCTAGGCGCACTAGTGACGTAGCGGAGCTCTCCTGTGGCAGGGTTCCAGGTTACATAGTAGTCAGAGATTGCTCCAGCAGGCAGATTGGAGGCGTATATCTTGGAGGAATAGAGTATCTTGCTGTAGATTTCACTCCATTGATAAGTACTGTTTCCAAGAGTAACCGTATCATTGCAGGGCAAAATGCTAGCATTAGTCCACACATAGACGAGAGACTTACTTAGGCTGAGGTCAAAAAACATGTTTACGTAGCTCTTAGTGTAGTAACGATCATCGTGGTAGTGGGGAGGAACAACGGCTTGAGCCAGAGCATTCCCTATTAGGCATGACGAAGCGAACAAAGCGACTATAAGAATAGCCGCTACGAGTGGAGCGCATCTTCCTCCTTTGAACTTAACTACATTCCATAGACTTCTAGCTTTTTTAACAGAATTCATATCCTCCACACCTCCTTTACCGTTATTTCTCATACACTTACTATCTTGACGGGAAAGCTTACATAGTTTATGTCTTTGGTTCATGAGAACCCCGCGACAAGATGAAAGGTCTGGCTTCCAAGCTACTAGAGAAAGAGCATCAAGATTGATCAAAGGCGATTTTATAGATGTACAAGGCAAAGGCGGTGGCCGCTTTAGAAGCTTCCACAAGCCTATTAGGAGCAAATCCATTAAAGAGGATGTGGCCCTTCCCATACTTAATGGAGCATGAGCCAAAAAGATCGATGTTTCCAGACACATCGTCGTAGAAGACCTTAATCCTGTCGAAAGAAATGCCAGTGAAGCGTTGCGCTCTAACTACATCGCTGCTGGACAGGTGGGTGGGAATTGCTGCTTCTACGAAGAGGTCTTTAGCCTTTCTGCCAGTACTTGTGAGGATGCATTCTACGCTGTTGAAACATGTTATTAGGTTGCCTCCCAGCAGCTCGAAGACATAGCTTGCGCCGCTGGAGCCTATGGAGTATTCGTGGTCGCTGTCGCCAGTGGACCATCCGGGCTTGCCACTGTAGTGGACGTTGACCACGTAGTAGTAGGGGTAGCCGATGATGTTGTCCCAGATCCACCCATATCTTTTGACGTGCCAGGTGATCATGGCGAAGTATCCTCTCCACCGCGGAGTGTAGGGGGTGTCAGCTTGATCGTTCTCAACCGTCCACCAGCTCCTCCAGTTTGATGACGATATACTTTCAACGCAGCTCCAAGAGCCTCCGCTGTAGTTGTGGATCTTCACCTCTGAAACTAGGTAGGAGGCATCTCCACTTGAGAGCCCCCATACGCCGATGGAGACATGGTTAATGTCGCTGTAGCTTCTTTTCAGGGAAGTTGTGTGGGTGTACTGATCACCGTTCTCCCCCTTGATGACTACCTTCACCGTGGAGTTGCTGAAGACCGTGAGGTTTATGGTGTACCATGAGAGCAGAGAAGCGTCCTCGCTTCCAGTTATGCTCTCATACTGGTAGTTGTTGAAGGACACCACGAAGCGAGGAGTTGTCTCTCTGAACTCCACTAGCACCACGCGGTGGCCCCATTCTGAGAGAGATGGCGCTCCGGCAGAGGAGGTGAAGCCTATGGCAAACCATCGAGGGGCAAGGCAGGCAACCCTAGCCTGCACCTTAATGCCTTCCGGGAATTTCGAGATATCTATTGGCCTACTCTGCGTGTAGCTAGAGCTGCCTTGTGCACCGTAGATTTCAGTGAGCTGGCTGAAATATACTGTCCTCCAGTTGCTGCCTTGATCTCCCACCCAACTGTCGGGGATGGGTACTGCTTCGCCATGGGTATTAATAACGACCACTTCGGAGGGCGGGTTCAGCATCAAATCTTCAAGGCTGCTGTAGCTGGAGACTAAAACTACGTTTGCATCGTAGTAGGCTGCCAGCCATGTAGAGCTGTCGGCAACCTCGTCTTTATCTATCCAGTGGCTGTGAGTGCTATCCAAGCAGAGCATGTAAACTGTGGGAGGGGTGTTGAAAACCGGACCTCTAACCTTCATAGTGTAAAACTTGGTGTAGATGGCGAAGGCGGTGGCAGCTTTGGCTGTTTCATCATCGCTATATCCCGCCGAGAAACCGTTAACGAGTAAGTAGCCCTTGCCCACCTTGTAGCTTGCTGCACCATAGTAGGTTTTATCTCCCTGTTCAAGTTCATAAAAGATTAGAACTGGCATGACTCCCGAAACCGATCTGCATGCCCGAGGAGTATCTGCTTGACTGGCGAGGGATAAAGAGACAAGTTCAGAAGCCTCAACCCCAGTCGAAGTGAGTGCTGTAGAGGTTACTCCGTCAGATTGACTCCAGAAGTCTGCTTGCCCAGCAACTGGAGTAAGCACTCTGTTTACTCCGCTGGAGCCTACCGTGAACTTGCCTTCACCCTCCTTGTAATAGTAGTAGAAGGGATAGCCCTTTACTGAAACCCAGATCCACCCGTAGTCGCGGATATTTACACCTATCTTCTTGAAGTAATCCTCCCAGCTGCTCCATGTACTTGGCATGGGCACCAGCTCACCATGAGCATTGACCACTACAACCCCTGTAGGCGGATCCCTAATCAGGGAATCTAGTTCGCTCCAGCTGTCTACAACTTCGACGTATGCGTACTGCTCAAGATAGGATCTCAAGATTGTTGGATTAACCCAGTGCCCTGGGACCCCTTGGGAGGTTAAGTCAATGAGATAGACGTCAACTCTTGCAGCGTGCTCAAGCATGTAGGAGGTAATCTGCAGGGTAGTAGGCACTGCTCGCTGAGTTTTGAATACCAAGGAATGAGGCGCTCCACTTTGAGTTGGAAAGCCTGCAGTAACGCTGCGCAGCTCATACGGTTCAAGCTCCACGGGGTTGAAGAACATAGCTCGGATGGCATTTCCGTGTTCATCATAGAAGTAGGCGGCGTCAACCTTGGCGGTTATAGAGCCCACATTCCTCAGATAGGCTTTAAAGATGTAGGAAGTCTTTGTCTTCAGAACTGCACAACCTTCTACCGCCACAAGCTCCTTGAAAGCTTTCGCTTGGCTTTCAGCGGAAGCTTGAGCCCCTTTGAGGGATAACAACACCCAGTTATAAACAACGACTCCCCCAGCTACAGAAACCACTACTAGAATGAGCAGGGCAATCACTCCCGAAATGCCTAGATGTTTACGCCTAATCATAGGTCTCCTCTATGACATTAAGAATCGCTTGGTAAAAAGTATGCTATTAGAGACGCCCTAGCGACTCTATTACGAAACTAAGCAATCCTTAGTGTCCGACCATGAAGAGGTGAAGGAAAAGGCTGAGGAAAAGGAAGATATTGACAGTTAGGTTTACAGAGTGTTTACCAGTCTTTCAAGCTCCCTTTCTGAGAGCAAGCACTCAACATCCTCTCCACGGCTTTTTAGGAAATTTTTAAGATCCTCATCTCTGGTGAGAAAGCGCAGTTGTCTTGTTACCGCTGTTGTGTAGAGAAGTAAGTCAATGAAATCTCTGAAGCCTTCTTTTCTAAGCTTTAACGCCTTCACGTAGCCTTTCACTGTTGGATGAGTTACTGTGAAGTGCTTCCTCATGGACTCAAGCCCTATGAACACTCTCTCCTCATCGTATGCGGTCTTCGACAACTTAGCGAGTAACTCCATTAAGTTGAACGGAGTGCAGTAGAGTTGAGTCTTTCTTCGATGAAATAGACTTTGAAGAGCTTTCAATGTGTTGTGAGTCTTCGATGTTTACCCTACTACTGGCAGTAGATATGTCGTGTCTAGAAGAAGCATCAGTGGAACTTTAGGCGTCACTGAAGAGTTCACGTTGCATCTCCTCGGACTCCCCCTCAAACTCCTCAACCGTTGTTTTAGCAAACTTTGGGTATTCTAATGCCAGCTTAAAGGGGTCTGGAATAGGCTCAACGATAAGCTTGTTTTCCTTAACTGTCAACTTAACTATGGCACCCTTCTCAATATTCAATGCCTCTGCCACACTCTTAGAAATGTAGAGGGTATTCCCTTTCCTATTCTACTCTTCATAACCAAGGGCAAAGCATTATTCCTTGAATTATACCGTAAATCAGAACAATATATGAGTTGCTGATTAATTACCATTAATCTGCTACATGGAATGCTTTGAAAGAAGAGGGTCAAGCTTTTAAAAAAGCAGATTATTGCCGCCTGAAAGTTTCTAGAATTTCCTTTGAGATAAGCTTCATACTATCTCTAGAGAAAGTTAGGAGAACTGCCCCACGAGATTGAGTGACATTCAGCCAAAATCTTCTATGCCACCCTAGCCAAGAGCTATTAACCTTAAAGGCAGCATTGTTAAAGCTTCTTATATGAACAAAGATCTTCAGCGGTACTCTCAGCTAGCGGATAGTTTAGCTATCCCTATGCTTGTTCGGCACCTCGATGCATTAGTGAGAGGAGTTCATACAGTCTCTTAGCATGGTTGATGAGATCCTTCATAGCTCTCTCATCTTTCAATACCTCTCTGTACTCAAAGCCCCTTGCTGCAACACCGCGATCACCAACTATCATATGGTGCTTTAGAGCCCAGCTACGTATACTCATCAACGCAGTATCGAGCCCGTAGCCTCTCCCAACGACGATGCATCCCAACACCTTGTTACATAGCTTACCTCTCAACCACCACGTGCGATCCATGAAGATCTTGGTGAGCGCAGATACGTTATCGAAGTGAACTGGAGTAGCTACAACGATTGCATGCGCCTCCAGGAGTTCTGGAGCTACGATCCTAGTCATATCGTCATCCAGCACGCACCAACCACTGCCTAAGCATGCGCGACATGATGTACAGGGCTTTATATCTAGATCTCGAAGACATATCTTCTCCACTTCGCAACTCTTCGATTCTAGCATATTTAGCAGCCCATCGAGCAGGATCTCAGTATTACTATTGCGTCGAGGAGTTCCAAGGATTCCAACAATCTTCACCTTCATACACCCTCTGCAGTCCTTACCTACCTAGCTATAGCTTTAACAACATCGCTATAAAGAAAATACCTACGATGAGAACAAAACTTCATCACCTTTTTATCGTTACATGATATGCTATATATCGAAACTCATTTCAGGAGATAGAGCTTTCTGGACCATTTCTTAGATCTCTAGAGAACTGAGGAGAGGGCGAATCTATCGAGCTTCAAATTGAGGCATGGCTTGAGACCTATATCAGATAATATTTTGGCGAGACTTCCTTCACATATTTCAGGACGAGAATTTATAGAGGTGATTGGTGGGCCGGCCCGGATTCGAACCGGGGACCTCCACCGTGTGAGGGTGGCGTCCTAACCAGACTAGACGACCGGCCCACATTAGTGTTGTGACTGCTTTAATTTAGTTAAGTGTTTCTATGCTGCTAGCGTCCTAGTTCTCGGCGCTTCCAGCGTAGGTTTTTGCTTCTGCAGCGTCTGCACTTCTCTGCTGAGGGGGCGTTTCTGGCCCCGCATCTTCTGCAGATTTTTACGTAGAGAAGGTATTTCTGGGCGAGCTTCAGTTTCTCTGGGTCGTGGATGGGCATTTTGGGTTACCTCTAGGGATAGCTTCTTGGTGGTGTTATGCGAGCTGTATTTAAAGCTTTGCGGGGTTATTTGAGGGCTTCTATGACTACGTGGGAGGAGGTGGAGACCACTCCTTCTACCTTGGAGACGTTGTTGAGGAATGCTTCCAGCTGCTCTTGGGGTACTACGGCTATAACATCTATTTCGCCGGTAACCCTGTAGATGTGAAAAGCTGGTAGCTGTTTGAGCTGTTTGTATGTTTCATCACGTTTGGGAGGATGAACCTTGAGGAAGACGAAGGCCTCCCTTCCAGTGAGACCCAGTATTTCGGAGACCTTATCTGTGAGGTCTATGAAGCCTCTGCCCGTTCTGAGCAAGCCTAGTTCCTTCATTCTTCGAAGGTGCATGCTGAGGGCTTGCCGGGTGATGCCTAGTTCTTTAGCGATTTGGCTTTGGGTTTTCTTGACGGAGAACACCATGGAGGGGGTGCTGGAGCGGTAGAGGTATTCGAGAAGTTCTCTCTGCTTTTCGGTGAGAACTAACCTATTTTTGGACAACGTGGTAACCCGTGTTTTACAAAGGTAAAGGGATGGTAATAAAGGGTTCTCCGTGGGGAGGGGAAATATATTTATCTAGTCTAAGGGAGTTTACGTAGCTAACTACGAGAAGAGCTGTGAGAGGGAGAGCTGGAGCCATGAGTGAGGAGACCTCCATACTCGTCGGCAACAAGCCGAGCATCAGATACATTCTAGCGTGCCTCACCGCCTTCCATGAGGGCGCTAAGGTTGTGAGAGTGAAGGCGCGTGGCAGGGCCATCAGCAAAGCTGTGGATATTGCTGAGATGGTGAGAAACCGGTTTATGCCGGACCTCAAGGTTAAGGAGATCAAGATAGGCACTGATGAGATTACGGTCAAGGAGGGGGGCACGCGCAGGGTTAGCTCTATAGAGATTATGCTGGAGCGCGGCTGAGGACATGGATGCTAAGGGGGACTACCCTTGAAAACCCCCGTCTGCTTCTTTTGTGCAAAGACTGGGATTCTGTGTGCGAAATGTCAAGAGAAGCTGAATCGCGGGGAGATCACTCAAGAAGATGTGGAGATGTCTAGGCTTCTTATAGAGAGGGAAGGGAAGTATCAACAGCTAAAGGACTGTATTCTTCACAAGACTGTGAGTGAAGGGAACTTAGTTGTAGCTCTAGTTTCATGCCCGTCGTCTAGAGGTGTGGCCAACACCGTCTGGCTTAGTAAGCTTAGCCGTGAGCTGAGCCAAGCATTTGGAAAGACCGTGAAGGTGGTAGAGAAGACCTCTAATTTGAAGAAGCTCTTGGAGCAGATAGTGCACCCGGCTAGGGTAATAGGCACCAGCATTATATGGCTTCCCGATGGAACTTCAGAGGTGACCTTAAGAATACCCAGATCGGATATGAGGTATGCTCCCGCCGATCTGCAGATTCTCGAGAAGATTGTGAGGAAGATTTCTGGGGAACGGGTTCACGTAGTAGTTATTTGAGAGATCCATGCTACTTTGATAAGGCGCTTCTTGCGAAGAAGGAGAAGTGGTTGGAATGAGGAGTAAGTGGAGAAGGACTCATTACACTTCTGAGATAACTCCCGAGCTTGATGGTAAGGAGGTCGCCCTTCTCGGATGGGTGCATGATGTGAGGGATCTAGGAGGGATAAAGTTCATTCTTTTGAGAGATAAGGAGGGGCTTCTGCAAATTACGCTCCCCAAAGATAAGGTTCCCCTCGAGCTGTTCGGCATTGTTGATGAACTAAGGAAGGAGAGCGTAATCTCGGTGAAGGGAGTAGTTAAGACTATGCCGCAAGCCCCGGGAGGAGCCGAGGTTATCCCTAAGAGCATTGAGCTAATTTCAATGTCCAAGACTCCCCTGCCCCTTGATGTGACAGGAAAGGTGCCCGCAGATTTGGATACGAGGCTGAATACACGGATTCTCGACCTGCGTAGATTTGAGAGCGCAGCCATCTTTAAGATTCAGCATGTGGTCTTGCAGCTGATTAGAGAATTCCTAACTAGAGAAGGGTTCATGGAGGTTATGACCCCGAAGATCTTGGCTACAGCTACTGAGGGAGGAGCTGCTCTTTTTCCAGTTGCCTACTTTGAGCGCACAGCCTTCTTGGCCCAGAGCCCTCAGCTTTACAAGGAGGAGCTTACAGCAGCTTTTGAAAAAGTCTTCGAGATAGCACCCTTCTTCAGAGCCGAGGAATCTAACACAGCTTATCACCTCAACGAGTTTATCTCGGTTGATATCGAGGCGGCGTTCTATGCAGCTGAAGATGTCATGGATGTATTGGAGAGAATGATAGCCTACATCGTCAACGAAGTGAAGAAGAAATGCACAAAGGAGCTACAGCTGCTAGGGCAGGAGCTACCCGAGCTGAAGACTCCGTTTCCAAGGATAACTTACACGGAGGCATTAGAGCTCCTCAAGGAGCATGGCATGGCAATCCCATGGGGAGAGGACTTGCCAACTCCAGCTAACAGAAAGCTAGGTGAGATCTTTAAGGGACCCTACTTCATCACTGAGTGGCCAACAGCCTTGAAGCCCTTCTACATTAAGCCAAAGGACGACGACCCTAAAGTGTCGGAGTCTTTTGACCTCAACTGGTCGTGGCTTGAGCTTGCAAGCGGGGGAACACGCATTCACGACAAGGAGCTGCTCGTAAAGAGGCTTGAGGAGCAGGGGCTGAACCCAGAGAGCTTTAGGTATCACTTGATGGTCTACGACTACGGCATGCCTCCACATGCAGGCTGGGGCTTTGGCTTCAACAGATTCATGATGGTATTAACTGGCAGGAAGAACATACGGGAGGTAGTGCTCTTCCCAAGGGACAGGCAGAGGTTGACGCCTTAAGCGGTTGGCTAGAGCCCAGCTAAGAAGGGATTAAGCGGCTTCACCAGTTCTCTGAGAAGCATAGTTGCATAGGAGCCGGAGGGCAGGAAAAAGCCTAAGTGAACCACCAAACCCTTCGTCAAGGGATCCTTCCGCACCTCAACTTTGAAATCTTTAGGCTTCACGATGCAGATCCGCCAGCCTCCCTTTAAGCTTGGAGAGAAGTCTTTGAAGTGGCGCAGCGAGATCTGCTCCTCCTCCAGCACAGCAGCCATCAACTTGGCTGGAGGAGAGCCTGAAGAGGATAGCTTCATGGAGCCGGGCACTGGTAAGGCTAGCGCCGCCTTCCCCGACTCAATCAATTTCTGGAACTTCAAGAGGTTTGAGGGGGAGGCCTCTACAATCCTCGCTGGAGATCCCCAGCTTGTGAGCATAGCCACTTTATCCCCGGGAAGTGGCGCAAGAGGGAGATCTTGCTCCTCAATTCTAGCTGTAAGAATCTTGTTGAAGAGGAAGGCTTGGTAGGCTTGCACGAGAAGCAGTTGAAGCCTCTTTGAAAGATGCTTGACTGCTTCTCTAGGGCTTCCCCCCGAGGCTAGATGCTTTAGGAGCTTTTTCTCGTAGGTTAGGAAAGGAGGAAGAAACTGAATCTTCCTAGGGGCTGCTAGAGCTTTGACGCCTCGCACTTCAAGGCACTCTGTAGGGAGTGCTTGGAAGAGGAGGAGATCGAGGAGTTCCTCATATTTGGCTAGGAGGAGGAGCTTGCCAGCACGATGGCTTATGGGGCGCATCGTGCCGAAGCGTTGGTAGCCGTAGTAGTTAGGAATGCCAAGAGCATGGAGCTGCTCTTCAAATTCTCGGAGAACCTCCTCTAAGGAGACCCTTGGTTCGTTCTCTAGCATGCGGCCGATGATGCTGAAGTGATTGCCTCTCAAAGCTCCCGGCTTTAAGGGTTGAAAAGAACTGCCTACTTTTTCAAGGTAAAGCCCTATTGGCAAACGCTTTGGTGGAGGGGCGCCCTCCTTAACGGTGATGAGCTGCGAGGTTACGGCATATCTATCCTTCAGCCCTGAGCAGCCTATGTGACGTGTATTGAAGATCTTCTGGAGCCTCTTCAATGTAGCAAGGGTATCTCTGGCATGTTTTTCAAGCCTATAGACGGTGTAGCCTCTACCCCAGTTTATGGAGAGATTAGAAGGAGCTGCAAAGAAGGCTTTCACTGTGGTACCGTCGAGGGTTACCTCCTCCACAATGAAGTCCGGTAGAAATAGCTTGAAGACCAGAGGGAGAGGAGGAGTGGTGGTGGAGTAATACTTGATTGCTAATTCTTGATCAACTTCAGACGCCGACTGGATTGCCAAGTTTTCTTCACCTAGAGAAGTTTAAGTTTCCCGGTTACTTCGTCTACGAGTTCAGTGGGAGCGGGACCTATGCCTAGGCATGTGACTGTTCCGGGAGGCAGCTCTGTTAAACCGCAATCTGCTACTAGAAAATTAGGTAGCTTTCTACGGTCGGCTTCTTGCTTTACTTGGAGAAGTTCTTCTAGATCTTTAACTTTGACCACCACCTTCTTCTGTCCCTCGCGCAGCCACTCTTTAGCCCATTCGGGTGTTAGCTTCTTGACTTCTTCGAATGAGGAGACTGCGGCATGTGCAACTTGCACTGCCAGTTTGCCCTTGCTCATCTTTATGTCGGTTCTCACAACTATTACTTGCTTGTAGGAGAAGGAACGCTCCAATGGATGCGCACCGCCTATAAGGAAGGGTGGAAACATGGATAAAGCTAGCGCCTCACTGGAGGGGACAGCTATCTACGACTGCCTAGTTGTTGGGGGAGGGCCATGCGGCCTAACGGTGGCTCGAAAGGTGGCCGAAAAGGGGTTTTCGGTGGCAGTGGTTGAAGAGCATGGTGAAATCGGGCTTCCACTGCACTGCGCCGGGCTTGTGAGCTGCTATGGCGCTCGTGAGCTGGGAATTCCCAGCCATTGCATCCTCAACAGAGTTAGGGGAGCGAGAATCTACTCGCCGGGGGTAGAGGTCCTGGAGGTGTGCAGGGAGGAGGATGTGGCAGTTGTTGTTGACAGGGAGAGATTGGATAAGTACTTCGCGAAGCTGGCTGAAAGATGCGGAGCGCAGATCTTTCTCGGTTGCAAGATCGAGGATCTCGCAGTTAAAGAGGCAACGGTGAGCTGCCTCGCAGCTCAAGGCGAAACCCTTGAAGCCAGAGTCGTAGCTGACGCAGAGGGGGCGGTGAGCCGAGCCGCTGAGAGGTTTCTTGGCAAAGCAGTTGCAAAGGAAGTTCTCCCAGGGTTTCAAGTAGAAGTGGAAGCAGCTGTTGATGATGATTTCGTGGAAGTTTACTTGGGAGAGAAATGGGCGCCGAGGTTCTTTGCATGGCTCATCCCCTGTGGCGGGGGAGTAGCAAGAGTGGGACTGGCGTGTGAAGGGGATACTCGACAGTTTCTAGGGAAACTCCTTGAGAAACACCCGGTAGTGAGAAGACATCGACTGGGAAAGGTGCTGAAGAGCTTTGGAGGATTTGTTGTCGTTGGAGGACCTCTCAAGCGCACGGTTTTTGAGAGAATTATCTTAGTGGGGGATGCGGGTGGTTTTGTGAAGCCTACAACTGGAGGCGGTCTTGTTTATGGCGTTCTGACCTCGAAGATGGCGGGAGAGGTGATAGCTGGCTTCTTGGAGGGAGTCTCTAAATTGGAGGACTTCGAGCAGCTGTGGAGGCAGAGCTATGAGCAAGAGTTCAAGGAAATGAAGAGGTTGCGCAGAATTCTTGTGAGCCTATCTGATAAGGAACTCAACAAGGTGCTCCACTACATTATAGAGGAGAGATTAGCTGAGTGGATCTCGAGGACTGGAGACATGGACTTCCAGGCTAAGCTGATATCCACGCTCCTCCGTAGGCCTAGGCTCTCGCTGCTTTTGGCTAAAGCTGTTTTAAAGGGGGCTTTGCCCTTCTAAGGGGGTGAGCTTTATAAGAGAGCTATCCCACCTTAACGTAGCCTTCATGTGAAGGCGGTGCATCATGTCGGAGCTGAAGCTGCCAACGTGCATCTCCTGCAAGAGACCCATTTTACCCTATGAAAAGGGTGTGAGGCTGGTTTGCCCCAACTGTGGTGAAGTGGAGTTCTGGAGATGCCATAAGTGTAGAAAGCTGGTTAACACATATGTATGCCCTAAGTGTGGGTTTAAGGGTCCATAGCTGGAGGGATTTGAAGATATGCCAGCGCAAGTTCTAGCCGTGTTAAAGGTCTTCCCTGAAAGTGATCAGATTAGCTTGGAGGAGCTTAGAAAGAAGCTGGAGGCAGTGCTTCCGGAGGGCGTATCCATCAATAAGGTAGAGGAGGAGCCCATAGCCTTCGGCTTGAAAGCCCTCAAGGTCTACGCAGTGCTGCCGCCCAACATCTCTGGAGGAACGGAGAGCGTTGAGGAAGCCTTCAAGAAGGTGGAAGGCGTTAGCGAGGTAGAAGTGGAGCTAGTTCACTCACTGCTATAGCGACAACTTTTAAAGTAATCCTCCAGAACACCTTTTTTGGACGCCCTCAGCTGGTCTTAGCTGTAGGGATTATATAGGGTTCAAGGAAGGGAGATACCCGGGCGTCATTTCAAAGGGTGAGAAAGTGTCACAAGAGAGTAGTGAAAGGAGAACTGGAGAGATTGTTCTCAGGGTGGCGGAGTCTAAGCAGAGGGATGTAGGTAGAGGGAAGGTTAGAATAGACGCGGATGCCATGAGAGCCATAGGTGTTAATGTAGGGGATATTGTCGAGATTGAGGGGAGACGTAAGACTGCGGCTATTGTGTGGCCAGCTTATGCCGAAGATCAAGGGCTGGGCATTATAAGGATGGATGGCATCATTAGGAAGAACGCTGGAGTTGGGATGGGAGATAAGGTTATTGTTCGCAAGGCAAATGCGAAGGTTGCTACTCTAGTAAAGCTTGCTCCCCTTTCATTCACAATTACTGTTGACCCAGGTTTTGTGAACTTCGTTAAGCGTCGTTTAACGGATATGCCAGTTGTTGAAGGAGACAACGTAATGATCCCCGTTTTAGGGCAGGCGATACCCTTCACGGTTATAGCCACCAAGCCAGCGGGAGTTGTCATAATCAGCGAGTCCACGAACTTAGTGATCCTGGAGAAACCAGCAGAACAAGCTCGAGTGCCTAGGGTTACCTACGAGGATATAGGCGGGCTTAAGGATGCTATTGAGAAGATTAGGGAGATGGTTGAACTCCCGCTGAAGCATCCAGAGCTGTTTAAGAGGCTTGGCATAGAGCCACCCAAGGGAGTGCTCCTCTATGGCCCGCCGGGCTGTGGTAAGACTTTGCTTGCCAAGGCGGTTGCCAACGAGACCGACGCGTATTTCATAGCAATTAACGGCCCGGAGATCATGAGCAAGTTCTATGGAGAATCTGAGCAGAAATTGAGAGAAGTCTTTGAGGAAGCTAAGCAGCATGCGCCAGCTATCATCTTCATTGATGAGATAGATGCCATAGCGCCTAAGAGGGAGGAGGTTACTGGAGAGGTTGAGAAGAGGGTTGTTGCTCAGCTTCTGGCATTAATGGATGGTCTCCAAGCACGGGGAGACGTTATAGTTATAGGCGCAACCAATAGGCCGAATGCCATAGATCCAGCTTTGCGCAGACCGGGGCGATTTGACCGGGAAATTGAAATAGGAGTCCCCGACGCCAAAGGAAGGCTTGAAATTCTTCAGATCCATACGCGGAACATGCCCCTCTCAGATGATGTAGATCTTCAGAAGCTGGCATCAATCACCCACGGTTTCGTAGGAGCTGATCTGGCAGCTCTTTGCAGAGAAGCTGCTATGAAGGCTTTGAGAAGATACCTCCCAGAGATTGACCTTCAGCAGGAGAAGATTCCTCCCGAGGTTCTAGAGAAGCTTGAAGTGAAAATGGTAGACTTCTACAACGCCTTTAAGGAGATCACGCCTACCGCCTTGAGGGAGGTCTACATAGAGATTCCAACTGTTAGGTGGAGCGACATAGGCGGGTTAGAAGATGTGAAGCAGGAGCTGAGAGAGGCGGTGGAGTGGCCTCTGCGCTATCCGGAGGCCTTCAAGCGACTGGGTATCAAGCCGCCTAAGGGGATTCTGCTTATTGGTCCTCCAGGTTGCGGCAAGACTTTGCTTGCTAAGGCGGTTGCTACTGAGAGTGAGGCTAACTTCATTAGTGTTAAGGGTCCTGAAGTGCTGAGTAAATGGGTCGGCGAATCTGAGAGAGCTATTAGGGAGATCTTCAGAAAGGCAAGACAAGCTGCTCCTTGCATTGTGCTCTTCGATGAGATAGATGCTATAGCGCCTATGAGGGGCTTGGGTATAGGAGACTCACTAGTTACGGAGAGGGTGATAAGCCAGCTTCTCACCGAGATGGATGGATTAATTAACTTGGATAACGTGGTCGTCATAGGCGCCACCAACAGACCAGATATGATTGATCCAGCGCTCCTTAGACCCGGGCGGTTTGACCGGTTGATCTACGTTCCTGAGCCAGACTTTAAGGCTAGACTCGAGATTTTGAAGGTGCATACGCGGAATATGCCCTTGGATATCGATGTCGATCTTGAGAGGATTGCGAGGATAACAGAGGGGTATTCGGGGGCAGATTTGGAGGCTGTTGTGAGGGAAGCAGGGTTGGCTGCGCTGAGAGAGAACATGAATACGGAGAAAGTCTCAATGAGGCACTTTGAGCTAGCGTTGGAGAAGGTGAAGCCCTCCATAAGCGAGGAGATGAAGAAGTATTACCGCCAGTGGCTAGAGCGCTATAAGCAGACACTTAGACCAGTTAAGACCCAGCTGATCAGCTTCACTTAGGGGACGCTTAACAGCCCTCTTAAAGGGGTGAGCAGAGTGGCCAAAGCAACGGCGATTTGGAGAACTGAACCTCTCGACGTGATCATTCTTGAGATCTTGAGCAGTAAAGGGGGAACGATTACCGACAAGAACCTCTACGATGCTGTACGCACCCTCAGACCCGACCTCTCAATGAACGAGTTTAATAAAGCGCTTCTACGCTTGGAGATTAAGGGGTACATCTCAGTAGCCACCGTGAAGAAAAACTTAAGGAATGTGATTCTCCTCTCGAGGGCTGCTGAAGAGAGGAGAAAAGGTTAATGTGAAGACTTGGTAGGCTTTCTATAAGGGGAGAGCTGTGGGTGTAGATCTCCGCGATCTCATAACGAAGGTGCACACCATTAAGCTGGAAGAGCTGAACAAGAGGGTTGTAGTAATCGACGGTTACAATGCACTATACCAATTCCTAGCCATCATAAGGCAGCCTGATGGCACTCCACTGATGGATTCCAAGGGAAGGATCACTAGCCATCTGAGTGGTCTCTTCTATAGAACTGTAAACTTGCTAGAAATGGGGGTTAAGCCAGTCTACGTTTTCGATGGAAAGCCTCCAGAGGTGAAAGAGGCGGAGATTGAAAAGCGGATGAAGCTCAAGGAGGAGGCGGAGAAAAAGTATAAGGAGGCTTTAGAGGCGGGGGACCTTAAGGCAGCTAAGATGTATGCACAAGCAACTGCTAGGTTGACCGAGGAGATGGTTAACCAAGCAAAGAGGCTCCTCGAGGCGATGGGTGTTCCTTGGGTTCAAGCACCTTCTGAAGGAGAGGCGCAGGCAGCTTTCATAGTTGCGAGGGGGGATGCCTGGGCTTCTGCCAGTCAAGACTACGACTCCCTACTCTTCGGAGCCCCCAGGCTTGTGAGAAATCTGACTATTTCTGGTAGGAGGAAGCTTCCGAGGAAAGATGTTTACATAGAAATAGAGCCGGAGCTCATTAACTTGAATGAGGTTCTTGAAGAGCTGCAGCTCACGAGGGAGCAGTTGATAGACATCGCCATCCTTCTAGGGACAGATTACAATCCAGGAGGGGTGAAAGGAATAGGGCCCAAGAAGGCGCTTAAGATCGTGAAGACCTATGGAAGCCTTGAGAAGGCTATAGAGGCTTTGCCGGAGCTAAAAGAGCTGCGCGACCTACCTATACCCATTGAAGAGATCAGGAGGCTTTTCCTAGAGCCTGACGTGACGGAGGATTATAAACTTGAGTGGAGAAACATGGATCCGGAGGCTGTGAAGAGGGTTCTATGTGATGAGCATGACTTCTCCGAGGAGAGGGTTCAGAACGCTATTGAGAGGGTGGTGAAAGCTCAGAGGGCTCAGCAGCAAATGAGCTTAGATGCTTGGTTCAGATGATTCTCGCCATCCATAGCGCCCAATTAGGGGCACAAAGATACAGCCGCCGCATGGCCTTCTGCGAACCTCATGCTCCGAAATCTTCTCCACCACGAACAGCTCTTGAGCCGTGTATGCTTCCCCTATCGGGATCACTATTTTTCCACCGACCTTAAGCTGTTCAACCAGCGGTGGAGGTACTCGAGGAGCAGCAGCCGTGACAAGAATTCTATCGTATGGTGCGGCTTCAGGGTAGCCTAAAGTTCCATCCCCGTGAATCACAGTTACGCGATCAGCATATCCCGCTCGCTCAAGGTTCTTCTTAGCAAACTCCACGAGTTCCCATAGCCTCTCTATCGCGTAGACGTGTCCTTTGACTTGAGAGCCCGTTGGAGCGACTATTTCAGCGCAGACTGCTGCATGATAACCAGATCCAGCGCCTATTTCGAGCATCTTCATCCCAGGCTTTAGCTCGAGGAGCTCGCACATCCAGGCGACCATGTGTGGAGCCGAGATAGTCTGCCCCGAAGCTGTTGGAAGAGGAGTATCGGCATAGGCTAACTTCTTATAGGAGGGAGGGACAAAAAGCTCTCGCGGAACAGCCATCATAGCTCTGATGACTTCTGGACTCTTCAGGACACCTATCCTAATAAGATTTTGCACCAGTTCTTTTCGCTCTTTTTTAAAGTTCATCTCTTCGCCGCCCAAATCTTCGCTGCCTCGCTTGAACAAGCGCTTAAAGACCATGAGGCATCCACACATCTAGAAG
>JAGHCH010000005.1 GCA_021160575.1 Thermoproteota archaeon | reverse complement strand
GCAAGCAAAGTCTTACCACAGCCCGGCGGGCCATAGAGGAGCACTCCTCGAGGAGGCTCGATTCCCAGCCTCCTGAACAGCTCCGGGTGCTTCAATGGAAGCTCTACCATCTCTCTAATCTTCTGCTTAGCCTCCTCCAAGTCGCCGATATCCTCGTAGGTAACCCTAGGCACTGCAATTTCCTCAACCTTCGCTGGCTCCTCCCTCACCATGATCTCGGTGTCCTCGGTGATGTAAACCTGCGGCGAAGGTTGAGTTGCAACCGCTACAAATCTCAAAGCAACGCCGAGAATAGGCACTTGAATGCTGTCCCCTCTAGTGATGGGCTTCCCCAATAGCTGCCTCTTCACATACTCGCTGAAATCAGCGCCGAACCTCACAGCCTCAGTCGGAGCAAAAACCACGCGGGTGGCGGGCTTTACATCAGCTTTAGAGACAACAACGGTCTCTCCCACGGAGGTTCCAGCATTCTGCCTAATGATGCCGTCAATTCTGATGATGTCCTTTCCTTCATCCTCAGGGTAAGGAGGCCAAACAACAGCTACAGTGCCCTTCTTCCCTCTAATCTCGATGTACTCCCCTATACTCACGCCCAAGGCACTCATCGCACTCCTATCTATGCGGGCGATGCTCCTGCCTACGTCACGCTGCTTAGCCTCAGCAACTCTGAGCATCAGCTCCTTCTTAGCCATACATATCCCCACCTACCCTCCAGTTTAGGGAAAGTTTTAATAGTTTGCTCGCTATTATATGTTTCGTAGTCAAATATATTTTAGCTAGAAATATTGGGGATCTGCCATGCACCGCGACGTCTTCGATGAAATAAGGAGAATTCAGCGAGAGCTAGATCGTTTACTTAGTGATATCCTGAGAACCCCTCTATGGGCCCCTCCGCGGAGAACACGGGCAACTCTAGCGCCAGAGTATCGCGAACCCCTCGTTGATGTGTATGAAACCGATAATGAAGTAGTCGTTGTGGCCGAGCTTCCCGGAGTGAACAAAGAGGATATTCAGCTAAGCCTCTACAACAAGACTCTAGAGATCAAAGCTGAAACTCGGCGAGAGGAGGCTGAACGCCCCTATCAGCTGGAGAGGCGCTACACTGGCTTCTACACAAAAGTAAGCCTCCCCGCGGAAGTAGATCCCTCCAAAGCTAAAGCTACCTTCAGGAACGGAGTTCTCGAAGTCAAGCTTCCCAAGCTTGAAGCAGTCCGTAAACACTCCATCAAAGTCGAGTAGCTTCTTCTTCCTTCTTTTTCCTAGAGACGGAAAAGCTTTAGAGTCTTTGCCTCTTTCTCTAGGCTGACCCGGATGAGGGCGCTCACGCCCACGGTGAGCTTGGATTGGCTTCACGTAAGCTGGTATCCCTAGAACAGACCGAACACCTCTCCTGGCTAGCCAAGGTGGAACTCTCTGAGGAAGAGAAAAGGGTTTTCACAGAGCAGCTCAACAGGATCTTGGAATTCTTCAGAAAGCTCGACGAAGTTGATACCTCTAATGTTCAGCCAACCTACCATGTTGTAGAACTGACCAATGTCTTCAGAGAAGATGAGCCAGCCTCTCCTCTCCCTCAAGAGGAGGCTCTGAGGAATGCTGCTCACAAGAAGAACGGTTACTTCGTAGCGCCTAAAATTGTGTGAGGTTCCAGTGATGAAGCGGCTACTGGAGCTAACGCTGTTCGAGCTGGTTGATGCTCTTAGGAGAGGGAATGTCTCCAGGGAAGACGTAGTGGATGCTTATCTCTCGAGAATCAAGGAGGTGGACAGCAAGCTTCACGCCTATCTCGCAGTCAATGAAGAGATGCGCAGTAATTCTTCAAGTGAGGGTCTTCTTTTTAATGCGCCTATAGCTATAAAGGATAACATCAGCACTAGAGGTCTTCCAACTACATGTGCCTCTAAGATCCTTGAAGGATACATTCCTCCATACGATGCCACAACAGTCGCCAGAATAAAGGCTGAAGGTGGCTTAATCATTGGCAAGACTAACATGGACGAGTTTGCCATGGGCTCTTCCACCGAGAACAGCGCCTATGGCCCCACCTATAATCCATGGAACCTTGAATGTGTTCCTGGAGGATCTTCTGGTGGTAGCGCGGCTGCTGTTGCTGCAAGGGAAGCAGTTGCTTCCCTTGGTTCTGATACTGGAGGTTCTGTGAGGTGTCCTGCTGCCTTCTGCGGCGTGGTTGGCGTGAAGCCCACTTATGGGCTCGTGAGCCGCTACGGGCTTGTAGCCTATGCCAATAGCTTAGAGCAGATAGGTCCCATCACTAGAGATGTCCGTGACGCAGCTCTCCTCCTCTCAGTAATCTGTGGGCGAGATCCTAATGACAGCACCTCGGTTGATCCCCCCTCTAAGGACTATCTCTCAGCCCTCGTGGTGGATGTGAAGGGGCTCAAAGCTGGAATTCCCAAGGAGTTCTTCGGTGAAGGGACGGATCCACGGGTTGCTGAAGCTGTTTGGAGGGCTATCAAGCTCCTTGAAAGCCATGGAATGGAGTATGAGGAGGTATCCTTTCCGCATCTCCCCTATTCGCTGCCCGCCTACTACATCATCGCGATGTCTGAGGCTAGCTCAAATCTGGCTAGGTATGATGGCGTGCGCTACGGCTTCAGTGCTTTCGAGGAGGGCGAAGAGTGGGTTAAAGTGTTTTCCAAGACAAGAGCTTTGGGCTTTGGAGCCGAGGTGAAGCGGAGGATTATACTCGGCACCTTCGCTCTATCTGCTGGATATTACGACCAATACTACTTGAAGGCCTTGAAGGTGAGAACGCTTATCAAAGGTGACTTCGACTGCGCCTTCAAGAAGTTTGATGTCCTTCTTGCTCCAACCATGCCCCTTCCAGCCTTCAAGATAGGTGAGAGAATTGAAGATCCGCTAGCCATGTACATGGTGGACATCGACACAGTGCCCATTAATCTCGCTGGAATTCCGGCAATTTCGGTGCCTTGCGGCTTCGTAGATGGACTTCCGGTGGGATTGCAGATCATGGCGGCACCCTTCCATGAGCATGTGATGTTCAGAGTAGCCTACACCTACGAGCAGTGCTCCAGCTACCACAACCTTAAGCCACCCATCTAGGAGGTTCAAGCATGCAGCAACAGCAAGATGTGGTAATCGGGCTCGAAGTGCACGTTCAGCTCACAAGCCTTAAGACGAAGCTCTTCTGCAGCTGCCCCTCCGACTACCGTGGAAAGCCTCCCAACACCCATACTTGCCCAGTTTGTCTAGGCCTGCCCGGTTCCCTGCCAGTTGTCAACAAGAAGGCTATAGAGTTCGCTGTGATGGCGGCTCTAGCCCTCAACTGCCAAGTCTCCGAGAGAGCCGTGTTCTTCCGGAAGAACTACTTCTACGTTGACATGAGCAAGAACTTCCAGATCAGCATGTATGATAGAGCTGGCGGCACCCCCATAGGGCGCGGCGGCTATGTGGATATAGACGTAGATGGAACGAGAAAGAGGGTTAGAATTTCAAGAATCCAGCTT
Source organism: Thermoproteota archaeon (assembly GCA_021160575.1). Taxonomy (GTDB): domain Archaea; phylum Thermoproteota; class Methanomethylicia; order Methanomethylicales; family JAGHCH01; genus JAGHCH01. Next base: position 31,500 of record JAGHCH010000005.1, on the reverse strand, counting down.
GAAGAAGATCCAGCTAGGCTAGTTCACCTAGGCCCCATCGAGCTGTCTCCCTACACCTTAGTGGACTACAATAGAGCTGGAATAGCTCTCCTCGAGATAGTGACTGAGCCCGACCTCTCCTCACCTAAGGAGGCGAGAATCTTCCTTCAAAAGCTGAGGTCGATCCTAGAGCACTGCGGCATCTTTGATGGCAGCTTGGAGGGCTCTATGCGCTGCGACGCCAACATCTCCCTAGCTGGGGGAGCTAGAGTAGAGATCAAGAACATCACCTCTTTCAAGGAGGTTGAGCGTGCTCTAAGCTTCGAGATCGCCAGACAGAGAGAGCTCCTCAAGAGAGGGCAGCAAGTGCGGCGTGAAACTAGGCACTGGGATGAAGACAGGCGGATGACCTTCACCTTAAGGGTGAAGGAGGAGGAGCACGACTACCGCTACTTCCCAGAGCCAGATCTCGTGCCTATAGTGATCACCGAGGACTTCATAGAGCGCGTCCGCTCCATGATGCCCGAGCTTCCAGATCACCGCGCTGAGAGATTCATGAGGGAGTATGGGCTACCAGAGTACGATGCCCGCGTCCTCACCAGTGAAAAGGCTCTAGCCGACTTCTTCGAAGCATGCGTAAAGCTCTACCCCAGCCCAAAGAAGGTCAGCAACTGGCTGATGACCGATACCATGAGAGTCCTCAACGAGTACAACCTTGACTGGTCCTCCATCAAGATGGAACCCGAACACCTAGCTGAGCTTCTCAAGCTGATGGATGATGGCGTGATAAGCATTAAAATAGCTAAACTCCTCATATTTGATGTGGTGCTGAAGGGCATTCCTCCATCCAAGCTCGTTGAAGAGAAGGGAATGAAGCGGATTGTAGATGAAAACTATCTCTCCCAGCTGATTGAGAAGATTTTCCGAGAGTTCCCCAAGGCTGTGCAAGACGCTCTTAAGGACGAGAAAGCCGTGCACTTCCTCGTGGGGCAAGTTATGCGGCATACTAAGGGGAGAGCTGACCCTGCATTAACCAATGAGCTGATCCGCCGGAAGCTAAACGAGCTGCAGAGGAGCAGTTAAAGAGATGGCAGCGGAAATCCCCTTCGAAGTACTGGCTGCCTTGAGTATGGGGTTAGCTCTTCTCATTGCATGGATCATAGGAGCCAACGATGCAGCCAATTCCGTGGCAACTTCTGTTGGGGGGCGTATTCTCTCCCTCAAAAAAGCCATGCTTTTCTTCTCGGTGTTTACCTTCTTAGGAGCAGTTACACAAGGGTATCGAGTGATGAAAACCCTTGGAAAAGGTATAGTGCCCACAGAGTATCTAACCCCCCTTGCTGTCTTCGCAGCCGTCTTAGCGACCTTCATATGGGTGTACTTCTGCACATGGAAAGGCATTCCAGTTTCGACATCTCACAGCGCTGTGGGGGGTGTACTGGGAGCAGGCTTGGTAGTGGCTGGTGTTACTAATATCAATTGGGGTGTTATGTCATCCGTAGTCTTAAGCTGGGTTCTCTCCCCTCTTCTGGCAATGAGCTTTGCTCTTGTAATGTATAAGACCCTAAATTATGTTGTGCCACGGAGATTCAAAGGGATAGCCTCTAACTATGAGCGAACCATACGCCTCCTTCAGATAGGCGTTCTATGCTTCACAGCCTACTCCTTTGGAGCAAACGACGTTGCAAACGCCGTTGGAGTAGTCTCTGCAGTACTTGGAGAACGGCAACTATGGTTCGTAGGGTCTACCATCTGGCTAGCAGCATTAGGAGCTGCCGGAATAATCGTAGGCGGCCTCACTTATGGTAGGAGGGTGATCATCACGATAGGAAGTCGAATCACCACGCTTAATCCCTTAAGCGGCTTCATAGCTCAGTTCAGCATGGCAATTACCGTGCTGCTCTTCACAATAGTCCCCCATGTTCTCTGGGGATATGGCATGCCTATCTCAACCACCCACTCCATTGTTGGTGCAGTTATAGGAGTAGGATTGGCGAAAGGTATCAAGGCAGTGGATAGAACAGTAACTACCTATATCATCTCCTCATGGCTCCTCACGGTGCCTTGCGCTGCTGGCATCGCCATAGTTATCTACCTAGTTCTAACTATTATTGGAATAGCTTGAAGATGGGAGGCTCCATGATTGCCTTCAGCTAACATCATCATGTGGATTGGAAGGCGCCTTGAAAAGAAGGTAATGAACCTTTCCTGCACCCACGCGGAGAAGGTCTGCATGGTCATTAAGCTACTGGAGGATGTTGTTAAAGCCTTCTTTTCGAAGGACATAGACTCTCTTCTAAATAGCAACGGGCGTCTCATAATGATAGAGAAGGAAGCTGACGACCTTAAAAGAAAGATCATCCACGAAATATCGAGAGGCTCCTTCCACCCAATAGATAGCGAAGTGCTCCTACGCTTAGTATTTGCCACTGATGACGTGGCTACTCGTGCGAAAATAGCTTCCAGCAGGACAGCTCTCTTGCCCCAAGCAGCTGAAGGTGTTCCTGATTATCTGGAGAGCGCTTTTCTGCAAGTTGCCTCCTTACTTGCGCAGCAAGCAGAAACCATGGTAAAAGCTATGAGGCTTCTAGGCAAGAAGCCTAAGAATGCCATAGATGTCTGTGACAAGGTTGAAATGTTAGAAGAGGAAATTGATGGAGTTCATATCTCTCTCACCAAGGACCTCTTAGAGACGAGTTCCAAGCTCGGCTTGACAAAGTTCATGCTTCTCAAAGAGCTAGCCGATGATTTGGAGGAGATTGCTGACCGTTGTGAAGACGTCGCAGATATCATTAGGAGCCTAGCGGTCTCTATGACTTAGAACTTCCCCACAAGCCCTGAACCCAAGGTTAAACGCTTTCAAGTTCTCCTCCTTGAAGCGTGGAATATACTTCTCTACCACGCTTCTCATGTGTTGCGCTGTGAAGGGCAGTACTTCTAAAGCTGCTAGAGCGCCGAGCATTGCTATGTTAGCCGCTATGGGTAGCCCTGCTTCGTTAGCCAGCCTCTGCGCGTTAATGGCAACCACGGTTTTCGCTAGTTTCTTCATGGCTTTCAATAGCTTGCCGATTTCTGGGTATTGAAACTCTCCAACAGATGCTTCTATAGGGTAGATTGGATAGGTATTTGTCAGCACGACTCCTTCTCGCTTTACAAACTTTGCAGCATTCCTTAGAGCCTCCATAGGTTCTAAACCTACTACAACATCAGCCTCTCTCTTTCCTATGAGGGGGGAGTACACCCTCCCTATCCTCACATGACTGACCACCGCTCCTCCTCTCTGAGCTAAGCCATATACATCAGCAACCCTTACATTAAACCCCGCTTCTAGAGCAGCAACTCCCAGCAGATAAGCTGCTGTAACGTTTCCCTGCCCGCCGACGCCAGCTACAATAATGTTGATTTTCACCTTCTTTCCCCCCATTTGAGAGCGTTAAACGGGCATACTTGAATGCATACCCCGCAGCCGATGCAGAGAACTGGGTCAACACGCGCTTTGTCCTTTTCTTGGTCCCAGCAGATAGCTGGGCAGCCAAACTGGTTTATGCACACTTTACATCCCTTGCATAGCTCTTCATCAACAACCACCAGCGATGGCTTCAATCCTTTGTGCCTTAGCTTCCTCAAGAATAGCTGCGCGCACTCTCTCCTCGTGATGACGACGGCAACTCCCTCATACCTCAGAGCCTTCGCAAAAACCTCCTCGCAGCGCTTCAAATCATAGGGATCTACCACTTCCACAAAGCCAGCACCGCAAGCTCTCGCCACATCTTCTATCTTAATCTTCCTAGCCTCCAACCCAACGGCTGTTTTCCCGGTTCCCGGATGAGGCTGGAAGCCCGTCATCGCCGTGGCTTCGTTGTCAAGTATGTGAAAGAGCAGCTTAGCCTTATTGTACACTGCATTGATTAATCCTGGAATACATGCATGGAAAAACGTTGAATCTCCTGCCGTGGCAATCACCGGGCAATCTAATCCACTATGCGCGGCTCCACAAGCCATGCCTATACTGCCGCCCATGCAGAACACCGTCTGCTGCACCCGAAGCGGTGGATTCATTCCCATAGTGTAGCAGCCTATATCGCCTATGGCAAGATGCTTTCCCTTGCAAACCTTGTTGATAGCCTTCTTCAATGCATAGAAGGCAGCTCTATGAGGACATCCCGGACAGAAGGAAATCACCCTCGGAGTAGTAAGCTCTCTAAGCTCAAGCTCACCGATGCTAGGCCCTTCACCTTCAACTTCCACGCCAAGCATCTCAGCTATAGCTTTTCTCACCTCTACAGGGTCAAGCTCTCCAACTCTCCCAATTTTCCCAGAAAGCTTTCCATGAACCTCTACAGTACATTTACCGTCGAAAGCCGCAAGCTTAACCTCCCTCTCTAGATACGGCTCCCCCTCCTCTAAAACGAGCACCCTCCTATGGTCTCTCAGAAGCTCCCGCAAAAGCTCAGCTGGAAATGGATGAACCATCTCCACCTTCAGCACGGTAACCTTATCCTCGACACCCAAGTCTTCGATAGCCTCCTTCACATAGCTGTAAGCCACTCCAGAAGACACTATGAGCAGCTCGCCTCCACCGCCCTTCACCTTGTTCAGCTTCCTCTTCTCAGCAAGCTTAACTGCCCTCTCAAGCTTCTCATGGAGAATCCTGTGCAGCTCTGGAATCACTCTAGGTCCTGCAAACCCTTTTTTCAGTACAAACTTAGTGTAAAAGTCATCATGGAACTCCGGCTTCCTAGACTCCCTCCTCAGCTCTCCTAGAACGACGTCACCTCTAGTATGCGCAACTCTTGTTACAAGCCTCAAGAGGACAGGGACTCTAAGCTCCTCTGAGATCTCAATAGCTTCAACAGTAAAGTCCTTTGCTTCTTGAGGATCGCTTGGCTCCAAGATGGGAATCTCTGCCATATACGCTAGATTCCTGTTATCCTGCTCTGTAGCAGAGCTATGCCCCGAGGGGTCATCGCATGATACTAAGAGAAGCCCAGCATTGAAGCCGTGGAGAACTGAGTGCATGAGGGGATCTATCACCCAGTTCACACCTATATGCTTCATCGATGCCATGCTCCTCTTATTGCACATAGCTGCTCCGACGGCAACCTCCCATGCCACCATCTCGTTAGTCGACCACTCCACATAGATGCCTACTTCCTCAGCCACTTCCGCTAAAGTCTCCAAGATCTCAGAGGCTGGCGTTCCAGGGTAGGAGGCTGCTACCTCCACTCCTCCCTCTATAGCACCTCTAGCCACGGCCTCATTGCCCAACAGCAGCCTCCTCTCACCAGCAACTCCAAGCACCGGGTGCAGCATCAAGGAGCACACTCCATCAATGTGATGCTGAGTAGGCTTAGCTTAAACCTATAAATATGCAGCGTCCCCGCCTAGTAATGTGCGGTGAGCTTCTTGGACCTTCAAGCCATAAAATCCATAATAGAGCGAGCCTACTCCGAAGGGAGGAACAGGCTGCTTGAACCCGAAGCCAAGCAGATCTGCAAGCTAGCTGGATTACCAGTAGATGATTGGCATGTTGCCAAGACAGCCGATGAAGCCGTGAACTACGCCTCTAGGCTAGGCTACCCAGTTGTGATGAAGATCGTCTCCCCACAAGTAGTGCACAAATCGGATGTTGGGGGAGTCATGCTCAACTTGGATAGCGAGGAGAAGGTGAGAGCCGCCTACTCGGAGATCTTGGAGAACGTTAAAGCAAAAGTCCCTGAAGCCGAAGTTAAAGGCATCCTCGTAGAGAGAATGGCTCCTCCCGGGATAGAGACCATCGTTGGAGCACTTAAAGACCCTCAATTCGGCCCCACCATAATGTTTGGGCTAGGCGGAATCTTCGTAGAAGTCTTCAGGGATGTGTCCTTTAGAGTGGCCCCCCTCACCGAGGCTGACGCTCTCTCCATGATAAGGGAGATCAAGGCATATCCTGTGCTAGCCGGCGCGAGAGGCAAGCCCCCAGCCGATATAGGCGCTTTAATCTCTACTTTAGTGAAGACTTCTCAACTAGTGGTTGCTATTCCAGAGATACGTGAACTCGATTTCAATCCCACAATAGTCTATCCGTCGGGGGCACGCATAGTTGATGCTAGGATCATCCTTGAAAAACGCAGCTAGAGTCTTCGACACTCTAGCCGTGGGTAACCTTAACGTCGATATTACAGCCTTTGTTGAGTCTACTCCACCACCCGACGGAGAAGTGGAGGCTAGAGTTTTTCACATCTCGTTTGGAGGTTCCGCCGCCAACTTTGCAGTAGCTCTCTCAAGGCTTTCAAGCAGGGTAGGCCTCATCGCGCATATAGGCTCCGATGAGATGGGCAAATCCGCTCTCGCTGAGCTTGAAAGGGAGAAGGTGTACACGCGGCTAATTCGAGTTGAGAAAGGGAGAACCACTGGCTATGTGCTAGTTCTCGTGGAGAGAAGTGGCGTCAAAAGAATGGTGGCTTTTCGAGGAGCTAACCAGCTCCTCTCCTCGCGGAGCCTTCCCCTAAAAGCCGCTAGAAGAGCTAAAATCGTCCATGCTAGCAGCGTGAAGCCCTCCACTGCCGAGGGAATAGCCGCAAAGGCTGTACGGGGAGGAGCTGTCTTCACCTATGACCCGGGAGGCTCAGCCCTCAAGTACCCTCTTAAGGAGTTCGCACCCGTTCTGGAGAAGACTCACATCCTCTTTGTAAACTCAACCGAGGTCAAGGCAATTACTGGGATCAGTGATCCTAAGAAAGCGGCGGATGTACTCTCTGAGTATGCTCCAACAGTCGTGGTGAAGATGGGTGCTAAAGGAGTCTATGCCGTGGGAGAGGAAGAAAGGGAGTTCATCCCTGCCTTTGAGGTCGAGGAAGTCGTCGACACCACTGGAGCTGGGGACGCCTTTAACGCTGGTTTCATTAAGGGCTTGCTCCTAGGGCTATCTTTTCGAGAGTGCTGCATTATGGGGAACGCCGTCGCCGCCCTGAAGATAGCACATCCAGGAGCTAGAGGAGGCCTACCTACTCTACAGCAAGTCTCAGAGTTCCTTAGAGCGAGGGGGTTTTTCATAAGGGGACTTTGAGTAGCGCCTCCATAGCCATCCTCAAGGCCATTTCTTCTCTATCCGCTATCTCCTCATGGGAAACCATAGCCACTTCCTTCTTGAGGTTGCCGTTCACGACCAATATCCCGCCAGCCTTAACCCCTCTGATCCTGGCAACTGTAATTATGGCTGCGCACTCCATCTCCACTGAGAGCACCTTTCTCCTCGACCACTTCTCCACGAAGTCGACATCCTCTAAGTAAAAGGCATCCGTACTGCAAACCAAGCCAACATGTATCCTTTTCTCACCCAGCTCCCTTGCAGCTTCTCTTAAAGCCAGCACCACCTCGCTGCTGCTAGCTGGGCAGAACCCCTCTGGGGAGTAGCTTCTAGAAGTTCCATCAAGAGGAACTGCTCCCTCAACAACTATGAGATCTCCTACATCAACCTCCTCTTGAAGAGCCCCTGTAGTTCCAACCCTAATGATCGTCTTTGCTCCGAGCTCTATCAGCTCCTCCGCAACAATAGCTGCAGAGGCTCCACCCATCCCAGTGGTGGCTACGGTTACTTCAGCCCCTTTATACCCGCCCGTGTAGACAAGCAGCCCCCTCTTCCCGCTAACCAGTTCAGCGTTCTCAAGAAGCTTTGAAGCCCTCTGCACCCTTTCAGGAGCGCCACATACAATTACTCTCTCTGCCACCTCTCCGGGGTGGCATTCAAGGTGGAAGACTCCCTTCTTAGCCTTCAAGGCGAAGCCTCCATGTACCCCTGCCTTTCAAAGGGTTCGTTATTTATCCACCTTCTCAGCATAATTGCTCACGGAGGTATATGAAAATGGAGGTTAAGCTGCAGCACTTCCTCTTCAAGACCTACTCCTACTACACGCCAACCCGCATCGTCTTCGGCGTCCATTCCTCCAAGAAGCTAGTGGAAGAGGTCTCCAAGTTCTCCCCCAAGAAGGTCTTCGTAGTATCGGGAAAGACTGTCCGCTCTCTAGGCATAGTCGATGAACTTTGCAAACCTTTAGAGGAAGCTGGATTTTCAGTCACCGTCTTCAGCCAAGTGGAGCCAGAGCCCAGCATTGACACCGCTAGGAAGGCTGTTTTGGCAGTGCGCTCTGAGGGCTTCGACTTAGTCATAGGGATTGGTGGGGGAAGCTCGATGGACGTAGCAAAGATAGCAGCCGCTCTAGCCAAGAATCCGGGAGATGTCTCAGAGTACGTTGGAGCTTACAAGGTCAAGGAGAAAAGACTCCCCCTAATATTGGTGCCAACAGTATTTGGAACTGGCAGCGAGGTCTCTCCAGCAGCAGTGGTGGTGGATGGCAGAGTTAAAGTAGCATTATGGAGCTTTAACCTCAATGCCGATGTATCGATAATAGATCCCGTGCTCTCCATCACCGTGCCACCGAAAACCACTGCAGCCTCGGGAATTGATGCCCTCTCACACGCCATCGAGTCTCTCATGTCCGTCGAGGCCAACAACTTCACGGATGCCCTAGCCTTAGAGGCAATAGGCTTGGTCTTCACGTACCTTGAGAGAGCTTACGCAAACGGGGAAGACATCGAGGCTAGATACGGCGTGGCACTGGCTTCAGCTCTAGCCGGGATGGCGTTCACTAATGCTGGGCTATGCCTTCCCCATGGTATAGCCTACACCTATGCAGTAGACTACAAGCTGGCACACGGTGCTTCATGTGCCCTCTGCTTACCCTATGTGATGGAGTACAACCTTCCAACAGTGCCAGAGAAGCTGGCTTCAGCTGCCCTAGCCATGGGCTTAGACGTAGCTGGCTTCTCGTCGAAGGAAGCAGCTGTGGAAGCCATTGGGGCTGTTCGAGAGCTTATCGAGAGCCTTGAACTTCCCACTTCGCTCAGCGACGTAGGAGTGCCAAAAGAGGAGCTGCCGAAGATGGTGGAAGACCTCTTCACTAACCAGCAGAGGTTTATAGCTAGAAATCCGAGGAAGCCCACAAAGGAGGACATGGAGAAACTTTACGAAGCCATGTGGGAGGAACTCTAGCGGGGAAGAGCTATTGATAGTCGTTCCGGGATCTTCCAACCTTCTTCTTTCTCTAAGACTAGCTCAAGCCCTCGAAGTGGAGCTAGCTCCAGCGGAGATTCGCAAGTTCCCCGATGGGGAGAAGTACCTCAGAATAACTCGACCACTCGAAGGTGAAACCGCTGTTCTGCTGCAGAGCCTAGCCCACAAGCCAGATGAATACCTCGTGGAACTCTGCCTCCTAGCTGAAGCAGCTAGAGGAGCTGGCGCCTCAAAGGTAGTTGCAGTTATTCCCTACTTGGCCTATGCCCGGCAAGACGCCCGCTTTAACCCGGGAGAGCCCATCAGCTTAAAGGTGGTGGCGGAGCTTTTAAACTCCCTTGAGCTAGATGCCATAGTCACTGTGGATGCCCATCTTCATCGGCTGAGGGATTTAGCCCCCTTCCTCCAAGCGGAGTTCATCCATCTCTCCGCCTCAAAAAGCCTAGCAGAATACTTCATCAAAGAATACAAGTTCTCGCCAAATGAGCTGGCCATAGTGGGGCCCGATGAAGAATCAGAAGCTCTAGTAGCTAAGGCAGCAAGCCACGTGAAGGTGGAGCACACAGTCTTCGTCAAGAAGCGGTTAAGCCCAACCGAGGTTATGGTTACACCTAAAGAGGAGGAAGTCGTCAAGGGGAAGGTAGTGCTCATCATGGATGACATCATCAGCACTGGAGGAACCATGGCTGAAGCTGCCAAGCAATGCCTAAAATTAGGCGCCAAAGCAGTCTATGCCTGCTGCACACACCCAATACTGGTCAACGGCGCTCTCACCAAAATTTACCTTGCTGGGGTGAAGAGCATCTTTGCAAGCGACAGCGTGCCAAGCCCGGTGAGCTGCGTCAGCATCGCTCCCCTCCTAGCGGAGTGCTTGAGGAGGTGGACGCGTTGATACCACTAGAGGTCATCAAAATAGCAAACAACATCCGCGACATGAAGATACGCGGAGCCGCAGAGATAGGCAGAGCCGCCGTCTACGCTCTCTCGCTAGTTGCCCAGAAATCCCCCGCCAGTAAAGCTGAAGAGCTCATGGAGCACCTAGAGGAAGCTTCAAAGCTCCTCCTAGCCACCCGCCCCACAGCTGTAACACTACCCAATGGTATCCAGTACATCATGCACAGAGCTAGAACAGCCCTTCAGAGTGGCGCCTCCCTAGAGGAGCTGAGAGAAATAGTCATCAACTCCGCTCAATACTTCATTAAATCCTCTCAGCAAGCTATCAAGAAGATAGGTGAAATAGGAGCCAGAAGGATAAGGGACGGCGACATAATCCTCACCCACTGCAATAGCTCGGCAGCTATCTCTATCATTCTGACAGCCTTTAGGCAGGGCAAGGAGATCTCGGTCTACGCCACCGAGACAAGGCCGCGCTTCCAAGGAAGGCTAACTGTAAAAGCACTCCATGATGCTGGGGTTCCAGTTACCTTAATCATAGATTCAGCAGTGCGCTACTTCATGCACGAAGTGGACAAAGTGGTAGTGGGCGCCGACGCAGTTACAGCTAATGGAGCTGTTGTCAACAAGATAGGCACTTCAATGATAGCGCTAGCAGCCCATGAGGCTAGAGTTCGGGTATTTGTAGCAGCTGAAACCTACAAGTTCAGCCCCTATACGGCATTAGGCGAATTAGTAGAAATTGAAGAGAGGCCAGCTGAAGAGGTAGTTCCTCCGGAGTTCTTTAAAGAGTGTCCAAACGTCAAGGTCCGCAACCCAGCATTTGACGTCACGCCACCAGAGTTCATAGACATCATAATCACCGAGAAGGGAGTCATTCCCCCGCAGGGTGCCATCCTTGTTTTGAGGGAGGAGTTTGGCTGGGCTCTCGGGGAGGAACTCTCAAGAACCTTCCGTGAAGAATAGTTTCTTGAAGGTGATTGGCGTGAAGGCACGCCAGCTCCTCAATTCCGTGAGAAAGGAGCTTCAACCTCTCAACAGAAAAATTCTCGATCACCCTTTCATCACAGAAGCCTTGGAAGGCAAGCTTCCAGCAGAAGCCTTCAAGGAGCTGGCTAAGCAGCAGTACTACATCGTCTATCATGATGCCAAAAGCTTGGCTCAAATGGCGTCGCGAGCCACCAATCTAGAGGAGCTGGAGTTCTTTTCCATGCTTTTCCAAGGAGACCTCCAAGCACTACGCAATCTTCTCAAGCTAGCCCGAACCCTAGGGCTCACAACCTCAGAACTCGAAGCGGCGCAGCCAATACCGGAAGCAGTAGCCTATACCCATTTCCTCTCCTGGCTATCCCTACATGCAAACCCTGGAGAGCAAGCCTTCGCAATGGTGGTCAACCTCCCCGTATGGGGCGAAAACTGCAGCAAGCTCTCCAATGCCCTTAAGAAGAACTACAACATCAAGGAAACTTCCTTCTTCGACGCCTTCTCCGGACCCTTCACAGCCCTCGAGGAGGCAGCTCTCAAGGTCATTGAACCCTACGCGGAGGTAGGTCGATTCAAATTCATAGCCCTGCTCATTCAAAGATATGAATACCTCTTCTGGGAAGCACTCTACAGAAAAAGCCAAGCACCAAAACAAGGCTAGCGCCTAAAGCTGGACAGAGCTAGATAGAGCACCACTGTAACGGCAAGAGTTGGCAGAGAGCATCCCAGCATTCCAGCTATGGAGGAAAACACTGGCACCTCAACACCCAGCAGTGATGAAGCAGCCAGCAGCATATAGAAGATGAAGCCGAAAGCCCACACGACCACTGCCTTTATGTTCACTCCTCCAAAGTACCAGTAGTTCCCCTCCCTCCTCAACAGCTCATAGGCGTTATAACCTCTCTTCACGAGGAAGAAGTCAGCCAACATTATCGCCGCCAAAGAAGTGAAGGCGCCTCCTATGAAGAGCAAAAACCACTCATATTGCTCCGGCGGGAAGAGAAGCGCAATACCAGTGCCTAGCATCCCTACAACTAAAACTTGCTTTCTCACGCTAGCCCTCAAAAACACGTTCTTAAAGGTGATTGCAGCTGAGTAGATGTCCAAGAACGCGGTTGTGGTGGTTGAGAAGAGGATGATCAACATCGCTGGAATGCCTAACCCATAGGCAGCTACAATCGCTATGGGATCTGGAAAGTTAGCAGCTACATTTGTCAATGCTCCAAGGAAATAGCAGAGACCACTGCCAACAAAGTGCCCTAAGTAGATCCCCCAGAAGCATCCTCTAAGGCTTCTGGAGAAACGAGCGTAATCCGCTATCAAAGGAATCCAAGAGATAGGCATGGCTATCACTAAATCTAAACCTATCCAGAAGGGCATCCCCCCTACGCCAGGGCGGTTGAAAAGCTCCCAAAAGTCAAACCTTGTGGTCACCACGTAGACGAGCCATGCACTTAAGATCAGTAGCAAAGCCACGGCCATCTTCTCTAAAAGCTTCCATTTCTCTGGACCCACGATCGTCCAGAGAGTTACAGCAGCTCCGAAAACCACTGCCCATACGATGTAGAGGCTGCCTCCTTCTACAAAACCTGCATAGACAGTATCCATAGCCCTCGCTGCAACATCTATCATCACAGCGGTCCATCCCACTAACTGAATGTAGTTGAGGATCGACGGTAAGTAGCTACCCCTAATGCCCAGCGCACCTCTGGCCAGCACCATAGTAGGCACACCAGTTCTAGCGCCCATCAAGCCCACAAGACCCATAAGGAAATTGCCAATCACGTGCCCAATGATAATCGCGATGAGTGCATCTCTCAATGAAAGAAACGGTGTTAGCAGTGCTCCAGCCCAGAAAACAGCGATTCCCATGTCTGCGCCAAACCAGATTGCAAAGTTGTCAAGGAAGCCGAAGCTCCTTTGCTCGCGGGGCACGGGTCTCAGCGAGTAGCCGCACTCCTCAGCCATCGCCATCCCCTTCAAGGAGCCCATATCGTGAATGGGGATCTTATATAAAAGCTCATGTATAAGTCACTTATACTCCTAAAACTCGGTTATGAATGGAAAACTTTGAAAAAATGAAATTAATAATGGCTTATGCTTTACTTTCTTAAAACATAATGCGAGAACACTAGGAAGTCTTCTTCTCCTTGGCTTTTCCTTCTTTAGCTTTCGCTCCTCTTGCTCTTGTCTCTCTAGCTTTAGCTACCGCCTTCTTCACGTGCTCCACGTACTCTTCTACACTCATCAGTTCGCGGTGCCTTGGAAGTGCTATCACGTAGACTTCCCCTGTATCCCTAGCGCGTATTCGTACTTCGTCTCGGTCGGGATACCTGTAGACATCTAGCTGCTCTAAGCCATGCCTTTGGAGAGCAAGCTTGTAGAGCAGTGCTCCTTTTGGCATGTCTGCCCCTCCGCTTAACGTGACATGGTGCTCTTTATATGTAGCTTTTTCTTCAGAGAGGCTTAGAGAGCATTTAACTCTTACCATCCCTCGTTAGTGGCTCCACATTAACTATTTGCTAAAACGTTAAATTCTTCTCTCGTTATAATCTTAGGCTAGAGTTAATAGGAGACAAAACTTTATTACGGCGGGTCTTTAACATCACGAAAAAGCGAAGTGGTGGCTTTATGCCGCTAGACCCGCTAAATGTGCTGGCTGCTGTTATGGTCGTTTCTATTTTCGGCGCTCTATCCTATAAGACTAAGATCGTTGACACTTCGGGGCTGATTGCTGGCTTCGTGGTTGGACTCTCAGTTTTCATCTTCGGGGGATGGAAGTGGTTTGTCACCATACTAGCCTTTCATCTTATCGCAGGGGCTTTTACCAAGTACAAATATGATGTGAAGCGTAGGCTGGGCGTAGCTGAGAGAAAGGGCGGCGCCAGGAGCTGGAAAAATGTCCTAGCCAACGGTGGAGTTGCTATGTGCTTTGCAGTTATAGAGTTCGCTCTTCCCTACGACCTCTTCTTCGCTGGCTTTCTAGGAGCTGTAGCCACCGCTTGCGCCGATACCTTGGCTACGGAGATAGGTATGCTCTCAAAGAGTTATCCCCGCTTGATAACAAACCTCAAGAAGAGAGTGCCCCCTGGGAGTTCTGGAGGGATCACTCTCCTAGGGGAGCTGGCAATACTTTTCGCAGGCTTTGTGATCGCTACAATCACCTATCTTGTTGGAGCTATTAGCTGGCCTCTCTGGAAGCTATATGCTGTAGTGATAGGTGCGTGCTTCATTGGCTCAACGATAGATAGTGTTCTTGGAGCCACTGTTCAAGCACAGTTTAGATGCGCTAAGTGCAACAAGATCACTGAGTGGAGCCACCACTGCGGCGTTCCCGCGATTCACATTAGCGGCTATAGAAATATGGACAATCATGCAGTGAACTTCTTAGCCACTTTTTCTGGGGGGCTTACCGCGATTCTCCTTCTCCTAGCCCTCTAATCGCCGGGTGGTAGGCAAACTAGTTACCCCTTTTATAGGAGGTTCCCCCAGTCTTAAGCTGGTACTACTATCACTACTAGGTGAGGTTTGGGGAATTGCTCCTTAAAGTGAAGACCATCGACATCGTTACTGGAAAGAAGAGCGTCCTCCTCAACGAAAAAGATGCTAAAGCGCTTGATGTGAGGGTTCACGATAGAGTATCCATCAGCAAAGGCGGTAAAACCACTGTAGCACTCGTTGAGATCACCCATACGTTTGTAAACCCTGGGGAGGTAGGTGTCTTCAGAGACCTAGTTGATGATCTTTCGATAGTTGAAGGTGAAGAGCTGGAGGTAGCACCCACCCGAACGCCCTCCTCAGTGCTCTACATTAGAAAGAAGATGAGAGGGGGCTCTCTAAGCAGAGATGAAATCTACAGCATTGTAAGAGACGTTGTAAACCACGCTCTCAGCGAACTTGAGCTAGCCGCCTTTCTTCTAGCCGAGGAGTACCTCGGCATGTCTATGGAGGAAACCGAGCATCTCACCCGCGCTATGGCTGAAACCGGGGCAATGCTGGACTTCGGAGAACTAGTGGTTGACAAGCACAGCATAGGGGGCGTGCCCGGAAACAAGGTTAGCCTGCTAATAGTTCCTATAGTTGCCGCTGCTGGTCTGAAAATACCTAAAACCAGTAGCAGGGCAATCACAAGCCCAGCTGGAACTGCCGACACCATGGAGGTGCTAGCTCCCGTTGAATTCTCTGCAGAAGAGGTTAAGCGAATAGTACGGCGGGTCGGGGGATGCATCGTCTGGGGAGGGGCTCTTAACATAGCTCCTGCCGATGATATCTTCATTAGGGTAGAGTACCCCCTAGGCATCGATCCCAGGCCGCAGATGCTTGCCAGCATATTAGCCAAAAAGCTGGCTGTTGGAGCAAAGGTAGTAGTGCTTGATATCCCCACAGGAAGGGAGGCTAAGGTAGAGACCATGGAGGAGGCTCGTCAGCTAGCTCAAGAGTTTGTAGAGCTGGGACGTAGGCTAGGCATAAACATAAGGTGTGGAATCACCTATGGAGGGCAACCCGTAGGCTACGCGGTGGGCCCAGCTCTTGAAGCAAGGGAAGCCCTTGAGGCTCTCCATGGAAAAGGTCCTCTAAGCTTAATAGAGAAGTCAGTAGCCTTGGCAGGTCTTCTCATGGAGGAGGCTAGGACAGTTCCAAGAGGCTCCGGCTCTCAAGTGGCTAGGGATATCCTCCAGTCTGGGAAGGCTCTCTCCAAGATGAAGGAGATCATCGAAGCTCAAGGAGGAAACCCCGAAATCACCCCTGACGAAATCCCCGTGGGCAATAAGCACATTGTGATCACCTCGCCGATAGATGGCTATATTACCAGCATAAGCAACTACGCCATTCGCTCCATAGCTAGAGCTGCTGGAGCTCCAGTGGATAAGGGTGCTGGAGTCCTCTTACACGTGAAAGCTGGACATGTAGTTAAGAAGGATCAGCCCATTATGGAGATCTTCGCTGAAAGGAGTGTTAAACTTGCAGAGGCGCAATCGCTTTTCTACACGCTGAAGCCAGTGGTTATAGAAGGTATGCTCCTCGACGAATTTCCCAGCTATTAAAAAAGTTTAATGCACGCTATCAGCACGAAGCCCATGGTCAACAGCATAACACCAGTAAGCCTCACTAGAAGCTCTATGTCAACGAAAGACATGCCCGTCTCCATTGAGGAGCGAGCCTTAAAAGCCAAGATCACCAAAGCGACGCCGCTTCCCGCCGCGCTAACTAGGAAGAGGAGCAGCGCATGCTCAGGAAAGGTTAGCATGCCGAAGGCCATAGCGTATACCATAGGGCCGTTAGGAAGCACCGAGGACATTAATCCGGTCACTGCTAAGTTGTAGGAGGGCATGCCGCTGATCAACTTCACCTCGACCTCGCTTAACCACCATGCGAAGAGTCCGCTCTTAGATAACCCATAGATAACTAGTGCTGTGCCTAGAATGGGCATAATGTAATGTTGATACTTCTCAATCACTGGGAAAAGCCCATGGATGATGAAGCCAAGAGACATAGTGACGATTCCTAAAAAAACTCTCACAGGGAGCATGCCTATAACCACTTGAGCCACTGCTAAGGAGATTCCTTCTCTCATAGCCAGCTGATTGGTCAGGGTGGTTAAACTCGCCCTTGTAAGAGTGGAAACGGAGGCGAAGCCTAGGACCGCTCCAAGTATCATCACGATCCACGTAATCAATGAGCGCATCCACCCAACTAAATGCCTTGTAAATAAGGAATTGACAACCAACACTACTAAAGCTTCACTTAACTTAAAACGCAATGTTAATCTCTAACTCAAACCTATTAACAGCTGCTGGATGATGTGAACTCTCAGTCCAATGAGGTTCGAGGATGATTACCCCACGCAGGTCTGACAGCACCTCACTTCTCTACATCCGCAAAGGAGAAGGCAGACTTCAGGTATCCGCCTTCCTTATCAAAGTGGGCGAGGACTACCTCATCATCATATGTGGTGGAGAAAAGCCGCACATAGGGGGATTTGCCCTTTCTATAGAGGGCAATCCCCCAGTAGCCTTTTCACTTCCACGGCATAAGGACTACTTAGTGGCTGTTAAGGCAGCTTCCTTGATTTCGAGAAGTCTGGGTAGAACATGCCTTGCAGTTGTGGGAATTCACGTGGAAAATGCTTCAAGAGAGGATATTGAGAAGCTTATTGAGCACTCCGAGGAATGTGTACATGAGCTCATCAGCACTATCCAGAAGAGTGAAAGCCACTCCAGCGAGGAGCAAGGTCATTCTCCACTCCTAGGAGATCCAACACCTTCCCCACAATAAAGTTGACCAGATCTTCAACGCTTCTAGGTCTTCCATAGAATCCTGGAGCGGCTGGAACTACGTGAACTCCTATCTTTGACAGCTTCAAGAGGTTCTCCAAGTGAATAGCGTTGAGGGGGGCCTCTCTAACCACCAGTATCAGCTTTCTACCCTCCTTGAGGGCCACGTCTGCAGTCCTCAACACCAAGTTCTCGGCATATCCGTGCGCGATGCCCGCGGCTGTCTTCATGCTGCAAGGGGCAATAACTAGAGCATCAAATTTCTGTGAGCCGCTGGCAATGGGCGCTTCTAAGTAGTCTTCACGGTATAGGTGCGACGCCCATTTCTTTAACTCCTCCACCTCTATTCCAACTTCATAGCTTAGAAGCTTCTCTGCCTCTTGCGTCACGATGAGATCGATTTCATGCCCCCTCTTAGCCAACTCTTCAAGAATTCTAACGCCGTAGACTACACCGCTGGCTCCGGTTATGCACAAAACGACCTTCATCTTGACATCCCACTTCTATCGAGGCAACAAAGTTTAAGAGCATTGCTCCGCACATCATTAATGGTGAACATTGTGTCCGAAAAAGGTATTGTCGCCTATATTCTTCTAGTTACCGAGCTTGGAAGAGAGTCTGCTATAGCCAAAGAGGTCAAGAAATTTCACGGAGTAACCGATTGTCACGTAGTCTATGGAGAGTACGATGTCATCGTGAGAATAGAAGTCGGAGACATGAAAGTGCTCGATGAAGTGGTCTCCTCCATACGCAGAATTCCCGGGATTATCCGCACCACCACCTTGATAGGCTCTCCTTAAAATCCTCTTTATCATCCTCATTTGCAGCACACTACTTTTCTCGGATAACCTAACTAACTACTCAGTAGAGGGTATCGCAGCTTTGCAAGGCAGCTTCAAAGACTTCGCTGAAACTTGCGAACGCGTAAAGGCTACATCAAGTAAGATAGAGAAGGTGGCCATCCTAGCAGAATATCTGCGAAAACTCGCTGATCCTGACCTACGAATAGCTGTAACCTTCCTAACTGGCAGGGCTTTTCCCAAGGGTGATCCCAGGGATCCCAATGTAGGCTACAGCACCATAGCATCGATAATCCTTGAAATCACAGGAGCCGACGAGCTGCAGCTTTACGAGACCTACAAGAAGTACGGCGATCTAGGCGAGACTATCTTCCACATGCTCTCCAAGCGTGCTCAAGCTCAGCTTCTCATGGAACCCCTAACCTTACAGCGAGTATACCGCGCCTTCGACAAGATTGCCTCTATCTCAGGAGCTAAGGCTGCAACCATGCGCTCCACAATACTTAGAGGCCTCCTTCTCTCAGCAACTCCTCTAGAGGCTAAGTACATAGTCAAGGTTCTCACCTCTGAATTGCGCATAGGTGCCATCGAGGGGTTAATTGAGGAAGCAATAGCCTCCGCCTTTGGCGAGCCCTTGGAGAGAGTTCGCAATGCCTCCCTAGCGATCAACGACCTAGGGGAAGTCGCTGTGCTAGCCAAGCAAAAACAGCTCCACAATGTTAAAGTGACGCCACTAAAGCCAGCTGGCTTCATGCTAGCTGAAACTGCTCAAACCCCTGAAGAGGTCATAGAGTACTTCAAGAAGCCAGTCTTAGCAGACTTTAAGTATGACGGCGCTAGAGCGCAGATACATAAGAAGAGCAGCACCATCCGTATTTTCTCTCGAAGGCTAGAGGAGGTCTCGGCTTTCTTCCCCGAAATCGTGGAAGCCGTTAAGAAGATTTCAGGTACTTTAATCCTTGATGGAGAAATCTTGCCTATGAGAGATGGCAAACCGCTCCCATTTCAAGTACTGCAGAGAAGACTCCACCGGAAGAAGATCACCAGAAGACTTCTTGAGGAGATTCCACTACATCTATTCCTCTACGATGTCCTATACTACGGGGACTCTCCTGTAGTAGACAAGCCGCTCGCTGAGAGAAGGCAAATCCTTGAACAGCTATCTCTTCCAGATAATGTGCACCTCTCTGAAATGCATGAAGTCAAGGACGTCGCCTCCTTGAGAACTTTATTTGAAAAGAGTAAAGCTGAGGGATTTGAAGGACTAGTCGTGAAGGATCCAGGCTCTCCCTATATTCTAGGGAGACGTGGAAAGCACTGGTTGAAGCTTAAAAAGGAGCTGGACACCCTCGATGTGGTCATAGTGGGCGCCGAGTATGGGCATGGGAAGAGAGCTGGCATCCTCTCCGACTACATCTTTGCAGTGAGAGATGATGAAGGGCGCTTCAGAGTGATAGGCAAAGCCTACTCTGGGCTAACTGATGAGGAAATGCTTGAGCTCTCTGAGAGATTGAAGAGCATGGTGATAAAGGATCTGGGAATGCGGGTCCTGGTTAGACCAGAAATAGTTATCGAGGTGGCTTTCGACGGCATTCAGAAGAGCGATCGACATGATAGTGGTTTTGCTCTCCGCTTCCCGCGAATCAAGAGACTACGACCAGATAAGGGGCCAGATGAAATAGACACCTTGAAGAGAGTGGAGGGCATCTATCGAAGACAGATGCTCTACGAAACCAGTTGAGCAAGCACCTTCTTAATGGTGTCCGCTTTCACGAGCTGCGTTTTGAAGATGTACTTTATGTATCCTTCCTTGTCAACAAAAACCAGTGAGGGCACGCCCTGAATTCCATAGTCCTTAAACACCTTCACGGTGTCGTTGCCGTACTCTATGACCACTAAATCAATCTTCCAAGCATAATCTGGGTAAATAGCTCTCAAAAGCTCTCTATCCTGCTCACTACAAGCAAGGCTCTTCTCATACCTGAAGTAGATGATAAAGGGCTTATGCGCGTTGAGCTTCTCCTCTATCTCCGGCGTGCTTGCGGGAGCTTTCTCCCCTCTGCTCACCATCGGGTATAGGAATCCCAGCACCGCGCTTAGAATCAGCACAACCATGAAGAAAATACCAGCAAACTTGGCTATCCTAGCCGCTCTGCCACGTGGCAATATTCAATCCTCCACTAAGAACTTGTCAATTAAGTCTTTTGCTCTCTCCCTCCTCCTTTGATGCTCCTCCAAGAATTTAGCCACTCTCTCTGCCAACTTCCTCTTACACTCCCCACATATAACGTCTCCAGTTCTACAGCGCTGATAAAGCTCTTCCACTACTTTGTCGTCTTCTTCAAAGAGAAAGTAGAAGTAGTAGTAGACAGTGCAAATATCGGGGTTTCCTCCTTTCTCCCTTTGCTCCTTTACTGTGGGCTGCCCTCCAGTAAAGGCATTCCACACCTTCTTGGCGGCTTCCTCTGGCGTGTCTGTCATGAAGATGCTGCTCTCTGGAATGCTGGCGCTCATCTTCCCTCCCTGGATAAGCCCTGGGACAAACTTGCTGAAGATACCTGCTGGCTTTCTAAAGCCCAGCTTTGGAGCTACATCCCTAGCGATTCTCCAGTAGGGATCTTGATCTATTGCACATGGAATGAGTACATGCGCATCTTTCCCCTCCAAATACTGAGCTAGAAAGCATGGTGCTGCTTGGATGGCCGGGAAGAATATTATCCCTATGTTGGAGCTCTCCGTGAAACCAAAGGTTGCCTTAGCCGTGGAGAAGGTGACATGCTTCGCTACCTCCACGGCTATCCTGTAGAGGGTCTTCGCATACTTGGTGTCGATGAACATTTTAGTCCTCTCCGGATCGAAGCCTACAGCTATCACATCTAGGACATTATCATAGGAGTACCTCTCCACCTCATCCATCGTGAGTTCTTGCTTAACTAGAAACTTTTCATCATCCGTTACCTGGAAGTAAAGTGTTGCCTTAAAGGCATCCTGAAGATATTTTGTGAAAATCCATGGTACTAGGTGCCCTATATGTGTCCTTCCAGAGGGTCCTCTTCCAGTGTAGAGAACGACTTTCACTCCCTTTTCATAGGAGTCCAGCCATAAGCCTAAATCTCTATGAGCGAAGAAGAGTCCTCTCCTCAAGTAGAGGTGTAGATATCCTGCATGCCTCTCAATTCTTTGAAGAAGCTCTCTCGTGAGGGGTTCCACTCCAAACTTCTTGATGAGCTTGCCGTAGTCTACTTCTCCTCTAACCTCCCAAGGAGTTACCACGAAGCCTAGTTCCTCATCTATAGCCAAGACGCACCGCCTTCTCACCAAACTAGCATCTTCACCACTTAAACTTTCCTCGCTCTCTTTTCGAAACGCTTGCTTTTTGTTCAAGTATTCCTCAAGGATTCCGCTAAGAGTTTAGCTAGTCCTCCACTGCCTCTGCTCCTATAAAACAATATTCAAGAAAACTGGGAATAATGTCAAAATTGTTTAAATAAACACTTAAATACTTGCACAGATCCTTCTCTCTGGCATGATGTGGAGCAAGGAGATTCAGCCGAGCTGGTGATCTGGGTTGAACTCCATTAAAAGCAGTCCTCTGCCTTCGGAGGCCAAATACCTCAAAGTAGGTATCATCGATATTCATGGGCACCTTAGGGGAATAACTCTAAGAAGCTACGAAGCTAATGCTGCTTTCAGTAGAGGCGTTGGCTTTGACGGCTCCTCTATTCCCGGCTTTGTTGAAATTCATAGAAGTGACATGGTAGCGAAGCCTAACTCTTCAGCTCTCATATCTCTTCCGTGGGAAGATAACTGTACTTGGCTAGCTCTTTCATATGTCTTCTACCCAGATGGCAAGCCATTTGAGGGGGATCCTAGGGGTTTGCTCAAGAGCTACCTGGAAAAACTCAGGGAAGCGTACGGTGTAGTAGTTAATGTTGGCTGTGAGCCCGAGTTCTTCTTCGTAAGAAAAGCGTCTCCGCCAGTGCCTATGGATGCTGGGAGATATTGTGACTTGCCTCCCTTTGATGAAGGTGAGCTGCTTAAGAGAGAGATTATTGAAATCCTTGAATCCATAGGGTTTAAATTCGATAAATCCCACCACGAAGTAGCCATCGGGCAGCATGAAGTAGACTTTAGCCATTCTGATGGGCTACGCACTGCCGACAATCTTGTCATCTTTAAAAGTGCTGTTAAGGCGATAGCTAAGAAGCACGGATTAATAGCCACTTTCATGCCTAAGCCTTTCTGGGGGATCAACGGCAGCGGCTGCCATGTGCATTTAAGCCTCACCGACGTCAAGACGGGAAGGAACCTCTTCGCCGAAAAAGGTGAAGGTCTTTCTGAAACTGCTAAGTACTTCATAGGCGGTCTCCTTGAGCATGCAAGAGGAATGTCCCTTGTAGTAGCGCCGCTCGTCAACTCCTACAAGAGACTCCTCCCTGGATATGAAGCTCCAGTCTACGTAGCATGGGGCTACGCTAATCGCTCCACACTCGTGAGAGTGCCAGTCTACTATCTCGGCTACGAGAAGGCCATGCGCGTCGAGTATAGGCATCCTGATCCCTCAATGAACCCCTACCTAGGCATCCTCGCCGTGATCGCTGCTGGAATGGACGGCATAGAGAACAAGATTGATCCCGGAGAACCATACCAAGGCAATATCTACCATGCTTCAGAAGAGGAGCTGGAGCGCCACGGCATAAAGGTTCTCCCAGGCAGCCTCGAGGAGGCTATCGAGGCTTTCAAGAAGGACAAGGTGATCTGGAGAGCGTTAGGCGACCACGTAGCTAACAAGCTAGTAGAGCTCAAGACCAAGGAGTGGCAGTCCTACATAGAGAGCGAAGGTTCATGGGCGGAGACCCGCACCAAGATCACTCAGTGGGAGTACGAACACTACTTAGAGTTCGCCTAGACCACCTCTAAACCATATTTCTCCGCTATCTCCTTGAATGCCGAGGCTACGTATCTCACTTGATCCCAGCTTAAGCCATAGGTATTCAGCTTGAAGTGCTTCGTTAAGCCGGGCTGGATTCCGTAAATCTTCCTTTTCTTCAGCTCATCGTAGAGGAAGAAGCCTCTTCTTTTATGGCTTTGAGAAACCTTGTAGAAACCCATGGATTCGAAGTGCATCAAGGTGTGCATCTTAGGCTTTACTCCCAAAAGCCTAGTTCCCTCAATCTTCTCCATCTCACTGGCAAAGTGGCGGGCCTTCTCCAGTTCTTCACTCCATCTTTTAACTCTCTCCACAACATCTGGAAAGCTTGCAATCAAAGTGGCGAGAGGCGCCCCCATAACAGTGCAGCCCAGAAGGCCAAGCTCCTTTACCGGGAAGCTTCTCCCAGTAAGATCTCCTTTGATCTCAGAGGTCTTCAAGATACGTTGTGCCATCTCCTCCGTCATAGCCAGAATGCCTGTGGGGGCTGAAGCAGCCCAGCTCTTATGACCACTACTCACCAGAACATCTACTCCAAGTTCTTTGCCGTTAACTGGCATTACTCCAGCTGTGTAGGCAGCATTCAAGATGAAGGGCACTCCATACCTCTTGCAGATCTCCCCAACAGCCTTCGCATCAGCTAAATTCCCGTAATAGGAGTCAACATGCGTCAAGACAGCGGCAACCGGCGGATCGCCAGTTTCATCAATTACCTCTTCAATCTTCTCCTTATACTTTTCAACCTCAACTCTGAACTCCGGATAGCCAGTGTTAGGTACTTCCTTCACCTTCATCCTAGCCAGCTCCACTGCAAGGTATGTTGAGTAGTGGGCCAAGCTATCGAGAACCACGTAGCCCCCTCTATCACCGAGCATGTATAAGGCTATGAACATCGCCTCCCTACACCTAGTCACAACTCTCGCCACATCTAAACCGAGAAACTTTGCCAGCTCCTCGTAGAACGACTTTACAGGAGGTCTCTCAATCATATCGAGCCTAGGAGTCTTGGGAGGACAGCGATCACAGATCGAATACCCATCTCCAAACTCCACCAAAGCTCTACGAGCAGCCGGAGTCAGAACGCCTCCCCGCTGAATGGGGTTCAAGTTGATAACTTCATCCTCATGCACCTCTCTTCGTATCTCCCTAAATCTCTCCAGCGACATGGTCTATCTCACCTAGCGATCCCTCGAGACAATAGATTACCCGCCTTGAAAATTCAATCCCCTTGGCCATAAAGAGCTTTTCCTTCTCAAGGAGAAGCGACATTGCCGTAAAAGAGAGAGGAAAGATCTCTAAGCCGACATAGAAGACGTTGGGAAGAAGATGGAGCCGGGGCAGGGATTCGAACCCTGGTGGAACGGGTCTGCAGCCCGCCGCCTATGCCGCTCGGCCACCCCGGCGCTCCACATTTCCTCTCAAAGCTCCTTAATTTATGGGTTTTGCCGCTATTCTATGAAGTCGTAGCCCCTCCGTAGCAGCTTCTGCCTCGCTTGGCGCATCACGCTTTCTTCGGCTCTAGCCTCCTCTTCTATGCTCCTAGTTTTCTGCGATATTGTCCTAGCCTCTAAGCTGCAAGTGCCATCTGGTAGGAGAGCTCTTTTCTCGCAGAAGGCATAGCTGCACTTGTAGCCTATACAGACATCGTTGGTCCACATGCACCAAGGTTCCTTCACCTCTTGATGCCTCGAAAAGCTTCTTGGGCCGCCGCGCCTAAACTGATCCTTACCAAACTTCTCCCTGCCAAAACCCGGCTTTACTAAGGCCTTTTGGCCGCATCTGAAGAATGGGCATGTAGGAGTGCATTTCTTACGTTGCTCTCTCTGCAAGGGCCTCTAACCCCTCTTCTTTGCTATTAAGCAGAGAAGGAGGCGAGAAGCTACATCCACTAAGAGACATTCAGCTACGCTCCGAGGAAAAATTGGAGTTACCAAGCAATACTTAAACTTTTTACTTATACCTTGAATCACCGCTTATACCCTATTCTCCTTAGGAACTCTTTCCTTTCAGCAACATCTTTCTCGGATTCCACGCCTCTAGGAGTAAATCCATCAGCGACGCCTAGGATAGCCCTCTGCTCGCCTAGATCTGCTATGATCACCTTCGCCGGGTTAGCCGTTGCACAGTAAATGGACACCACTTCCACCACATGCTTCAAGGCGTTCAGCACGTTGATGGGGTATGCATCCTTCATCAACAGCACAAAGCTATGCCCAGCACCTATTGCCAGCGCATTCTCCACAGCCGTCTTCTTTAGCTCCTCGTCCGTCCCCTCAACTCTCACCAGCCGCTTTCCCGAAGCCTCACAGAATGCCAAGCCGAACTTAACTCCTGGAACAGAGTTCACCATCGCTTCGTAGATGTCCTCAATCGACTTAATGAAGTGAGACTGCCCCACTATGATATTGCAACCTTCTGGGATTTTCAACTCAACGACCTTCAACTCCATGCAAATTCCACCCACCATCCTCGCTTTGAGCGTTGGTCCCCTTAATCTTTAATTCTCAAAAAGCTTATTTTTCAGTTTTCAATACCTTAAGCCCCCGTTGGTGAAATGATGAACCTGCGAAGCGCTGCCAAGTACCTCGCAAGGAGGTTTTTCATCACCAAGACAAAAGTATACATTCTCGGGAAGAGAATACACCACTCCTACGTTGGAGCTTTAATCGCTTTACTTTCCTTCTACTTTAACAATCTAGTCGGTCTTCTTCTAGGCATAGGGCTAGTAGTGCATGACGCTATATCCCACCTCCTCGTAAGATATCTGGGAGAAGCCCCGTGAAGCGAGGAGGTTTCCCATATTGAAGAGGCTATGGGCTCCTTGGAGAATGCAGTATATTGAAGAAGCAGCCAAGCAGACTGAAGGCTGCATTTTCTGCGAGAAACCTAAGCAAAACCGCGATGAAGAAAACTACATTCTCTTAAGAGGTAGGTACTGCTACATAATGCTTAATGCCTTTCCCTATAACAACGGGCACCTCATGATAGCCCCTTACCGCCACATTACCCAAGTTGAAGAATTAACCGATGAGGAGGCCAGAGAATTTTTCCAGCAGCTCAAGCTCTCGCTTCAAGCTCTCAAGAAGGCCATGAACCCCGATGGCTTCAACATAGGAGTGAACATAGGGAGGCCTGCTGGAGCAGGCTTCGATCATCTTCACATCCACGTCGTGCCGCGATGGAATGGAGACACCAACTTCATGCCGGTCCTAGCAGAAACAAAGGTAATCTCAGAGCACTTAGCTAACACTTATAGAAAGCTAAAGCAGTGTCTCTTCTAGCGATTTAAAGGAATTATAACTATTGCCTCAGTGCTTATCAAATGCTTTTCATCGAACTTGACCTTTACACTTTATTCCTTCAAATCAAACATGTTTTTCTTCCCCTAAATCTCTTGGAGAGAGAAGAATGGATTTGCGTCGATGATTTGTTCCTTGTTTGAGGTGTATATCATGGCCACCACAACGTTTTATACCTTAACCGTCTAAACCTTTCCTCCGAGAGGTATCCTGCACATGATATTCTCGATTTACGATTTCGAAATAGAGATTCCAGAAGACTGGAGCGTCGAGATATCCAAGCCCACTAACTATGAAGTAGGCAGAATTCTTTTAAATGCGCCGAACAAGCTCGCCATAGCCATCATCTGGGATTCTCTTAGCCGCTTTAAAGACGAGTTCCCAACGGCTAAGGACTTCTTCAACTACCAAGTAGAACATATCAAAGGCAATAGGCACGTTCGGAGTGTCGACGTGCAGCCTTTCGAATATCGAGGATCAGAAGGACACTCCTGTGACTTCCACAGGATTCATTACATCTCTAAAGCTCGCTTCACTAGAGAACACCACCACATCATTGTAGGACTAGGCGTCTACTGTGAGAAGACCAACCGCTTCTTCGTAGTTTTCGCCGAATACTCTGGAGAAAAATCCAAAGACTACGATGAGGTGGCAAAGCAAGTAATACAGAGCTTTAGGTGTAGGTGTGATAGAGCTAAAGTTCCCCGCAATACGCCAGCATCAACGTAAATTAACAAGTCATTTGTGCAGTTCTAGTCCATAGCTTGTTTTCAGCAACACTCAGCTTCAATGTCTAAGAAGAAGTGCGTCAACTAGACATCTCAGCAGACCAACTGATTCTACCATTTTAAGTTGCAAACCAGCTTGGAGCCTGTATTCGGTTATTCCCTTGCTTAATCCGAAGCCTTGAAAAACTCTCGTTACCTTAGACTTCTTGCAGCTTAAAAGGATAAGGTATGTTCCTCATCTTTAGAGGGGAGGAGAAACCATGTGCGAAGTCTACACCCCCGAGTTTAAGAGAATAGCAGTTGGTGTGGATGGTTCAGCTTACAGCTTCAAAGCTCTCGAGGTGGCGTGCCGCATGGCTAAGCTCTTCAACGCTGAAATCGTGCAAGCCATCCATGTTGTGCCGACAAGGCTCCCTTACGCAGCATCTTCCGCCTTACCTGAAGCCCATTACCTAGATTTTCTACGCGAAATGGGCAAGGAGGCATTGAACTGTGCGGAGAGAATTGCCAGCAAGCATGAAGTTTCCCTTGAAAAGGTGTTACTTGAAGGAGACCCAGTAGAGGAGCTGGCTAAGCATGTGCAAGAGTCTAGGGTGGATCTTCTCGTGCTAGGGCGCAGGGGCTTGGGCAAGGAATCCCAGCCTGGAGTTGGCAGCGTAAGCTTAGCTGTAGCTTCCAATGTTGAATGCTCACTCCTCATCGTCCATTAAGCTCAAGTTTCCAGAAAGGTTTAAGTTGCAGATGCCAATTTATTCCAACTACCAGCTCAACATTCCTCCTTTGAGATCTCCATCTAAGGAGATGATCCCTCATGCAGAGTACTCCTCAGAGTTCTCTTGAAGCTAGGCAAGAGGCTTTCAAGCGATTTCAGGAGGATCTTCAAAAGATCCGGAAGCGCATGTCCAAAGTTAGATTTAAGATAGCAGTTCTCAGCGGCAAGGGAGGTGTAGGTAAGTCAACGGTAACAGCAAACCTCGCTGCAGCCTTTGCCATGAAAGGCTACCAAGTAGGCATCCTAGACGCCGACATCCATGGACCGACGATCCCCAAGCTGCTGGGATTACAAGGTGCTAGGCTGGAGGTGGGTCCTCCAGGAATTTTCCCCGTGAAAGGCCCCTTAGGCATGCGGATAGTCTCAGTGGGTTTTCTGCTGCCCAGCGAAGAGGTACCAGTAGTCTGGAGAGGTCCTCTAAAAACCGCCGCGATAAGGCAGTTCCTAGGAGATGTGGTATGGGGATCTTTAGACTTCCTCCTAATAGATCTTCCTCCAGGAACGGGTGATGAGCCTCTCAGCATCGCTCAGTTTATCCCAGGCATGAGCGGAGCCATCATTGTAACAATTCCCTCAGAGGTCTCTCAAGCGGTGGTGAAGAAGGCTGTAATATTTGCCCATGAGCTGAAAGTTCCCGTGATAGGCATTCTGGAGAACATGAGCGGCTTCATCTGCCCCAACTGCGGTGCTAAAATCGACATCTTCAAGACCGGGGGAGGAGAAAAAATTGCCAGAGAGCTGAACGTGCCTTTTCTAGGCAAAATCCCCTTAGACCCGCGGATAGTCGAGGACTCTGACGCTGGAATCCCATTTGTAGTTAAGCACCCCGATTCCTCCGCAGCTAAAGCCTTCATGGACATCGTAGCTAAGGTTGAGGACTTCCTCCTACAAGGAGGGAAGAAGGAGAAGCCTTAATGTCCAAGGACTACCTTACTGTGAGGATCAAGAGGGAGGTTCTCGAAGGGCTCCTCGAATTCTCTAGAAGAGCTCATCCACGAGAGAACATCTTCCTTCTCCGAGGAAAGCGGCGCAAAGGGGAGGTCGTGATAGAGGAGGCTCTCATACCACCCTTAGCCGAGTACGGTGAAACCTTCACAGCAATTCCTCTGCACATGCTCCCTGTAGACTTCTCAATCATAGGCACTTACCACTCCCATCCAAGTGGCATACCAGTTCCTTCACCAGAAGACCTCAACAACTTTTTCGGAATAGTGATGCTGATCGCTGCTTACCCCTACGACTCAGAGTACTGTGTAGTAGCCTACAATAGAAAGGGCGTTAAATTACCCTTAGTTGTCGAGGATTAGAACAGCAGCTTAAAAAGCAACTCTATTAACTGTATATAGCAAAAGACTATTAGCAGCTCGACATTCCCATGAGATGACCCCTCATGGCAGCCATATGCAAAGTTAAAGACATCGCAAGACATCCTCCAGCAGTCATAGCGTCCCTAACCTCTCCCATCTATCAAGTTTTGCAGAACCTCACTGCAAGGCTCATCCGCCACGCCTACATAGTAGACGAGAAGGGCTTTCTCCTAGGAGTAGCTTCCGCAAAAGACATCATTAACTTCTTGGGAGGTGGGTGGAAGTACCGCATTGTCAAGCAGAAATACTCTGGGGAGCTATGGAAAGCCCTGCGCAGTGAGCCCATAGAATCCATTATGAGCAGGAGAATAGTAACTGTGAACGTCGAGGATAGCCTCGTCGAAGCCATAAACAGTTTCCTAAAGTACGACGTCGGCGCCTTCCCGGTGCTCGACGAGGAAAGTAGACTTTGGGGCTCTCTTTCAGAGAGGCACATTATGAAGCTTCTAGCGCATCACCATGCCTACGTCAAAGTATCCGAGATCATGTCTCAGCCCGTTCTCACAATATCTCCTGAAACAGCAACCCTTGAAGCCATGAAGCTGTTCATCAAGTACGACATAAGGAGACTCCCCCTAGTAAGAGAGGGTAAGATAGAAGCCATAGTGACTGTGAAGGACATTCTACGCTTTTTCACTTCTGAAGCTGCTAAACCCTTACTTGAAGAAGGTAAGTACCGTGAACTCCTCGCAACTCCCGTCTCCACCTATGCCTCAAAGCCTGTCGTAGTCATAGATCCCGACGCCGATGTAGGGGAGGCTGCCGCTAAGATGGCTGAAATCAACGCTGGCTGCCTACCAGTAGTCGATGAAGGAAAGCTCGTTGGAATAGTAACTGAGAGGGACTTCCTCCTCAAGTTGCCCAAGGTTAAAGGCGTTGAAATATACATAGACACAGTGAAAAGAAGGATCTCCATCGGTCGTGTGAGCTTCTAGGAAGATAGAGCATGCCCTCGCTTGAGGGTAAAGCTCCTCCACAGGCTCCAGCTAGACTTGCTAGAATTCTTTCTCTAGCAATAGTGACAGTAGCCTTCATCCTTATCGCCAGCTACCTCTTCGCGATGTTTGCTGCCCCTCTTCTCCTATACTTCACAGAGCCAGGAGTTAAAGCTGCATGCAAAACCTTCTCCTCCATCAGGCTATCTATCCTAGCTATCATAGAGGTGGAGCTGCCCTGCTGTTTCACAGTGGCAGAAGCCTTTGCAGCTTTCTCCATCATCTTCGCCCTCTCCATAGCCCTCTCCATAGTGCTTGGAGAGCAAGATCTCAAGAACGCCTTAAAGCAAACATTTAAGCACCCCTCCAACCTCACCAAGAACTTCCTCCTCTCCATGCCCTTCTACACTAGTGGCCTCTACACAGCAGTTCTAACTCTACAAAGCCTCCAAGAGAAAGCCGGAATACCAACAGGAGAACTTCCCATCACAAACCCCTTCCTAGATCTCTTCTTCCTCTCCTATTCAGTCATAGTAGAGGAAATCTGCTACAGAGCACTCCCACTAGCACTACCCCTAGCCATCTACTACCTCCTTGCAGGAAAGCAGAACTTCCAGCTTCTCTCCGCAAGCCAGAAGCTCCAAGCAGTAGTATCCTCCATCTCCACACCATCCACCGCTAGAAAAAAGCTTCAACTAGAGAGTAGAGAGACAAGGCTTGTCGAGCTTTTCCTCATAGCCTTCTCAGCCTCCATCTTCGGATTAGCCCACTACCTCTCCGGCGTCTGGGCAGCAGGCAAGATCACCTCAGCAACCCTAGCCGGGCTAGTCTTCGGCTACCTCTACGTGAAATACGGCATCTATGCTTCCCTCCTCATCCACTGGTTCTTCAACGTCTACCCACAAGTCCTCCAAATGGTCCCCACCTACCTCTACCCCAACCTAAAAGGAATATACACAGCCCTCGACAACGCCCACATCCTCCTAGGATGTTACGTCCTAGTATTCACCGCCACCATCTACATCACCAAGAAGCTCCACCCCAAACTCCTCCAAGAACTCAACACTTTTATTCAAGCCACACCAACAAAAACAGCAAGTGACCAGAAATGATCAGCGAAGAAGACAGAAGGCGATACCTTGAAAAGGCCAAGCAGGTTCAAAAGCTCCTCCAAGAAAAGGGCCGTGAAGCTCTCGAACTCGCCAAAAGAGAACTTCTCTCAGAGAAAATCTACGCCCTCAGAGCTAGAAAAGCCCTCAAAGAATTTCTGGAAAAGCGGCCAGACTACGTACGCCCAGCTCTCATGACATTAGCCTGCGAAGCCGTGGGAGGAAACCCTGAACTCGTCAAGCCGGTGGCTGCAGCCATGATCCTAGCTGGAGGAGCCTTCGACCTCCACGACGACATCATCGACAAAGACTATTACAGGAGAGACCAGCCAAGAAAGAAATCCTTCCTAGGCAGATACGGAGACAACTTAGTCCT
>JAGHCH010000011.1 GCA_021160575.1 Thermoproteota archaeon | reverse complement strand
CTACTGAGAGGCAGATGAGCCAGCGTAATGAAAAGAGGACTTTCACTAAACCCTATATGTAATAATACGCTACTCTTGAAGACAAGCTTCATTCAAATGTTAAGATGCCTATGAAAGCTTCCCTATAACTCCCTGCTCTATCAGCAGCTCCAAAGCTCTTCTTAAAGCCCTCCGCACATGGTGACGCTTTCCCACATCTCCAAACAACATGTAGGCAGTCTTTCTTATGCTCCCCGTCTTGACCAGCGTTTCAAGGATCTTCTTCTCCTCTTCGCTGAGAGGGAGCTTCCTCTTCACTGCCATCCTCGCAATGTCTATCGGGTTTAGTCCCCTCCACTTATCCTCCTCTTCCAGCTTGTCGAAGCGCTGCACCACTTCAAACACTATAACCGTAACCGGGGTATCCGGGCTTACTCTGCCATAGATCTTGGCGAGTTCCTTCTTCAGCTCTCTAGCAGTTGAATAGCCGTCAAGCTTGGCATCCCTCTTATTCAGTTCTCTAAACCTCTTGTGGTAAACCTTCCTTATCACCAGCTTAGCAACTATCTTGCCTCCACTGTGGAGCAATACCTCCTTAGCTTTGGGCTTCACGACCCCCAATCTGATGGTCGCCCTCTTCCTCCCAGTGAGCAACGCCTCTGCATACTCCTTTTTCATCATCACATGCCTACCGAGAAACCTCGGCTTGCCCAAGTCAAGCATTTCCAAAGCCCTCGAAGCCCTGGCTAAGCTGCCTTCTCTTTGAGGTCTTTGAGGATATTATTTTCTTCCAACGCATTAGCTGTGCTCCTTTACTAGAATCTCTCGAACTGAGCTTCATTTTCACCTAGTTCTTCTGTGTGACGGGATTAAAAATCTCTAATCAATTTCCTGGACTCTACATGCATAGACCTTGCTTCAAAAAGGCTATTATTTAGGTAGAGAAAATTGTTTTTGCTTCAGTGATGCTGTGTTGATTGCAGCATTACTTATGTAGGTGGATTGATATCCTTTAATGGATGTGAGAGGGTTGTCCACGCCGGTGTATAGAAAGATCTTAGTTGGCTATGATGGAAGGCATGCCTCTAAATGTGCTTTAAGGAGAGCCCTTCAGATTGCTAAGAGCCTTGGCGCTGAGGTTACAGTGCTGCGGGTACTGCATGAGGAAATACACTATGCTCATCCTCTAAGCGCGGAAGAAGCTAAAGAAGTACGTAGGATCTACCTAGCTGACTTAGAAAAGGAAGTTAAGGAACTAATTAAAGGAGAGGAAGCCGCTGGTGTGAAGGTGTCATGTGATGTAATCATAGGGGATCCAGCTGAAGAGATTTTGAATTACGCTGAGACTAAGGGTTATGACTTGATAGTTGTGGGAAGACGAAATGTGGGGACTCTTAAGAGAATACTCTTGGGCAGTGTGACTACAAAGATAGTCACCTATGCAAAGGGAGTTGAAGTCCTAGTTATAGAGCCTTGGGAGGATGTTTGCCGCCTATAGTGGCTGGGGTTGAAGGAGCATAGGCGAGCGGTGTTAGGGACCTATATGACCGATTGAGGTTTGAACTATCACTGTTTTAAGCCCCGCCTCCTCTAGCACTCTCTTCACTTGCAGCATCTCCTCCGGAGAAGGTCTTCTAAGGTGCTGCCTTTTGAAGGCAGGGAAGTAGTCTAGGACTACGAGCTGCACCTCTCGATCGATGGATGCGAGTTTTTCGCCGAATTCCCGCACCTCCTCCATAGACATGAACTCGCTGTTGTAGGCCATGCCGACGCCTAGGAACAGCCTATCTGAGAAGTGATCCACGACAAGTTTGACGGCGTTCCAAGAGGTGTTGAAGTACCTTTGAGCCAGCTCCCTATCCTTCAGCCCAGTGATGTTCATGTAGGTTTCTAGGCGGGCGGCTTTGGGCTCTATGCCCACATCGGTCATGCCAGCCTCCATGAGCTCCTCTAGGTAGTCCTTGGTGAGCAGCGTGCCGTTGCTGTCTAGGTGGATTCGAGCCCTCTCATCGGGGTTTAATCTCTTCAGCTCCTTGAAGAACTCGACCAGCCACCTCCGGTTCACTGTGGGCTCGCCTCCGCTGATGGCCATGCGGTCTACATGGTAGGTTCTCCTAGAGATGGTGACAATTTCAGCTGCCTGCCTCGGCGTTAGGGGCGGTCTCTTGCCATCGTAGGTGACCTCGAAGTTCTGGCACTGTGGGCACCATAAATTGCAGCCAGCCACCCAGATGGCGACTTCAACGTAGCCGTAGCTGTTCTTCACATACCATGGAGTACCCTTGCCGCCTACGCTGTGGGGCTGCGGGCCATGCACAACCCTTAAGATAAGTGCATCCTCGCCAAGCTCGGTCTCGATCACCATGCCTTCTTCAACTGGGGTGACACATGCCCTCCTATATCGCCCATTGATCTTCACCAGGCAGCTGTAGCAGCCGCCAGTATTGCAGAGGGCCTCTTGGGGAACGCCCCTTTCCAAGAATATGCCAAGCCGCTCTAGGGCAGCCTTCACGGTTAGGTTGCGGGGCACCTCGAAGAGGGAGCCGTTGACTGTGATCTTGACGGTGGAGGGAGGCTCATGGATCTCCATGAGAGATCTGGCATTGAAGGGGCATGCCTCTACACAGATGCCGCAGCCGATGCAGCTTTTAGGGCTGGGACAGGCTACTAGGAAGCGGCATACACCACAGCTGAAGCACTTATCGCGGTGAACCACCACTGTTCTAGCCATCCCTCTTTAGCCCCGTAGGCAGCAAGCCAGACTTCTAGGAATACACTGCTCTGAACAGAGCCAAATACGTGCTCCCAGCTTCTCTAGTTTGAATATAGAGATCTAGAAAAATTTAAAGTTCTAGAGATAGCGTGGTTTTCTAGAGGAGGAGGCTATGGTCTCGTATAGGGTTCGGTTGGGAAGAAATGGGGTGCTCTACCTTCCAAGCGATATCAGAAGGAAGCTGAGAATAGAGGAGGGAGGAGAGCTGCTTCTCGTTGTTAGAGAAGACCATGTTGAACTCAAGCCTGTGAAGTCTGTTTTTACTCTAGGAGTTGAAGCTGAGAAGATTGCCGAAACTTCAGTTGAAGAATTTGAAGCTGAGTCCGAGGAGGTGCAGAGGAGTCTCTATGGCTAAGCTTAGGGTGCTTCTTGATTCCTCGTATATTCTTCCCTCTCTAGGTGTGATGGTGCGAGGCTTAAGTGAAGGAGACTTGCTTCGGCTTGAGGAGCTGAGGAGCCGCGGAGTTGTGGAGTTCTACTACTCGGATATCGTGTGGATTGAGTTAGTGCCGAAGGTTGTAAGAGAGTACTCGAAGAGGGGAAGACCGCTGGATGACCGCCTTCTCGAGGAGTCTGCTGAAGCTCTTAGAGAGACCACTAAGGTTGTGGAGCTGGGCTCGAAGGCTGTCTGTGAGGCCTTCAGATTGAGGAGCATGGGACATGTGGACATGATTGACAATCTCCTCTATGGAATCGCCTCCGAGAACGGCTTCTACTTCCTTTCAATGGACACCAGCTTCAAGGAATTTTTGAAGAAGAACCAGCTACGCCACCAGCTCGTTATAAGCCATCAAGAACTCTTCACTAGCCTTTCAAGCCAGCTTTAGAACATATGCCGAAGAAACCAGTTGAAAACTACAAACAAGGCAGCGAAGACCATTGCGAAGGGCATCTTCATAAATAGAGAAAGTTGAGTAGGAATGGGGGAGCCATTGTTGGGTGTTCTCAAAGTTGATAGCCGTGGAAGGCTAACGCTTCCTAAAGAATTTAGAGCGGAAAGGGTCATCGCTATTCCAGCTGGAAGCTTTTTGGTGTTAATCCCGGTTCTTGCGAAGCCTAGGGAGGCTGCGAAGAGCTGGCTGAAGACCAGGAGGTCGGCAAAAAAGTTGAGGGAGTTTGCCGAGAAAGAGGCTCGCCGAGAAGCTGTTGAGAGAGCAAGAAGACATGGTCAGCTTTAATGCTGATGGCAAACTTTTAGTGGCTGTTGGATGCTTAGTGGTTTTCCACTGGTGGTTGATGAAGTGTACCGGAGAGCTGTCGAGGAAGCTCTAGAGAGGTTTGGCTGCGACAAATCCTCGCTCATCGCAGTTCTGCAGGAGGTGCAGGGTAGGCTTGGCTTTCTCCTCAAGGAGGCTTTGGAGGAGATCGCTGAGCGGATGAAGATCCCCTTGAGCGTTGTTTATGGTGTTGCTACCTTCTATGCTCAGTTCAAGCTTAGAGCTCTAGGCAAGCACGTGATCAAGATCTGCCATGGACTGGGTGCCCCCCATCTCTGAAGCACCTGAAGAGAGCCGTGCATACACAAGCCTTAACACTTCGACTCGACACTTCTATCTGAGATGCTGGGAATCAAGCTATCTGAAGTTGTTGTAGCAGAGGTCTTAGCTGAAGTTGAGGCTAGAAGGGCTTCGCTGCGCGAGGTTATGGAGAGGTACTTCAAGATGTTGAGGGAGCTTGAAGTCATTAAGGGGCTTGTGAGAGCCTATTCGCTGGCTGTGCTGAGGAACTTCAAGCTACTGGACTTCATAGCTTCGAGGGAGCTTGGAATTCGCGTAGAGGAGTTAGGCTTCTTTAAGAGAAACTTATTGAGGGCAGTAGTGTATGAGGCGGTTTTCCGGGATGTTAGTAGAGAGAGGCTTGAAGAAACATCTAAGCCATTAAAGGTTGCGGCTAGGGATTTGGTGAAGCTTAGGGATCTGAGCATTGACAGGCTCTTGAGACCTCTGCCAGTTTTGGAGAGATTATCGGCGAGGTATTCTCAGCCTAAGTGGGTTGTGGAGTACCTTGTTAAACTTCTTGGACTGAAGGAGGCGATGGAGCTTTTAAGGAGCTTCAATAGGCCAGCGACGGTGTGGATCCGCGTTAATACGTTGAAGATTACTCGCAGAGAGTTTGCCCGCTCCTTGAGGAGGAGAGGCTTGCTGATGGCGGAGGATGAAGATCTTCCGGACGTGTTGAAGGTCTTGAAGTTGAAGAGCAGCTTGTCAAGGCTCCTCGAGCATGAGAAAGGCTTCTTCTACATTCAGGATAAGGCGTCAGCCCTTGTTGCACATGTGCTCTCCCCTCAGGAGAATGCGGACCTTGTTGATCTCTGCGCCGCTCCTGGAGGAAAAGCCACCCATGCCGCACAGCACACTAAGTGTAAAGTGAGAATCCTAGCCTTGGATTTATCGGCTAGGAGAATGGCTGTCTTAAAGAAGCTTGCCTTTAAGCTAGGTGTTCACTGCATCGATGCAGTGGCAGCAGATTCGCGGACTCCTCCCTTTTAGGGGCAAGTTCGACTACGTGATGGTTGATCCAGACTGCTCTCGTCTAGGCAAACTTGGGCACAGCCCTGAAATTAGGCTGTGGACCTCTCCGAGGTACGTTGAAGAATATGCCGCGCTTCAGAGAGCTCTTGAAGAAGGGATTGAAGCTTCTCAAGCCGGGTGGGAAGCTTATCTACTCCACCTGCACCTTCACCTTGGAGGAGAACGAGCAACTCGTGAAAGAAGTTTGCGACGAAGTCGGGGGAGTGGAGCTGGCTGAGCAGACGCCCTTCATAGGGGATCCAGGCTTCGAAGATCTTGTAGAGGCGTAGAGGCTATTCCCTCATAGAC
>JAGHCH010000102.1 GCA_021160575.1 Thermoproteota archaeon | reverse complement strand
TCTATGCCCTCTGTGCCTGAGGTGGAGTAGAAGATCTTGGTGAGGTTCTTGGGCAGCACTTCTAAGAGAGCCCTTGTAGCTTGGTACTTCGCCTCACAGACGAAGCCCGGGGATATGTAAGGCATTTCATCTGCTTGTTTCTTAATGGCTTCACTAACCGCCTTGTTGGAGAGGCCTAGATTAGAGCATATTAGTTGGGAGGTGAAGTCTAAGTACTTGTTGCCTTTGTGGTCCCAGAAGTAGGCGCCGTTTACTTTGGTGATGAAAAGGGGAGCTTTCCAACCTTTCTGTGGGCGCCAAGTACCATAGGTGTGCTCTGTTAGAAAGCGAATTTTCTCCTCATAGGTGGACATGCGATCACCTAGCCCTAGTTTTCTGTAAATAATCCATGTTTGCTAGGTGTTTAAAGGTGTGATAAGGGAGTAAAAATAGTTTTCTTATAAACCATGTTATAAGCCATGTTGGAAAAAGTAGGGAGAAGATGAAGGCTATTTTGAAGAGATTTTAGCTATGAACTCATCTATCGGTATGGCTGGAAGGCTCATGATCTGAACGGTGCCTCGAGAGCCTAGCTCAACAGAAATCCTAGCCACTGTTTCATTGTCCGGAGCTTCAATAACTGTGACGAAGTCGTAGGGGCCTAGTACAGCGTACTGAGCGAGTATCTTAGCGCCCAGAGCCTCAACTTCCTTGTTAACCTCTCTGATTCTTTCGGGGCGCTCCTTCACCGTCTCTCTGCCCTTAGATGTCAGAGTTGATAGAAGAACATAGATGGGCATTGAAACACCCGTGTTAATGAGAGGGAAGGCGTTGTATTTAGCAGTTGCTGTAAAGCTGCTTGTAGGAGATTACTGAAGCGATTTGAGCCTATTAAGAAGTCGTAACGTCAAGTATCTCCAAGGCTGTTTAGGGGCGTGCAGGTTTATGGAAAAAGCATCCGCTGAGAAAGCTTTCCCCTTCGGTAACTTCGTGAAGACCGATGTTTGTGTAGGCTGTGCTCTTTGGCATGCCGCTTTACGCGCTGATAGGAGTATTGCTGGATTGGCTTCCTCCGCCCATCGGGTGAGTGAAATTCGGCAAGGAGGACCCAAGAGGGAAGCTAATGGCGCTGCAAGCGGCTTTAACCTTAGTGGCATATGCTTTCTGTGCTCTATAGCTTCTGGGCATCGATTCGATATGCATGAAGATCCTCTTCCTCAAGATGTGGTAGCGGCGGTGATGCCAGAAGTATTTGCAACGTTTGATCAGCTTAGGGCTCCTTTAGGGAGGGGAGGCTGATTGGCTGAAAAGAGGGCATACTTTGTGGAGAAGCTGCTCAGCTGGTGGAGAAGTTCCAGAAGGAGCTTTCCATGGAGGGATAAGCTGACCCCTTTTCAGCTGTTGCTCACCATAATTCTGCTAAGGCAAACTTACGCGGAGAGAGTTGAGAAGTTCTTTGAGAAGATCATTAGGAGGATAGGTGCGCCACATAAGTTAAGGGAGATTGATAGAAGAGAATTGGAGGAGCTCTTGAAGCCTCTCGGACTATATCGAGTGAAAGCCAAGCAGCTGAAGGAACTTGCAGATGCGTTGATTTTAAGGTATGGAGGCGAGATCCCGCTAGAGCTGGAATCTTTGAAAAAGCTTCCAGGAATCGGGGAGTACACTGCGAGGGCACTGCTTTCAATATACTTGAATGCCGATTACGCGGTGTTGGATACCAATGTTGAGAGGATCTTGAGGAGGTTCTTCGGCTTAAAGGAGGCTAGGGGAGAGGAGCTTCTAGCACTTGCTGAGCAGCTGCTTCCCCGAGGCGAGGCTAGGGACTTTAACCTAGCTTTGATAGACTTTGGAGCCCTGGTGTGTACCGCGAGAAAACCCAGATGTAAGGAATGCCCTTTTAACGAGATGTGTGCCGCTAGGAGTGAGCACTAACTTCGTAAGTGAAGCCCACGCCAGCGTTGAGGCAATGGTCTCCAAATACTTTCTTTAACGCCTCCTTAAGCTCGTTGCTGGAGCAGTGAAGTGGAGCGATGTACCCAACTCCAAGGGACTTAAGATCCTCTGCCAACGCGATCAACGATTCTCTCTTCCACTGAGGTAGATACATCCCGCCTGTTAAGAGGTGTATTCGGCACTGCGTGATTTCTATAGTTCGTTTAGCCATTTCTAGAACTCCTGGGTGGGCACTGCCAACTACCATGATTAAGCCCTTTGAGGAGCGTATGAACAGGGCATGCTCAGCGATAATATAAGGAAACACCCCTGTAGATGCAGTACTGGCGCCAATGACGGTTGGCTCAAGAACCGCGTATACCCTTCCCTTGGAGGAGAGAAGCTCCACAAGTTCCAGGATAGCTCCTTGAGGCACGTAGGAGGAGACCTCTTTGAGTTGGGGGAGAACTGCTTGAAGGCCTGCTATGTGATCAGAATGGCCGTGGGATATGAAGAGAACGTCTATGGAGCTGAAGTTTATTTTAAGCGCTTTAGCATTCTCGGCTAAGATTTCTAGGTCTCCCCCGGCGTCGAAGAGAATGGTGCAACCATCCACGGCGACGAGACATGAAAATCCATGCTCAGCCTTCAACCTATTGTCGTAGGGGTGATCGTCGAAGAGCACTATGAGTTTGACGTGGGAGGCAGGTTGGAGAGAGATTGTTTGCTGAGATATAGGTTCTGGAGGGACAATGAGCTGGATGGAAGCCACAGTGACAACAACTGTTAGGAGTACGGTGATGAAGAACTTGAGGAGACTGCTCTCATGAGTCATTCACAAGAACACCCCGTAGAAGAAGTTACAACAGCTAAAGCTTAAAATCCTTCAAGATTACTGAATATCAGTAAGGCGATTGTACTGACTTAGAAGAACACTCTTATCTACATGGAGCCTCAACCTTCTTCAGAGGAGATGTGACAATATGCCGGAGAAGACTTCAGAAATCGCTGAGTTGATTGATTATGCTGTTCTCAAGCCGGATGCAACGCCCAGCGATATAGAAAAGGCTTGCAGAGAATCCATCAAATATGGCTTCCACGCCCTCTGTGTCAACCCATGCTACGTGCATTTAGCAGCGAGTAGGCTTAGAGAAAGCGGGGTGAAAGTCTGCGCGGCGGTGAGCTTTCCATTTGGAGCCTCGACAGCTAAGGTGAAGGCACTTGAAGTAGCTAAGGCTATTGAAGATGGAGCTGAAGAAGTGGATGTAGTGGCCAACATAGGGATCATCAAAAGCCATAGCTGGAAGAACTTCCAAGAAGAGGTGAGACAGATAGTTAGAGCGGCAGGGAGGGCTGTAGTGAAAATAATAATTGAGGTAGGTTATCTGAGTGAGCAGGAGATTGTGCGGTGCTGTGAGATTCTAGTCGACGTAGGAGTAGATTTTGTGAAAACTTGTACGGGCTATGGCCCTGGAGGTGTTGCGAAGAGCGATGTGGAGCTGTTGAAGAGGGTTTGTAAAGGGAGAGTAAAGGTG
Source organism: Thermoproteota archaeon (assembly GCA_021160575.1). GTDB lineage: Archaea > Thermoproteota > Methanomethylicia > Methanomethylicales > JAGHCH01 > JAGHCH01. The sequence goes on along the minus strand of JAGHCH010000102.1, from coordinate 8,252 downwards.
AAGGCGGCAGGAGGCATTAGAAGCTTGAGACGGGTATTGGAGCTAGTTGAGGCTGGAGCTGATAGAATAGGAACCAGTAGTGGTCCGTTGATAATGGAGAGTCTTAAGAGGATTTGAAATCCTTTAAAGATCAGCTTTCGTGCCTTTTAAATACTTAGACTACCCTCATATAATGTTCTGTAGAGGTTTAACCATGAAATGTATAGATGTTACAGCTACCAATAGGGATTCTCTAGTGGATTCTCTTCGAGAACTCTTTGCAGACCCGGAGGTTGGCAGAATCTTTGTGATCGCTACAAAGGTTTCAGAGGAGCTTAGAGATCTAGCGTCCGTGGGTCCAAGGGATAGAAGGGTGCTTCTCCTGATGAGCAGTGATGGGGCCATTAGCGAGGATGTGAGAACCGCGTTGAAAGCGCTTCGGGAGCTTTACGGAGATAAAGCGAAGTTTAGGCGATGGAAAGATGTGGATTGCAACATCTATATCTTCTTGAAGGGGAAGAGAAGCCGGAGGTTTGAGCATGGAGCAGTGGTTGTTACAACAGCGCCAGCTCTCGGTTTCGGGTTGAAGCGGACACTGGATGGAAAGGAAGCTGTTTACCTCATGGCGCGCAGCAACAGCCCAGGCGTGGTGACAGCGTTTAAAGATGCCTTCCTCGCAATCTGGAAGTCCAGCAGCCTCATAAAGCTGAGAGAGACCTAGCATGCAAGCCGCTTCAGCGAACCATCATCGAAGAGGAAAAGCTTCAACGATTTAGTTAGTTAAGTTCTTAAAAGAAGATGTAAGTAGACATGCAAGGTGTAAAATAGGGGCTAGAGAGGTCTGAGCCACACCAGCTTCTCGGGAGTTACGAAGACTCGCGGCAGCTTGTAGGTGGCACTGGCCTCCGCTAGAACATCTGCGAAGAGCTTGGTTAGAGGGGTGATGTCGAGTATCACCGTGTACTTCAGCACTAATTGATCGATGACTGCCATAATCTCCTCGCGGAGCTTCTCCGGATCCTTGGAGTAAACATCTAGAGGAAGTGGCTTCTCCTCGTTGAAGGGCTTCTCCTTCAGCTTAGCGCTAGCCTCAGGGGTTGTGAAGCAGTAAACATATCCCACACTGACACCCTCAGCGTTGAGCTTCTTGAGGGTCTCTTGGAAGGTGAGCTCAAGCTCCCCTCCATCCCTCAAGGAATACCCCGATAGCAGCGCTTTAGGCGCCTCTAGACCCAGCACCTTGCGCAGAGGCTCAGCGTACGCTGGATTTACATGTATTGTGATGCGCCGCCGCTCAGAAGTTCGATAGATGTAGCCTCGATGCTCCAATGCCTTGGAGTTCTGGCTGAGCGCTGCAACCGGGCGGTATTTGACAACCTTCTCAATCTCCTCCTTGAGCTCACTGAGAGACACACTGCCACCGCGTTCTAGGCAAGTCTTTAGGATGACCTGCTGCACTGGTGAGAGGATGTGTATAGGCACTTCTCCCTCAGTAGTTGTTGGAAGGAACATTTCTCATCACCATCAACTTTCGCCCAATTTTGTTGGGTGTATAGAGTAAGCACTTTCTAATATTAAAGCTGTTAGGTTGCAACTACATAGCCCACATGAAAGTTGTAGTAAAACACCATGAGGGAGAAAGTGCACAACACTTTCGCGAAAGTGTATTTGGAGATCATCCCTCCACGTGAAGTACCTCTCCAGCCGAGAAAAGGATTCGTGCGCCGCTAGGGGTTCTCACGATGAGCCTGCCCATTTCATCCACTCCTACGGCAACACCTACATAAGACCCTGTTGGAGTGGTAACTTCTACTCTTCCCCCTATGGTGGTGCAGAGGGCTTGGTAAGAGGAGATTATGAGATCTGTGTAGCCCTTCTTGATGAGGGTGTAGTCGCCATCGAAGAACTTGATGAAGCTTAGGAGGAGAGGTAATCTTCCCACGCGGTGTCCGAGGAGTGCTCTTAGCGAGGTGGCTGTGTGCCTGATTTCTTCGGGTATGTCGTTGTTTACGTTGATGCCTACGCCGAGTAGTATGACGAAGCTTCCGCCGCTTACATGGAGTTCTGAGAGGATGCCGCAGAGCTTTTTGCCGCCCGCTATGACGTCATTGGGCCATTTGAGCTTGGCATCTACACTGAAGAGATCCTTTACGCTACGCGCCACAGCTACGGCTGCTGCTAGGTTGACTAGGTGAGGTTGGGAGATGGGAGGGGGTCTGAGAATGGCCGTGAACCAGAGCCCTCCGGGAGGTGCAAGCCACTGCCTTGACATCCTGCCTCTTCCAGCTGTCATTTGGTTGGCTATGACAAGGGTGCCTTCAGGGAAGCCTGCCTCGGCTAGTCGTAGGGCTTCACCTTGGGTGGTAGGTAGGGAGTCGTAGTAGAAGGCCCTCCACCTGATGACAGTATTCAGCTTGGGTAGGAGCTGGGAGAGGAGTACTAGATCGTCAGTGTCTTGGAAGCTCATCAAGGGAGGGCCACCCTCGGTGTAGAGAGGTTACATGTATTTTTGCACGCCGTCCTTATCAACCTCTCCGCTCTTATCTACAGCATTGGAGGAGGCTGTTCGTGGCTTTCACCTTGGTGGATCTCTTCTGCGGTGGAGGGGGGTTCACGCGGGGGTTTGCGCAGGAGGAGTTTAAGCCAATTCTCGGGTTAGATGCGGACAGAGCAGTGGCTGAAACCTATAGGGTGAATTTCTCTTCGTCTAAGGTTCTGGTGGAGGACATTAGAGAGATGGGCTGGTGGCGAATTGAGAGGGAGGTGAATAAGGTCGATGTCATAATAGGGAGCCCTCCATGTGAGCCCTTCACTAAGACTAATCCCAAGCGGGAGAGGAACCCGCTAGATAGGCTGTACAAGGATCCAGAGGGACAACTCACTCTTCACTTCATCAGGCTTGTCGGGGATTTGCAACCGAAGATCTTTGTTATGGAGAATGTGGTGGATGCAATGGAGGGCCCCTTAAGAGAAGCTTTGACCTACGAGTTTAGGAGAGCCGGGTTTGAAAGGGTGTTCTTCAACGTGCTGAGAGCAGAGCACTACGGAACGCCTTCAAAGCGGAGGAGGCTCTTTGTCTCTAATATCAAGCTGGCTCCGCCTCGGCTCAGAAAAGTAATCTGCGTTGAAGATGCTTTGCAGGGGCTTCCAGATCCGAGGAGCATCCACGATATTCCAAATCACGTGGTAACGCCCATCTCTGAAAGGAAGTTGAAGAAGATTGCTAGGATGAAATGGGGGGATTGCCTAGTCGTCTATCCTGGAGCGAAGGGAGTGTTTACAAATTATGTCAGACTACATCCTCGAAGGCTTGCCCCAGTGGTGTCCGGGGGTAAGAGGTTTATTCCCCCCTTTGAGGACAGGCTGCTCACAGTTAGGGAGCAGGCCCGGCTTATGGGCTTTCCAGATGATCACGTCTTCTTGGGTGGAAGAGAGCTTGAGTACAACATGGTGGGAGAAGCTGTTCCAGTGCCTTTGGCTAGGGCTATAGCTGCTGAGGTGAAGAAGGCTTTAAAGAGTGGAAGCTTCTAGCTGCACGGCCACCTTGAACATCGCAGCTATCAAGAGGCCTAGCCCATCTAGAGGATAGTTGACTACTACTACTGGCTTTCCCAGCTCCAATTCTCTCCGCGAAAACCCTGGTTCTCCGCCGCTGAAGGCAATGGCAATAGCTTCTCCTTGCGTGGTTGCTGCCTTGACCTCTTCTAGTGGTAGGGGCTCTGCAGCTACGCCACTTTGAGGAGGCACTGCCAAGTAGAGAGCTTTAGGGGAGAGAAGCTCCGCCACTTCGGGAAGATCCTTCACAATGAGAAGATTTCTCTGCATCTTGTAGGCTATTCTGTGGAGTTCGGGGACCCCTTGTTGGGCTGCTGCCCCCAGAACTCTTGAGGCGATGAAGGTCTTGTAGCCTATGCTGTAGCATGCTCTGGCTGCTTCGATAAGTCTTTGAGCAGACTGCACTCCATGGAACACCGGGAAAATCTTCTCAAGAGGATTCAAGGCACAGACACCTCTCCAGTTTTCTTGCAGAGTTACGTGGAGGCGCTTAATTAAGGTGTTTTTATGGACTCAACTTCTTTTGAACTCTTATGAGGGGAGTCATGGCAGCTAGAAGGGAGGCGGTACCTAATGTGAGAGGAGCCCAGCTCCCATAGATTGTGTAGAGGAATCCGGCGAGGAGATTGGATGGAAGTGCTGCTACTCCAACTGCGGTGTTGTAGAGCCCGTAGGCAGCTCCTCGATGTTCCTTGGAAACTAAATCCGGAATCACAGCCCTCTGAGTTGTTTCGAGGAATCCTTTATGTGCACCATAGAGGACGGCGGCCACCAGTAGTACGGGGAGAAGATCTGTGACCACTGCTAGAATGTAAGATAGAGCTGCTAAAAGGTAGCCTACTGCCACTGAAGGGATACGTCCATATCTATCTGAGAACTCCCCTGCAGGAAAAGCTGATGCTGTGTGAGCTACTTGGATGATGGTGTAGATGGCTGGTGCGAAGATTATAGATAGCTTTGTGGCGTCGTGGAGGCGATAGATGAAGAAGACGTAGCTGAAGGCCGAGAAGGAATAGAAGACTACAGATGCCAGGTAAAGTCTAACTCCGGGACTATTCCATGCTTCCTTTAAATGGGAGGTCCTCTTGTACAGCTGAGGGATTCGTGGCTCAGTAACCCACTTGTAGAGGACAAATAATGCAAGCGCTCCAGGGATGGCTGTTAGGAGGAATAGGTTGTAGAAGCCTATGAAGGGGAGCAGTACTGCAGCTATTATGGGCCCAACTATCCCGCCCAGCTGGTCGAGGGTTCGATGGATGCCGAAGGCTCTTCCCATGCGCTCTCCACTGGCGGAGAACGAGATAATGGCGTCTCTGGGAGGAGTGCGTATGCCCTTTCCTACACGATCAGCCACTCTAATAGCTAGTACATGGAACCATAGAGAAGCGAAGGCTAGGAGAGGCTTGACCACCGAGGAGAGGAGATAACCAGCGAAGGTGAGAGCCTTGTATCTTCGTACCCTATCGGAGAGCTCTCCAGAGACCACTCTTATCAGCGAGGTGGAGGTTTCGGCTAACCCCTCTATGAAGCCGATAACTGTTGGCGTGATTCCAAGGGCTAAGAAGAAGGCGGGGAGAGCGGCAAGCATCATTTCAGTGCTCACATCAGTGAAGAAGCTGACGAAGCCAAGTGCTAGGACGTTAAGCGTGATTCCATAAGCTGCCAGCCTAATCTTCAACTTCAAGGACTTCCACCGCCCAGTCGCTCAGCAAGGCTTAGAAGAGAATTCACCACAAAGTCAGGCTTTACACGGGTCTTCTCAAGAGATGGTAGGATGGCGCCGTGAGATAGCAGTATTGTCTTGATTCCAGCGGCTTTACCAGCCCTGATATCGGTGTCAAGGCGATCACCTACTATGGCGCTTTCACGCTTACGAGCTCTCAGCTTCTTCAAGGCGAGATTGACTATTATCTTGGAGGGCTTTCCAATCACGAGGGGCTTCACTCCAGTAGCTACAGCTATAGCGCTCACTATGCTTCCAGCACCTGGAAGGTAGTGGTCCTCTAGGGGGAGGTTGGGGTCAGGGTTTGTGGCTATGAACTCAGCCCCTCTCTGAATAGCGAGACAGGCTGCTGCTAGCTTCTGATAGGTTAATTGAAAATCCAAGCCAACAACCACATATCCCGCCAGCTCTGCCTTATCTTCTTCCACCAAGGAGAAGCCGCGCTCTAGGAGCTGCTGTTTAAGATAGCTGCTACCTACTACATAAATAGGCTTGCGCTCTAAGCGTTCCATGTAGAGAACAGTGGCTTGAGCAGAGGTGAATATCTCCTCTGCCTTCGCCAGCACTCCCAGTCTTGAGAGCTTTTCTGCAAATTCTCGAGGGCTTTTAGTGGAGTTATTTGTCAGGTAAAGGTAGTTGATGCCACGCTTCTTCAGAAGCTCTATAGCCTCCTTGGCGCCTTCAGTCAGCTGCTCTCCGCGGTACATGCAGCCATCCAAATCTATGAGGAGGTAGCGTACCCCGGTTAGAGCTTCCAGCAAGAACCCCCTCCTCAGTAAAAAGATTTCCTATAGGATTTAAAGCTCACTTAAGCTTAGAGGGTTTTTGGCGCGGGGATTGATCGGGTTGAGCGCTGTCTATGGACCGCATCTCTCAAGGAGGCTTGGGCTCTCACTAGGCGTGGATCTCTTTCCTTTAATGAAGATTTGCAGCTTCAACTGCGTGTACTGCGAGTGTGGCTCTACGCAGCTGAAGAGGTATCCCACGGTGGATAGCTCTGAGGTTCAAGTGCACTGTGATGAAGTGCTCGATGAGGTTAGAGAGGCGCTTGAGAGAGTTTCTAAAGTGGACTTCGTCACAATTTCAGGATGCGGAGAACCAACGCTTCATCCGGAGTTTCATCAAGTAGTTGAGGAGTTGAAGATCCTCTTGATGGAAAGCTTCGAGGCGAAGCTCGCTGTATTGACTAACTCATCCACCCTTACAGCAGCTGAGGTGAGAGAGGCTCTAAAGATGGTGGATCTCCCGGTATTGAAGCTCGATGCTGGGTCGGAGGAATTCTTCAAAGCAGTGAATATGCCTCACTCGGGGATTTCACTTGGTGAGATAGTTGATCAGCTGAAGAAGCTTTGTGCAGAAAACCCCAAGGCGGTAGTGCAGACCATGCTTCTGAGGTATAAGGGGCTCTCCAATGCCTCAGGCAGGGAGCTGGAACTCTTGGCTGAGAGGATTGCTGAGGTGAAGCCTAGCGGGGTTCAACTATACGTTCCCTATAGACCCCCATGGAGCCCATCGGTAACAATCCCCTGTTCGGAAGAGCTGGTGGGTGCTCTTAAGAGGATTCAGGAGGCTGTTGGGGAGAAAGTGGAGGTTAAGCTCTACCTCTAGAGACTTCTTAGGAGTACTGATATTCCTATCACGATTAGTACGGCTCCGCTACCCCGCTTTACAAGCTTGGAGGAGGCTACTCTGACGAGGACTCCTCGAGAAGCTGTGGCGGCTATTGCAACTACAGTCAGCGGCACTGCTAGTCCAAGACCATAGAAGATTACTGCTAGAAATCGGATCAATGCTTCGGCGAAGGTGAAGGCGTAGAGGAAGGCTGCGGCTATAAGGGGGAGGCAACAAGGGAGGATTACTGGTCCGAAGAGAAGACCGAAGATAAAGCCTCCTAGGTAACCTTCTCTTCGAACTTGAACTCCTCTTGTGAAGGCGAGGTCTCTCCCGCTTAGGAGAATGGCTCCCAAAGCCATGATGGCGAAGGAGGCAGCTCTAGTCACAATGGCTAGTGAAGCCTCGGTGAATTCGCCGAGGACAGCTATAGCCCCTCCAATGATACTCATGGACACCATCACGCCCAGCGAGCACAGCAAGCCGAGTAGAACTCTGCTGAGCAGTTTACCGCCTCCTCTCGCTTGGAGAAGATAGCTAAAGTACCCTGGGAGGAGTGGGGCCACACAAGGGGAGGCGAAGGAGAGGATGCCTAAGGCGAAGGGCAGGAGAATGACGGAGATCTCCACGCTTAAAGGACCTACATGGTGTTCACTGGATAGAGCTTCTGCAATAGTATTTTAGAGGAATTACTTCGATTATATGAATGCCCGTGAAGTTCAATCGCTGTTAGCAGCCGCTGGAGGGAACTTCGTGAAGAAGCTGTTCAAGGGCATAGCCATAATAGGAGTTATCGTGCTGGTTGCAGCCATCGCGCTTTACATGGCTATCCCGCCTCAGCAGTCTCAGACAAAGGAACTCACAACAGCGCCAGTCAGCCTACCAGTACTGGCCAAGTCCTTCAAGAGCGGAAAGCCTACAGTGCTGCTCTTTGAAGGACCGGGATGCTCGGCATGCAAGAAGCAGAGGCCTATCTGGGAAGACGTAAAGGAGGTGTATGACGATAAAGTGAACTTCATAGATTTGATGTATAACATCTCCACGGCTAAGGCTTTTGAAGACTACAAGATAAAATACATACCGACGCTGTACTTCATTACTAGAGATGGAAAGATCTTGGACATGCATGTGGGGCTTATGTCCTACGATAACCTAGTGAAGGCTGTTGAGAATCTTTTGAAAGACTAGTTTTTCTAGAGGTTAGATAGGCTATTTCCAAGAACTTGGCTATGGCGTAGAAGTTTGCTAGGATTGCTACTAGCACCAAGGCGTGTAGGAGGAAGCCTGTAACGCTGCCGAGGAATATGATGAAGAGCCGCACATCTCTTGAAGAGAGATTCCAGAGCTTTCCTATGAACATGGGGTGCTTTCCTAAGTCGTGTTG
>JAGHCH010000040.1 GCA_021160575.1 Thermoproteota archaeon | reverse complement strand
CCCCGATAACCAAGCACCTTGAGGCTGGCGAGATACAGAGTGCACTATTTAAGATCAGCTACCACGGAGAAGGCACGGCGACCATCAGCCAGCTGACAGTAACTTCCACTGCTGCATCGATAGTAGACTATAATGGCACAGCGCCCTTCACCATAAGTGATCAAGCAGTGATCTCCGTCGAACTCTATGTGCCTCCTGGAGTGGCATCTGTTCCGATAGCCGTTAGCTTTACCTATACCTCTCCCGGCTTCTCGGGAAGCTTCTCGCAGAGCTTCGGAATCCCCGTCTTCTACAAGCCCACTTACATAGATGTAACCCCTATGGCGGACTTCCTTGAGGGCGGCAGAATCCAGAGCGTAACCTTCAAGCTAAGCTACTACGGCGAGGGAGAAGTCACTGTAAGTGACGTAGCCTTTTCATCAGCTACGGCATCGATAATAGATCATAACGGCACCTCCCCCTTCACAGTAAAGCCTGATAAGCCAGTCTACATCTCAGTGCGGCTCTACGTTCCTCCCGGAGCTGCCTCCGCCCCAATAACCATCAGCTTCGCCTACACCTCCCCTACCTCCTCTGGAACTATCTCACAGAACTTCGGTCTTCCCGTGTTCTGCAAGCCTAAAGTCACCATAAGCCAAGTTGAAGTCACCAAGATTGGAACCTCCACCGGGTTAAAGGTGCAGGTGCTCAACGTAGGCGATGGTGAAGCCAAGTATGTCTCTGTGGAGGTAAAGCCCCTCACTGAAGGGCTCAGATTCGATAGAGAATCCATGTACATAGGATCCCTAGCCTCCGGAGAGATGGCCACATCTCTATTTAGGATCGAGTCCGCCTCCAAAGAGCAGCAAGAAGCCCTGATAGTAGTCCAGTACGCCGATAGTCAAGGCAACTGGCTTAATACGACCAAGCCCTTCTCCTTTGAAGCTGAGAAAACTGGAGAAGTTGAGGCCAAGGTATCCCCCGCTGAGAGAACAACTCTCCTCGCAGTAATGGGCGGCCTATCCGTAGGGCTCTTCATAGTGGGATTCGTGCTGGGGCGCTACCTGAGGTGGCGGCATGAAGCTCCATGATCAAGTCAAGTTCGCTGTAAAGGCTTTAATGAGCAGAAAGCTTCGCAGTAGCCTCACCCTACTTGGAATACTCGTAGGTGTAGTTCTTCTCACCTCGGTATTCACTATGGCTGACAGTATTGCAGCAACTACGACCAAGGTGCTCGTCAGAGGAGGAGCAACCCACATCTTCCTCATGCCCCATGGATTCACCCTCACCGACGCCGATAGAACGCAGATAGAGAGCATCCCCCACGTGGTATCTACCGTCGCCTACCTCCAGCTAGGCACCCTAGCTGTGAGCAGCGGAGGCGTTAAAGAGACAGCCTCGATTATCGTCGTAGAGCCACAGGGAATCTCCTTAGTCTACCCGGGTATCGAAGTGGAAGATGGGAGCCTCGATATCACCTTTCGAGGATGCCTCATCGGTAGCAATCTCTATCAAGAGTTTTCAAATCAAGGAGTCAAGCTCTCCATAGGAGATCTCATTCACGTACACTTCGGCAAGCGCGCCATCCCCCTCAGAGTTTCAGGAATCCTTGAAAGATACGGCTTCAGCTTCGCTGGAGGACGCATCGACGACGCCGTCATAGTTCCCATGGATCTAATGTACGCAGTCATCGGGAGAGGCGAATACCGCTTCCTTCTCGTCGTAGTGGACTCCGTTGACCACGTAGACCTCGTAGTGGATACATTAAAGGACCTTTATGGAGAGAACCTTGACATGTTCGTCGTCAAAGATCTGGTCAAGCAGGTTCTTTCAGCCATGGACTGGGTCACCATGATCGTCGGCAGCATAGCTAGCGTAGCCCTAGTAGTGGCAGCCATAGGATTGATGAACGCCATGTTCACAGCAGTAGCCGAGAGAACGCGAATCATAGGAGTGCTGAGAGCCCTCGGAGCCCGCAGAAGACACATCCTCTCAGTATTTATCCTTGAAGCCTCCATCCTAGGCATCATAGGAGTAGCCCTAGGAGTGGTGATAGGCTTCGCCGCCGGAGCCTTCATAGTCTCCTTCACTAGAGGCCTCGGAATGGGTATGGGAGGTGCCCCCGTAGGCATCTCAGTGTACCTCTCACCCCTCCACCTAGCAGTGTCGGTGCTCATCCCCCTAGCGCTAACAATCCTAGGAGCACTGCCACCAGCCTATCGAGCCTCCAAGCTTGAGCCAGCTCAAGCACTGCGATACGAGTAAAAAAAGGAAGAGTAGATGACGCCAAGCATCTGAGCTACCCGTAATCCTCTTGGTACGTGAAGATGTAGTCAAATCGAGCTGCAGCCCCGCTATCAACGTCGATCATAAGTGCGTATGGATCACAAGCTATCCCTGAAATGGGTATAGATGCCGTGCGTCTCAGAAGCTTACCCGAAGCATCTCTTGGCATCTCATCGGGGCACCAAATTATCTTCCATTCATCCTTGATCCGTGTTCTAACATGCACTGTTCCATTCGAGTGGTCTATGTTGAGAGTCAACACCCCTTGGAAGGGCTTGTCTGAATGCATGCCACTGGCGACCCGCCATTAACTGCGCTTAGAATGCATAGGCATGTTGTTGAAGGTGTACCCCGCCTGACCGCGCCTCTCATCATCGCCGCCTCCTTTGGAGGGTCTCAGAGAGGTGTGAGAAGCGGGGCCACCGCTTACGATATTACTTTTCTTCAAGGAAAAAGTTTTACTCTTGCTCTGCTTCATTCTCAAAAGCGGAGCCGATGATTGATCAACCCCGTGGCTGACCGCTAGGGGTTGATGGAGGAGATCGGGACAGCTGAGGCTCCAAATACTAGGCTTGCCCCTCCTCTTCAAGATACGGCTTCAGCCTCTCCCTAAGCACACCTCTCAACTCGTTTATCACGGGGTTCAGCTCCACTTGATCCAGCTCTATTTGCGCTGGCGTGCTGAAGATTATCAGGTGGGAGAAGTCAATGTTAACTACGTGGAAGCTACCTCCACTGTACCTAACACTTGCTGACTTGAAGTCTCCAAAGGGAACATCGTGCATAAGTACTCCATAGATCACCGAGCTTCTCCTCAAGACCTTAGCAAGGTCATCTTCTGAGAGAATCCTCCTGTAGTACCATGCCAGCACTTCCCCTGATTGGGTAATCACCATCGCGCTTAACACTTTCTTTCCGTCAACGAACTTTCTGCAGATCTCCTTTAAACGTTCCTCCAGTGTAGGCATCAATATTCCCCCAATCTGTACCCTCTACTGTTATCTTCGCCCAATTTAGTGACAGCATATAAAAAGTTTAGTGCACATCTATATGCTAAGTGCGTTACCGCTACTGCTGCTATTAGACTTTCTCTTTGCATTAGAGCTAGCCTACAATTTCAACTGAAAATTGAGGTATCGCCTCCACTGGCAGCTTCTCCGGGGGCTTCACCACCTTGAACTCCACTGCTGGAGGGAAGCCTTGTGCTCTGTAGAAGGCTAGTCCGGCTATCCTCGCTCTCCTCTCGATATACCTCATGTTGCCCTCGAGCTCCTCTGAGGCTACTATCCAGATGTAGTGTGCCACCTCCAGCTCCTTAGCAATCCTCGCAGCCTCCAAGGCTCTCCCTAGGTCTGCCAAGCCAGTGCAGGTGAAGTATGCTTGAAGCTCTCCTTCGGGGCTGCAACAGGCTACTTCGATCTCCCAGCTGGATGCCTCATTTAAGGAGAAGCTGGTCTTCAGCCTCTCCTCTCTCGTGAGCTGCACTTTATCAGGTATGCTCAAGCCACTCCTCGATAGGGGAATTCCTGCCGACACCGCCAAGTTCTCTTCGCATAGCTCGTTCCAGAGCGCGTAGCAGACTTCCCTACGCCAATTATGCCTCACCGCCACGGCATTGACTGCCTTCTCCTCTTCCTTCCAGAGCTTGCCGTAATATCCTCCCCCTAGCCCTCTCACATGGAGGGTGTAGAGATCCTCCACCTCCCTCTCCTCTTCATGGGCAAAGCACGCCAACACCGGCTCAAAACCCAGCCTTGAGAGCAGCCACCTGCCTCTAGCGATCTCAGCCAGCTCTCTATTAATCTCCATGGGAGAAGCCGCTATGTTGAAGAAGAGGCCGCATGAAACCAGGAGATCTGGCGTAGCTGCCCTCACGAAGTGCTTCATGGTTATGAAGTCGAAGGTGTCATCCACCATCATGCGGTACGCTATAGAGAGGATGCTCGGAAAAACGAGTGCTGCACACCCCTCCTCTTCGAAGCACTTTCTTAAGATAAATGCTAGGTTCCTCTTGGTGTATGGGTAGATGAGTTTAGGCATTCTAGCTCCTACTCTGAGACATTTCCCTATGTGGCGGAGCACTTTTTCTGGTG
>JAGHCH010000065.1 GCA_021160575.1 Thermoproteota archaeon | reverse complement strand
GCGGAGGCATCCACCATGGAGCCCACCAGTGCCTCCACCATCTCCTTCCATAGGGCCACCAATAGCCATAGGACATAGGCAAATCACCTCTAGCATAACTTTGTGCATTAGCACGTAATCCTTCCACAGCAGTTAATATAAGTCTTACCTAGGATACCTTCCCTCACTCGGGTCTAAGGGAAGTGAAGGCTTATGTCCAGTGCGAGGTGCCCCCGCTGCGGTGGAGACCTCGAATACCCGGCATCGATTGAGGTTGAGCTTCACTACTTGAGTGAAGAGGAAGTTAAGCCTCTGAAGCTTCCAGAGTTCATCAATGTTGATGTGCAGTGTCCCCACTGTAGAGCCATGTTGGTGGCTAGATATGTCTTTGAAAAGATACTGGATCAGGTCACGAATAGGTGATGAGGGGCGCTTCCGTGGCAGTGAATAGCCTCTTGCTAGGAATTTTGGCTGGAGTTCTTCAAGGAGTGGCAGAGTGGCTGCCAGTTAGCAGCAAGACCATGGTACTGCTGCTGCTCTTGATTTCGGGATACTCCGCTCAGATCGCCTATGTGGTGGGGTTAGCTGGTAATGCTGGCACGGCTGCTGCAGCAGCCATCTACTTCAGGAGGGAGCTGTGGGAGGCACTGCGGAGCATTCAAAGTGGGAGTGACGAGGCGCGTAGCCTGCTCGTCTTCTTGGTAGTTGCCACCTTTACCACAGCTCTAATTGGAGTGCCGCTCTACGTGTTGGTGAAGGAGAGTTTTAGAGAAGTCCATGCAGCAGGAGCAATGCTGGTGATAGGAGTTCTGCTCATAGCCACTAGCCTTGTCTCACTTAAGAGGGAGAAATTGCTGGCAGAGGGCGTTGGATGGAAGGAGAAGGCTGGGTTAAAGGAGGCAGTTATAGCTGGACTAGCACAGGGACTAGCTGTGCTTCCAGGAATCAGCAGGAGTGGAACCACCATTACCGCTCTGCTCTTAATGGGGTTGAAAGCCGAGGATTCGCTGCGCTACTCCTTTATGATGGCTGTTCCAGCGTGCATTGGTGCTGGTTTAGTTGATCTTGCAGTAGGGGGGCGGGGGCTCGGGGCTGTGGACTTTCAGCTAGGTTCAGCCCTTCTCGTGGTTTCAGCCGTAGTGGGAATAGCGACCTTAAAGGCTCTTCTAATGGCCGCTAGGCGGTTTAGATTCTCGGTGTTCACCGGAATCCTAGGAGTCATCGCGGTGGCTGCTTCAACTTTAATGTGGGTTTAGCTAATAGTAGGAAACGCAGGGAGATCTATTGGGGGTTTAGCTATGAGGCTGAGATGGTTAGGTCATGCAGCCTTCTATGTGGAAATCAGCGGTAGGAAGGTCTTGATAGATCCATTTCTCACGGGCAATCCAGTGTGCCCAGTGAAGCCCTCTGAACTCGAGCACGTGGATATAGTGGTCGTTACCCATGAGCATGGAGACCACTTAGGCGACGCCATAGAGATTGCCCAGAAATTCGACGCTTACTTCGTGGGCATCTATGAAACTGCTCAGAGAGCCTCGCAGAGAGGGGTGAAAAAGGCGGTAGGCATGAACATAGGTGGTCCAGGGGAGCTCGAAGGGCTTAGAATTGCCTTAACGCCAGCTTTCCATTCAGGGCTGCCAGTCGGCGTGGTTATTTCCAGCGGCTCAGAGACTCTCTATCATGCTGGGGATACAGGGCTCTTCAGCGATATGAAGCTCATTGGTGAGCTGTTTCACTCAGATGTGGCTTTACTGCCCATAGGGGGCTTCTTTACTATGGATCCAGAGCAGGCGGCTATTGCTACCACACTGTTAAAGCCAAAGGTGGTTATACCGATGCACTACAACACCTTCCCAGTAATACGGCAGGACCCTGAACTATTCAAGAAGCTTGTAGCTGAAAAGGCGCCAGATGTTGAAGTAGTCATCTTGAAGCCTGGAGAGTACTACGAATACAAAAAGTAAAAAAGGGAAGGAGGAGCTCCCCTAAGCTTCCCACTATCTTTCTACCACCAGTAGGGAGGCCACCAGAACCCGTAGGGTCTGTACCAGTAGAATGGGTAGCCAAAGGACCATGGGTAGAAGAAGCGGTATGGCGCATACCAGCTGAAGAGCCATGGTGCTCCGAAGAGCCACCAGCAGGCGCCTCTGCCGAAGAGCCATCCTGGCCTCATCCATGGAGGCAAGTAGCTGAAGGGACCTCTACCAGGCCAGGGGCCCCACCAACCCCACCAGCCCCAAGGCATAGTGGTCTCACCTCCACAAGATATGTGCACTTGCACGTAAATATAAACTTAATCTAGTTGGAGCACATTGGTGTTTCTTGGAGGACTTTTAGAAGTGGAGGTTTACGTGGGTACATCGGGGTGGATGTACATCTGGAATCCAGATGGCTTCGATTGGTATCTGGTAAACAGCAAGTTGAATGCTGTGGAGTTGAATGCCAGTTTCTACAGATTTCCATTTCCAAGCATGGTGAAAAGCTGGGCGAGCAAGAGCCGGGGAAAGTTGAGGTGGGCGGTGAAGGTGAGCCGCTGGGTGACCCATGTCTTCAAGCTTTCAGAGCGGGCATACTCGACGTGGATGAAGTTTAGGGAACTCTTTAAGCCGCTTGACGACATTGTGGACTTCTATCTCTTTCAGCTGCCTCCACAGGCGGCGCCTACAGAGAGCTTTGTGCGAAGGCTTGAGAAGTTCTATCGTAATTCAGGGCTTGAGGAGAGATTTGCTCTCGAGTGGAGGAACTTGAAGTGGTTTCTAGATAAAAAATGGGTGAAGTGGGCTGAAGAGCTTGGGTTGACGCTGGTCTCTGTTGACAGCCCAGAGCACCCAAGAGACAGCTTCTGCGTTAATGGAATCGTCTACTTGAGGATGCATGGTCGCGAGGCTTGGTATGCGCACTACTATGAAGAAGAAGAGCTCATCGAGGTTGCCGAGAAGATCAAAGAGACTAGCCCGGAAAAGGTCTATGTGTTCTTCAACAACAACCATGCAATGCTGGAGAATGCTCAGAGGATGCTTGAAATCCTAGGATAAGGATCAGTGGGAGGAAAAGCAGTCATCACCCCTTCAGGGCGACCGAAATTCATCATCTAATTTACTGGTTTTTGCAGGAGGGCTCTTTAAGGTTAGCTTACGACAAGGAAGACTACTAGCACTACTGTGAGGGTTATCACTGCATGGTGGAGTGCGAAGACGCTGAAGTCTGTGATCTTGGCTATGAGAACTCCTATCGCCAGTGCCGTGGCGAGAACTACCAGCTGCCCTAGGAAGGATAGCTGCTGGAGCACTGCTTGCTCGAAGGGAAGTAGCTGCGGCATAGCCACTGGGGCTGCTCCCGGGAGAGCTGTGATCGCAGCCATTGACGGGGTGAGGATGCTGAACATGAATACCATTACTCCAACTAGGAAGGCTGGAGCGATGTACCCTAGAATTGCATAGACGCGGGTTGTACTCTTCACTCTGGCTTTCTCCTGGCATACTGCGGTTACGAAGTCGGTTAGGCTTTCTAGTGTCTGAGGAGTGCCCCCACCGCTGTCCACTATTTCGCTGAGCACTGCGAAGACGTAGCGACAGAGCCAGCTGCGAACTCTCAGCAGTTTAGCCATGGTGCTGAAGGGCGTGTGAAGTTCGAGCTGCTGGCTCACGTGCATTAGAAGTCTGTCGAATACCTTGTTGTAGCTACGCCTCTCAGGTAGGAGAATCAGTGCTTGGACGATGTCGTATCCTATCTTCATCATTTCAGTGATATCCCTCAAGAAGTAGGGTAGAGCCTTCTCAGTCTTGGTGATTTCAAAGCGCTCTCTGAGGTACTCGGTGGCGATGGGGATTGTTAGGATGAGGAGGGTGAGAGTTAGCCAGAGGTGTATTTGGGGTATGATGTAGCGTGACGCTAGTGCAAATATAACTGCTGCGAAGACTGCGTAGAGGGCGACTCTCTGGACGTCGTAGGAGTCGTAGAACTTGGGTTGATAGGCGTGTATGAAGCCTGCAATCAGCAGTGTGAGCAAGGGGAGTATAGCTGCTAGGTATATCTTGAGTAGGAGGAGGCTTAAGCTGCTGGCGAAAGCTATTGCCATTGCCACTAGCAGGGAGGGGAACATAAGGAAGAGGGCGATGGTTACTTCTCCGAGTGTTGAAGCAGATTCGGCGTAGCGCCTCCACCTCTCTGAGAGAGCTTTGAGTAGTTCAGAGACCTTGGAGTTCAGATATAGCAAAACGTCGCCCCCACTCCTCAACACTGAGGTGTAGCCTAGCAGGATGCCCTTGAAGTTCTCGTTGGGATGCACGTTTGCCACGTTTTCAAGGGCAGAGAGAGGATCGTGGGAGAAGAGATCGAAGTCTCTCTTAACCATTAGAGCTTCACGCCTCATTCTCGGCAGAATTCTCCATAGCAATAATCTTTCAAACGATGTATAAAGAGATAAACCAGCTGCTTGCAGTGAGGCTGCTAAAACGAGGAAGAAGGGGAGCTCCTCTTCAACATCACTGCGCCTCGATGATGCCCGGATCTGCACCTCGACTAGGGGGATCACTACCATGATGAGGGGAGATAGAAGGAAGGCTATGAAGAGGGGATTCCTCAAGAGGATTAGCAGGATGACTCCAGCGGGCATCAGCGCAGCTAGCGATACAAGGAAGAGAACGGCGTAAAAGCGGGAGTAGGCGGTAGGGTGTAGGAAGATAAGTGCTCTGGGAAGCCCGTCTTCAAGCTCGCGCTCAATAAGCTTTGTGAGCTTCTCGGCTGGATGGTAGCCTCTAAACATTTTAGAGACCTCGTAAACTAGGCGCTCAAAGAGGGGCTTGGCTTTTTTGTGCTTGGAAGGAGATGGAAAGGCCTTAAGATACCAGATTATCAGAGCGACGGCTGCAGCTATTGCTAGGAAGTTTCCTAGAAGGGCTAGTAGAAGAGCGATTTTGCTGAAGGGTGTGAAGGCTATCAAGAGAAGGGCGAGAAGCCCAGTGGTGCAAGCTACCGTGGCTAGCACTAGAGATAGCTCCCTCACGGGTTTTTCAGGCATTGCATCCCCTCCAAGTAGTATCGCTTAACGTACTCGACGACTTGCGAGTACTCGAGGACATCCTTCTCAACTAGGGATTCAATGAAGCACCTCCTATTCTCAAGCTCCTTGACAAGCAGTTCCTTGGTCCAGCCGATCATCCTTGCAACAGCTTGCAGCTTAACGCTCCTACTAACCACTTCCTCAGCCGATAGCGGGTAATGCTTATCCTCCTCGACATTCCATGTGAAGACCCTATTGTACTCAACTTCATGCTGACTCTTCACGCCCACTATTTCACTGATTTCAACAACTCTTCTCATGGGCTTCTTGCCGGGGATCTTGATGATCCTAGTGATGGCCACGCTGCTGATAAGAGGTAGGAAGTGTATGGGGGCGTTGATGGGCGGCGTTGTGAGCCGCATCACCATGGATTCTATGGAGTCCCCGTGGAAAGTGCAGCCCCCACCATGACCAGTCGCTAGAGCTTGGATGAACACATAGGCTTCTTCGCCTCTAATTTCGCCGACAATAATGAACTGTGCTCTCTCCCTCAACGAGAGCTTCACAAGGTCGAAGAGTCGCACTTCAGTCTTAGTTTCAGCAATGGAGTAGACGTGCCTCGTAATGAGGGGTTTCCAGCCTTCATGGGGGAGGCGAAGTTCGGGGGTATCCTCTATGGTGACAATCTTCCAGTGAGGAGGGAGGAGAGAGGCGAGAGCATTAAGAAGAGAGGTCTTTCCGCTCGCCATCTCCCCCACGATGAACACTGAGCCCTTATTCTCTAGGAGAAACCACCAGTAGGCTGCCATGAGAGAACTCAGCGTGCCAAACTTCACTAAGTGGCAGATGGTTAGGGGCTCCTCCCTAAACTTCCTAATCGTTATACTTGAGCCGAAGGGGGTAACTTCGCTGCTGAAGGTTAGAGTGATGCGATGCTTTTCCGGTAAGGTGCCTTCAGCCACTGGAAATGCTGTTGAGATGTGCCTTCTAGCGCGGTGTGCCAGCATCATCACTAATGCTTGAAGTTCCTGCTCATCCTCAAAGACGAGGTTTGTCGTCAACCAGTCGAAGTGTGGGTAGTCTCTATGGTATACCCGTGCAGGTATTTTTGGCCCGTTGATTGAGATGTCTTCGATTCGTGGATCCCTTAGGAGGGGCGTTAGCACGCCATAGCCTAGGATATCCCTTATCACGTAGTACTTCATTTTAGCGAGAGAGTTTTCGGGGAGGTTTTTCAGCCCGAGTTCGTCGACTAAGTCGAGGAAGCTTTGTTCAACTGCCTTGACTAGGTCGGAGCCTTCCTCAGGTCTGAAGGTGTAGTAGATGCCATTCATGAGGAGGTTGTAAAGCTCCTCTTCTTGAGGCGTGACTTCTGGCTCGTTGATGATGTAGTAGCAGTCTCCTTGATGCTCGCAGATGGTGATCTCCGCTTGATCTACGTTGTAACGCTCTAAAATGTTTCCACTCTGCATGAGGCTACACAATACACTTGAAGAGAGGCGCTTCAGCTTGAACTCTCGGAGAACCTTCTCTCCTCTACGCTCCGCTAGGAAGCTCATGTTAAGATTCGACCTCCCTCGACGATTATGGGGAAGGAGGATCCCCTCGAAGTGATGAAGAGCAGCGTGCAGTTAGTAGTGGGGGTGACAGCGAGCCCGGTGTTGAAGTTGTAGATTGTTTGGCCTGGATTTACTACGAGGTCTTCACTGGTTAGAGTGAGGGTGCTGGAGCTCTTGTCGTGGACTGCTAGGCAGACTACTTGAACTGTTACGCCGCCGAGGTTGCTTATGTTTACTAGAAGAGTGCCCGAGGCATCCACTTTGGCTTGTAGTAGTAGGCGTTCTTGAAGCTTGGCGGCTTCCAGCTTATTGACGTAGTCCACTGCTCTAACGTAGTTTGAGTACTCTGAGGCAAGGATGGCTACTGTTGAGATGATGACCACTAGGGCTATTACGAAGAGCAAAGCGCCGAAAACATTGGCAATACCTCTTCTTTGCATTTTCCATCACAACCTTATGACTGCTGAGAGGGAGTTGCCCCGCTCGGTTATGATGGCTAGTGTGTAAACTCCGGAGGGCAGCACGATCGGCACATGGACTACTGCTAGGCTTTCGGAGGGAATTGTGCGCGGCTCAAAGGAGGTGTAAACATCGGCGTCGATGAGGAGCCTCGCAATTGTTGCGTTGACGGGGCCATAATTTGATATGAGGATATATAGTCCAGAGCTGTTCTGCGCCACGTAAATTATGGCTAGCCTCTCGAGAATCTGCTGTGTTCTAG
>JAGHCH010000025.1 GCA_021160575.1 Thermoproteota archaeon | reverse complement strand
CCTCAAGCCATAGCTGAGACTTCGAGGGTTTCAGCGATGGTCAACGCTGCCTCAACTGAAACCGGCATCAACATGGATGTTGTGCGGGAGATGGGCTTGAAGGTGAAGGAGACCGCTGAGCTCACAGCTGAAGCCAAGGGGGTTGGCTGTGCTAGGCTGGTGGTCATGGCTAATGCTCCGGAGGATAACCCGTTCATGCCGGGAGCGTACCATGGATTGGGTGAGCCAAGCCCAGTGGTGAATGTGGCGATAAGCGGTCCCGGGGTAATCGAAGCAGTGGTTAAGGAGCTTGGAGAAAGGGCAGACTTTCGAGCACTTCACGACACCATTAAGCGGACAGCCTTCAAAATCACGAGGCTTGGAGAACTCATAGGTAGAGCTGTGGCTAAGGAGCTTAACGCAGCCTTCGGCATAGTGGACCTCTCCCTAGCCCCCAGCCCAAAGGTAGGGGATAGCGTGGCAGACATCCTTGAAGCGATGGGCGTGGAGTACGCCGGGGCCCCAGGAAGCACAGCAGCGTTGGCGCTTCTCGTAGATGCTGTTAAGAAGGGAGGAGCTATGGCTACTTCAAGCGTGGGAGGCTTGAGCGGCGCCTTCATACCGGTGAGCGAAGACGCTGGGATGGTAGAGGCTGTGGCTGTTGGTGCGATGAGCCTTGAGAAGCTTGAAGCCATGACTGCTGTCTGTAGCACTGGGATAGACATGGTGGCTATCCCAGGAGATACCTCTCCCGAGACTATTGCAGCCATTATAGCCGATGAAATGGCTATAGGCGTGATGCTGGATAAGGCTGTGGGAGTGAGAATAATCCCAGTGCCTGAAGCTGAACCGGGGGATAGAGTGACGTTTGGAGGACTTCTAGGGGAGACCGTAGTGGTGAAGGTTAGCCAGTTTAGCAGCGGGAAGTTCATCCGCCGTGGAGGGGTGATTCCCCCATTCACTAGGCGGCTTGAGAAGGGCTGACGCCTTAGCTTTTGCTTACTTCTTAAGTGCTTTTAGGAGGAACAGACTGATTACAGAGGCAAGAGCTAGCCCTACGGCCATCGATGCGAAGGCAAGAGTGTAGCTTTGAACCGGGTAGACGGGGATTCCATTAACGAGGCTATAGGGGTAAAGATCCATGAGAAAACCCATTAGCCATGGATAGGCGAAGGCTCCAGCTGAAGATAACCCGTCAACGAGGCTTGCACTGGTGCCCACGCATTCCTTTGGTGCGTGCATAGCGGCTAAGGCATAGACTATGCTTTGAGCTCCTGTGAGGAGGCCTAAAGCTAATAGGGCTGCAGAGAAGAGTGGGGCGCTAATGATGGAGATGGTGATGGCCATAGCTGTTGTTAGAACGGTGGCGGCTATGGTGGCAGCAAAGAGGAGGAGTTCATGCCTCTTCACCCTATCTGCTAGGTAGCCTACGGAAACACGCCCCATGGCGGTGCCCAGCATCACCATGGATGCCACAATTCCAGCTTGTGCTTTGGGAACGGCTAAGATATCTACAGAGAGTTTAGGAGCCCACTGCGCTGCACCAGTGAGAACTCCTATGAGTGCAAATCCTACCAGCCCTATGAGGACGTTACTCCTAGTGAAGGCGCTGCGCACAGCTTGCACGGCTTCTGCAACCCGCGGCACCTTAAGCCCCCTTAGTACAATAACAGCGGTCAGCGCTACCGCGAAGAGAATTATGGAAAATACAGCAATAGGGGTTCTCCAGGTCTCGAAGTAAGAGAACAACAGAGGGAACGCCGCTAAACTGGCGGAGGCTCCAGCATATCCCACAGAGAGAGTAAGCCCAGTGAGAGTAGCAAACCTCTCCTCGGGGAACCATGCTGAGATCACCTTAACGGCGGAGATGTAGAAGAAAGGAGTTGCCATGCCAGCTATAGCCATGCCAGCTATAGCTTGCGTTAGGGAGGTTGCTGAAGTAAAGATGGCGTAGCCAGCGAGGGTCAGCACTGCTGCTAGCAGGATGGATTGGAAGGGCCCCCGCTTATCTATGATCACCCCGGAGGGGATGAGCATGGCAGCGTAAGCGAGGAAGTAGGTTGAGGCTATCAGCCCGGTGTGGGCGGCAGTGACGTGGAGGTCGCACATGAAGGAGGAAGAAGAAGCAAGAGGCCCTACAATAAATCTGAGGAACATGACGAAGAAGTAGGTAACTATGAGAAGCGCTAAGCCTACGTGCTTCAGCCAAGGTTTATGCGCCATTTTTCTTCGCTCGTAGACCCCATTAAAGAATCTTTAATGGAAGAAAGAAAGAGGACTTCTAGAAATAGATTGCTCGACAACAATGGCTGCCTTAGAGTATTGATAGCCCTTAAAGATTCACTGGACATCCCACAGCAAGTCAAAGCCTCCACTGGTGCTGGGACTTTCAATAACTAGCTTGAAGAAGCCTCCACTATCGACAGGAATATTCACTAAGCCAGATGCGCTCTCATTGAAGATCTTTGACCATACTAGTTTTCCCTGCGGAGAGAGCAATTTAACCAGTAGGTAACCGCTCTTGATTTCAATATCATAGTGTAAAGTCAGAGTCTGGGCATCATCACAGAAAATCAAAGCGCTTTTCTCCCCCCGGAAGTACTGGTAGTGATACTTCATGTAGTTTGGACCTTCAGTCCCTACACTCCCAATCTCCAAGTTGAAAAGCCTTGGTCGGGGAGCTCCCACGAAATTTATTGCTAGAAACCCCATGAGGAGGACTAGCGCCACCACAGCAGCTTTCCTTGCCCAAGACACCTTTTATGGCACCTCCCCACAGCAAGTTCCGCAGCGATGAGAATACCCCTATATAAGTTTTTCCAACTTTATCTCTTAGATAGACGCTCTCACGTGACTTCAACACCATTACTTGAGTTCAGTTAAGGCAACGCATCTAAATAAGACTAAAATAGCTTTCTCGTGGAGATGTTTAGCGTTAGCTGAGAGGTTTATGGAGGAGTAAAGCGGTATGGGTGTTGTAGGTGCTTGTGGAATAGCATGCGAGGTCTGCAAGCTTTACATTGAGGGCAAGTGCAAGGGATGCGTGCCTGGTAGGCAAGCTGAGATGAAGCTGGAGATGCAGGTGAAGATGTTTGGCATGAAGTGTCCAGCCTTGGAGTGCGCCTTCAACAAGAAGATAGACTACTGCATCAGGGATTGCCCCGACTTTCCATGCCAGACGCTCTTCGCTGCGGAGTTCCCCTACAGCAAGAGGTTCCTAGAAGTCATGAAAATGGCTAGAGGGAAGTAGCCCTCGCCTCTCTTCTTTATCTTTTCCTCTAGCAGCGCTCCACGATACCTAGAAACCTCGTGAAAATGTGCTCAGCTATCTGCCTCATCTCTGGGTAGTAGCGATTGAAGTCCTCCAGCACTTCAGTGCCTCTATTGCCTAGTTTCTTCACCCACTTTGAAGCCATCTCTGGGGTGATCTCCACGTGAAACTGCAAGCCGTAGAAGCGGTCTAGGTAGCGGAAGGCCTGCTCCTTCACAAGCTTTCCTTCAGCAAGTCTTACACAGCCTTCTGGAAGTGTATAGGTTTCGCCATGCCACTGGAAGACGGGGATCTCCAGATCTAAGCCAGAGAAGCAATAGTCCCTCAAGCCATCTACAGTCAGCTTAATGGTGTACACGCCGACCTTTTTCACAGGAGCTTCGTAGACGTTTCCTCCTAGAGCCTTGGCTAGAAGCCGGCAGCCAAGACAGACTCCTAGAAAGGGGATGTTCCTCTCAACAGCTTCGCGAATGAGCTTAAGCTCCCAGTGAATGAAGTCTAGGTCATCGTTGGCGCTCATTGGCCCACCCATGATGAGAATGGCATCCATCTCCTCAGCTGCGAAGCGCTCGCCACGATACGCCTCAAAGACGCTATAGGGATATCCGCTCCTCCTCAAGATCTCTTCAAAGAGCCCAGCACCCTCCTCCGGGGAGTTCATAACTATAGCTATCATCCGGCAGACCCCCACTTTAAAGTCAGTTTAATGGATTAGGACATGGAGAGAGTTTAAACCTTGCTTAAGAAGATTTGTAAATCTAGTAGCCTTTGCCGAGTTCAAAGTTAGCGGTGTGGATGTACCGCTTAGTTGATGGATCATAGGGGTGAAGGTATATGAGACATCTAGAGAAACTGCTCGTAGCAGCTATATCCAGTCAAACTGGCGTATTCCTTTAAGGTGGAGATCAAAGCACGTTAGCATTAAATAGCTGGCATCGCGTTTTGGCGTCTCTCTAAAGTGGTGTCCGGGAATGCAGCGCGAGGTGCTGGGTGCAGCGCTAATTTTAGCTGCGGGGGTTTGCTGGGGTACTGCTGGTGTTTTGAGTAAGCTCTTAATGAACATGGGGTTTTCACCCCTAGCGGCCACAGCGTATAGGCTTGTCTTAGGGTTTGCGCTAATGACACCCATCATCTTAGCGAGGAGAAAGCTGAGAACAGGGATTTCAAGGCTGGCTGCAGCTGCCTTGGTGGTGGCTGGTGTTTGGGGCACTGGCTTGGGCGTACTGTCCTACTTCATGGCCGTAAAGTTAACCTCTGCTCAGATAGCAGTAATTCTTTTGTACACTGCCCCGTTCTTCGCAGCTGGCTTGGGTAGAGTGTTCTTAGGTGAAAAGATTACTAGAGTGAAAGTTTTTGCAGCTATGATAGCTTTTCTCGGCTGCTTCTTAGTGGCTAAGGGGTACTCCCCAGCGGGAATGCAGCTCCTCTTGCCAGGGGTGCTGATAGGCGTGTTTTCCGGGCTTTCTTACGCGGTTTACACGGTCTGTGGAAGGGTGGTGTTGAGGGAGCTTGATAGCCTCTCCATGGCCTACTGGACGATTGGGCTGGGAGCTATACCTCTTGTGGCGGCTGGCTTGGCTACTGGCGGCTTTCAGGGACCTATATGCTTCGAGTCCATGATGCTTATTTTGGCTTTAGCGCTCATACCCACAGTGGGTGCCTTCACTTTGTTCAGCTCAGGTTTGAAATACGTTGAAGCTAGTAGAGCGAGTATCCTATCTTCAGTGGAGGTTGTTTCAGCCATTGTGCTGGCGTTCATTATTTTAGGGGAGAGGCTAGAGCTTCTTCAATGTGTGGGTGGCGCGGCTGTGCTAGCGGCTGTTATAGTTCTTCAGTCATCCTCTATGAGGAGGGAAGGAAGCAAAGATGTCGTTTGATGTGAAGGAAACCATCGAGAAAATGAAGCTGGATGCCAAGGTTTTGGAGTTTGAGGAGACGGTGGATAGCGTGGAGACCGCTTGTAGAGCGGCCAGTGCGAGGCCCTCTGAGATTGTTAAGACGTTGGTGGTTGAAGCTGATGGAGAGCCAGCTGTAGCCTTGGTGCCCGGGGATAGGAGGCTTGACTCCAGGAGGCTCAAGGAGGTACTGGGCGCGCGGGATGTCAAGCTGGCGTTTAGAGCTAGGCTGCGGGAACTCGTCGGCTTAGAGGCTGGAGAGGTGACTCCCCTCGCTCCCAGCATATATAGCTTGAAGTGCGTGGTGGACAGCAGTATCTTGGAGAGGGAGAGAATAATCGTAGGTGGTGGAACGCATCATAGGCTTGTAGAAATCTCTGTGAGAGATCTCTTGAAACTATTGAAGGGGCACATTGCAGCTGAAATCTCAAAAGTAGGCTAGGAGAGCACCACTGGAACCCTCCCCTCAACCTTTACCTCTAGACCTCTAAGAGGAGCCTTGTAGGCTACGGCTTGCACTCCATGCGAGCAAGCGTATTTGAGGGCTTCACTAAACTCGGGATCCATTTCAGTGTAGGGGCGAAAGACCTTGGCGTCTTCACGGGTAATGAGAAATAGCACCATAGCGTTGAAGCCCTGCTTGACGGCCTCAGCCAGCTCCAGCAAATGCCGTCTACCCCGCTCGGTTGGAGCATCAGGGAATAGTGCTACCCCGTCTACTACCAGAGTGCAGCCCTTCACCTCGAGAAGGAGTGGAGGCTTGCCTTGAGCCTCCAAGAGGAAGTCTATACGGCTGCGCCCAATAGCGGCTTCAGTCTTGGAGACCGTATAGCCTTTAAGCTCCCTAATTAAGCCGAGGTGTATAGCTTCTTCCACGATTTTTGAGTGAAGCGCTGAATCCACTAAAACCCAGACTTCACGGTGCTTCACGGCGAAGAGGTAGTAGTCGGTACCCCTAGGTTTGAGGTGAGGTCTAACCAGTATCGAGGCTCCTTTGACGAGCAGCTCTCTAAGCCTGCCAGGGTCGTGGATGTGCACTCTAGCGGTGGAACCCTTTACCTTGGCTAGGCCGACGAAGCGGTTAAGTCGCTCGATGAAAACGCCAGCGATAGGCGTCCACGGCAGCTTCATCTGCTCAGCCTCAAGAGCATAGTTGGGAAAGAGCTGTTTGAAATAGCTTCATGTTTTATGAGAGTTTGCACAAAATAATGCTTGGAAATTCTTTCAACTGGAGCGTAAACTTTTTTAGTCTTCAAGGGAGGTTAGGCTTGCCTAACTCTGGTGGCAGCCATGATGACGCTAGACAGAATCCCCGGAGGCACGCGAGTAAAGCTGAAGAGCCTAGAGGCTTGTCCCCACGGCTTAGCTAGGAGGCTCATGGAGATGGGCTTGGTCCCCGGCGAGGAGGTAGAGGTTGTGAGCAATATTCGGGGACCAGTGATCATCCGTGTAAGAGGGATAGTGCTAGCCCTTGGAAGGGGGATTGCCAGAAGAATTCTCGTTGAGTGAGCCTGGAGGGGAGCGTGGAGATTGGAGTGAAGAAGCTTGTCATCGCTGTTGCGGGAAATCCCAACGTTGGAAAATCCACGCTGTTCAACGCCTTAACTGGAGAGAAAGTGCACGTTGCAAACTGGCCGGGGGTCACGGTGGAGAGAAAGGAGGGGGGAATCCGGTTTGGAGAATATGAGTTGAAGTTCGTAGATTTACCGGGGATCTACAGTCTATCAGCCAATAGCCTTGAAGAGATTATTGCCCGGGAATATATCGTCAGCGGTGAGCCAGATGCCGTGTTGGTTCTCGTGGACTCCACCGCTCCTGAGAGAAC
>JAGHCH010000095.1 GCA_021160575.1 Thermoproteota archaeon | reverse complement strand
CTCATAGACACTCCACACAGGGCTTCTTTGTAGCTAAGCTACATAAGGAAAAAAGAGGATGAAGTTAAAGGGCGCGTTCAACACCTCTGGTATTCGCTCCCTCAAGCCTAAAATGTGAAGCGAGAAGACCATCTATTTCCTTGAGCTTAAAGGCAACATCTTTGCCTAGATCCGTGAGCATATATATCTTCTTCGAACCCACTATCTCGGCTTCCCTAAGCGATCCAAGCTCTATAAGTGGGATGAGGTTGCGGTAGAAAGTACTATAGCCCATGCCCAACAGTCTAGCATCGCTGACTTTAATGCCCCCAGACTTCAAGGCAAAGAGAAGCAGTTTGAAGCTGTGTCCACTTAATTTTTCTACTAGCACGCTTTTCACAGCACTCCTTGGACTAGGCTTGGTCGGCTGGACGTTCTTAATAAGGTTTGCGAGTGCATTAATTAACTGTTCTATCTACACAGAACTTTTACAGATTTTCAAAACCTGTTAACTGAGAAAAGCTTAACTAAGAGCGCCCGGCAATCTCTACACAAAGCTTTAACACGGAGTTTGCAATTAATGTCCTGCTCTGAGCTAAAACGCGATCGTAAGGATTTTCCCATAATTACTCTTCCTAAAAGACAGCTGTGGAAGCTCTATTCGAAGGTTAAGAGCCTAAGAGATGTAGAGGAAATCTTCAGGGTTCTGGACGAAGTCGGGCTTAAGAGGGTGCATGCGGAACTCGTGGAGGATTTAGAGAGCTACAACACCTACGTTGTTGTAGATGCCTCAGAAGTAAGGGAAAGCTGTAGAGATGTTAGCTTAAAGCTGTGCAAAAAGAAGGGCATTCAAGAGGTCGTGATAACTGAAAGTGAGACACAAGGAATAGAGGTTTTGAGATTTATAGGGAGAAGGTCTTCAGACGCCATTCTGATGAGGACTACGTGCTTTGCTATAATCTTAAACGTTTTGAAGAATCTTTGGGGCTCTGCCGGGAAGTTCATCTCCTACTCCATAGGAGTAGAGGTTGGGAGAGAGCACTGCCAGTGGCTTCAAAAACTGGTTGGAGAGAAGCTGAAGGGAAGGAGCTTTCTTGAAAACGCTCTGCATATAGGTGCTGAGCTGGGGTGGTGGGAGAGAGCTTGCCTTGAAGCCTTCGATGCCAGTCGAGGAGTGATGGCGGTTAAGCTCTATGGTTGCGTAGAGTGCAAATATGCTCAAGAGACTATGCCTAATGCAGACTTCTTTAGAGGATTTCTTGGAAGCCTAGCATCGGAGCTTATGGGAGGAGAGTTTGAAGTCGAGGAGAGTGCATGCATTGCTAAGGGGGATAGCCACTGTCTCATAAGGGCTTGGAGAAGATAAAGAAAAGAGGAGATTTTTGAGTTCGCTATTCTCCAGGCGTTTTTAGAGGTATTGAATGCATCTCTATCATGGATGGGAGATGGATCCTAGACGAAGCCTATGAGGTTCCAGCCCGTAGGCACAGGTATTGCACTTGAGTACCACTCTCCCTCCGTAGATCGTGACGTTGATTTCGATGAGAATGTAGAGCTAGTAACCCTTGCCGGGTTCAAGGCATGTGACCGGTACATAGGATCGGTTCATAGGATCCCGCCAGTAGAGCACGGCTCCTGGCATCTCGGCGAAGAGCTTCGCTGGATCGGTTTCATTGGGTATCAAGGGTAGGCTGATGAGGTTCCAGCCGGCTTGAGGTGGAAGGTGAAGTTGAAGACTGTGACATTTCTCTTCAGTGGTGGTACTTCTTCATGGGATACGTTGAAGCTCCAAGTGACTGTGGTGTTGTGGCCCACCATGTCCTCCATGTAGAGGTGCACTACATGCCTATCCTCCGATAGAAGTTATGAGGGCTGGTATCTGAAGTAGTAGACGTATGCTTGGAGGCCAACTTCATAGTAGTAGTAGTTGTAGGAGGCGTTCTCAGTGACATCTTCGCCGTCTAGGTAGAGCCTACACGCCGTGATGTTGATGCCGCTCTCCAAGTCGGCGAAGGAGGCGTAGATCTCTGGGTATGGAGTGTAGACAACGCTCTTGTTTCCAAGCGCGATGGTGATTATGATTGGCAAGTACTTATCCTCCTCCAACTTGAAGCTCCAGTTGTACCATTTGCCGTGGAAGATGATGTCCTCTAGGTAGAGGGATACGTTGTGGACTCCTAGCCCCAGGGGCTTCCAAGACTTGTAGATGATGACACCCTCAGGATCTATGGTGGCGTTATCGGTAACCTCTTTCCCGTTGAGGAGGAGCTTGGTCTTGTTAAGGTCTATTGAGGTCGCTGTGTCCATGAACTCAGCAGTGATCTTCGGCCTAGGAACGTAGATGGTAGAGTGGTTTTCAACCATTATGGTAATAGTCCTCTCGCGTGATGGCAACTTTGTATGCATAGGAATTTAGCTTACCTTTTCGGTGAACTAGCTTGAGTGAAGGGGCCGCGGGCTTTGTTTGAGAAGTACTTTCCATATGAGGAGTTCAGACCCGGTCAAAGGGAGGCTATAGAGTACATCTATAAGGTGTTTACGGAGAGGAGGGTAGGCCTCCTTGATGCCCCTTGTGGAATCGGGAAGTCTATTGCGGTGATAACGGCGTTTCTTACCGCCCGTGAAAAGGGGTTTTCCGGCACGTTGATGGTGTTGACGAGAACGAGGAATGAGGCTGAGATCTATTGTAGGGAGTTGAAGGCTGTTAAGGAGTACTCTGGAGTTGGTTTTGCCGCGGCTATCTTCAAGAGCAAGAAGGAGATGTGCCCTCTCTTAGAGGAGGATCCTCGGCTTAGGGAGGTGGGCTACCGCGACTTCATAGCGTATTGCCGGGGGTTGAAGAAGGAGGTTTTTGGGAGGATTTGCCCTTACTATGCGAGCACCATGGAGACCGGGTGGAAGCCTACTCGGAGGGCTTTGAAGTTTGTGAAGGAGTTGGCTGAAGTCGGCCCTTTGATGCCGGAGGAGGTTTACGAGTACTCGAGGGAGGATGGCTTCTGCCCCTACGAGGTTACCAGGTTGATTGCGAGGTTCTCGGTGGTGATCATCGGGAACTACAACTACGCGTTAGTGGACTCCATTAGGAGATCCATCCTCGGGCTCGCCGGACTAAAGACTTCATCCGTGGATGTGGTGATCGACGAAGCGCACGCTCTTCCAAGGTATGCCTCGGAGCTGCTCTCCGATGAACTCTCCACCCGCTCGCTCTCCATCGCCATCTCCGAAGCTGAGAGGTACAATGTCAAGGGCGTTAGGCTGCTGGAGGCTGCTAGGAGAGTAGTGGAGCGCTATGGTAGGAGAGCGGAGGAGAAGGGCTTTGACGAGGAGATGGTTGTTGATGGCTGGGAGGTGGTAAACGAGCTTTGCCGTGAAGCCGGGTTGAAGAATCCCAGCGCCCTCGAGGAGGAGCTCGTTGAGCTGCTTGAAGAGGGGGAGAGGATTAGGGCGGAGAAAGTTGATGCTGGGCATGCCCCCACATCGTATGTCTCGAGGGCCGCTGGCTTTTTCTTGGATTGGATGGCTCTGCGAGGAGAAGCCTACGTGAACTATGCTAAGGCTGTGAAGACCAGCAAGGGGGAGGTGTATTGGAGGCTGGGCATCCGCTGCTTGGATCCATCGCTTCCAGCCGAGATTATCGGCAAGTTTAGGTCTGCTCTCTTGATGTCGGGGACCCTCTGGAACTTCGACTACTTTGTGGATGTCTTGAAGCTGCCCAAGACTAGGGTAATAACTCTCAGCATTCCAAGCCCGTTTCCCAGAAGCAATAGGATTCTCTTAGCGGATGTGGCGGTGACCACCAAGTATGAGATGCGCAGTGAGGAGGAGTGGAGGAAGATTGCAGAGCACCTTGAAGTTCTATTGAAGGGTATTGAGGGGAGGCTGGCGGTCTACTTCCCCTCCTATGACGTGATGGAGGAGGTGTTGAAGAGGCTTCACCTAGAGATGGAGGTGCTAGCCGAGGGTGAAGCCACGAGAGTAGTGGAGGTGCTGGAGTTTCTAAGAAGAAGGGAGAGAGGTGTCTTGATGGGGGTGGCTGGAGGGAAGCTGAGTGAAGGAGTTGACCTCACCATGGAGGGGCGCAGCATGCTCAGCGCCGTGATCATTGTGGGGCTGCCCTACCCCAAGAGAACCGAGCTTCAGGAGAGGCTGCAGAAGTTCTTTGAGGGGAGATTTGAGGGGAGGGGCTTCAGCTATGCCTATGAGGCGCCATGCATAGTGAACCTTGCACAGACTGCTGGAAGACTGCTGAGGAGCCCAGAGGATAGGGGAGCCATAGTGATCATGGACTCTAGGATAAGAGGGAGAATTCTCGAGAAGCTACCGCGGGATTGGAGGGAGGACCTCCAATCTTATAGCGATCCCAAGAGAATCGTTGAAGCCATTAGGAGCTTTATGGGCTGGAGTTAGCTGACCTCCACTAGAGGCTCATAGAGGGAGCGCATCTCCTTGAATTCATCCCTTGTTAAGACTATGATGTCGAAAGCTACGTCTCGAGGAGCATAGGCTCTGAGCTTCGCCGATCTCTCCCAAGGCTTCAAGCCTCTCAGATAATCAGTTACCACCAGTACATCAACATCGCTATCCTCCAGCCAATCCCCTCTAGCCAAGCTGCCAAACAGAAACACTGAGGCATCGGGGAAGCTGCTCTTTAAGCGGCGTGTGAACTCCTCAAGTGCCTTCTTCTGCCTTAAGGGCAGCTTCAACTGCATCGACCACGCGCCTAGCTATGCCCAATGCTCTCCCGGCTTGTCTCCTACTTATCTCCATTGATGGCCTGGTTAAGCCTGCGTTAGGATACCTAGCCTGCACGTAGAAGCTTGAGAGCTCCGCCAGCTCATCTGCACAGGGAAGCTTGAGCAAGTGTTCTACTTGGCTGTAGAGCTCTACAAGATCATGGCCTCTAGCCAGCTTCCGAAGCTTGGCCATTATAACTGCCTTTAAGGCTTTTTCCGCGGCTTGCTGGGCGTGAAAGCATGCGTGTGCATAGCGCTCCAGCTTGAAGAGCTGTTCAGCCGTCTTCAAGTCCTCGACGCCTTCATATAGCCAGTTGAGGACATCGCTGCGTATGCTCAAGAAGGCTTCACCACTACAAGCTTCTGTGAAACACGTTTAATTAAGGGTGTCCTCGCCGGGAAGACTGTTAAAAACTCTAGAATTTTATGGGTCAAGCTGGATTTTAGGAGTTGGTGAAGAGCTTTGAAGAAGCTATGCGGCTTGGCAGCGGTGTTGCTGCTTGCTGCTGCTCTATCCTTGAACGCCGTGGCTGCTGATAAGATGGTTATCCCGGTGGATCACTACTGGATCTACGAGCCATCACAGAAGGCGATCATAGCTTGGAATGGGGAAACAGAGGTGCTCATTCTCTCGGTCGACTTGAGAGCTGGGAAGACCTACCATGTTGAGGAAAGCTGGGGTAACGGTGAAGAAGAAGCTGCGGAAGTGGTTGCTGTCGAGGTGCTGCCTCTACCGAGCGTCCCGGAGGTGGAGCAGGTTTCCACGAAGGCTTTCACCGTGATTCAGCAGTACGTGAATGAAAGATTGAGGGAGAAGCGGCTGGCCGTCCCCTTCTATGAGGGACTAGCTGCAGGCGCGAAGGGTGCTGGATCGCTGGGCTTGGAGGTCGTATTCACAGAGATCATTGGTCCGCACAATGTGACAGTTTTGAAGGCAGAGAATGCGTCAGCCCTCTTAGAGTGGCTTCAGCAAGTTGCCGTGCAGCATGGCTATGAGCTTATTGAAGCGCCTATCATTGATGATGCCGAGCAGCTTCTCCAAGGATACATTGAGAGAGGCTACAGCTACTTTGCAGTAGATGTGGTTACTGTAGAGGACAGCATTAGGAGCGTTAAGCCTCTAGCGTATACCTTCAAGTCAGAGAAGCTATACTTCCCCTTGAAGATCTCCACCCTTCAAGTTGGCTGGACCACTGTGACATTGTTCACCATTACTACGGGGAGGGTGAACCTCGAAGATTTGCGGATTGCTGGCTTTGAGGTGAAGATGGAGGATCACATACCGAGGGACGTGGTGGAGAAGGCTTCCCCGAAGCTCGCAGAGCTCTTCGATGGAGACGAACTTTGGATCACAGCCGCCGTATATAGGGGGGACTTGGCTGATCTATCCTATGATGTGGAGGCAAGGCTTTCTGGCAGCCCTGTTCACGAGATACTCATCTACTTTACGCCTTCAGCATTATGCTTAGCGGTGGTGGCAGCGGTGTTTGCAGCCGCTGGCTTCAGAGGAAGAGAGCGCCTTGAGAAGAGTGGCTGGCTCTATGCCTCCATTGCTCTGCTTGCTCTCATAGGAGTAGTGAAAGTTGCTGCCTCAGCGGTTGTAGTAGCTACAGCGTTTCCAATTTCACCGCCCTACATCTACCCCGGAGATCTGACAACGGGAGAAGCCATGTTTACGGGAGTGCTCTTGGGCACGGGCATTTTAGCTCTGGTTTCCGCTCTGCTTCTCGCATGGAGAAGACCGCAGGGAGTCTTCGCCGGAGGGTTGGCTGCAATCATAGCAGTGGCAGGCTTCATAGTTCTGGCATCTATCAGCTTCTTGAAAGCACCTATGCATACGTTTAGCTCAGTTAGGTTATTGCTTCTAGGCGTTGACGCGTTGATGCTTCTTCCATCGATTGTCGTGCTAGTCTTCATAGGGCTGAGTTGGAGAAAAAGAGAGAGCGTTGAGGGCTAGCTGGGAGGAATTGCCTTTAAGAGATGCTTATGCCTCTAAAGGAGTAGAGGCTGGAGAATTGCAGCCGAGCGCCACGGTT
>JAGHCH010000024.1 GCA_021160575.1 Thermoproteota archaeon | reverse complement strand
GGATGCTGATGAAGTTTGGATCTGGAAGGAAGTCGACGGAGTAATGACCGCCGATCCAAAGATAGTCTCAGAAGCTAAGACCATTCCGGAGATCTCCTACGCTGAGGTCATGGAGCTAGCATACTTTGGAGCGAAGGTGCTGCATCCCCTTACAGTAACCCCTGTTCAAAGCAAGGGGATCCCGATAAGGATCAAGAACGCCTTCAAGCCAGAGCATCCTGGAACTTTGGTTACTGCCTCTCCAAAGAACCACAAGGTGGTTAAAGCCATCACTGCCATCAGGAAAACAGCCATCATAACGACTGGTGGAGCTGGCATGGTGGGAGTTCCAAGCGTTGTGGAGCGCGTGTTCTCTGCCCTCTCAAGGAAGGATGTTGATGTGCTCATGATATCTCAGAGCTCCTCTATGGCCAACATTTCAATGGTAGTGCAGAAGCGCAACCTCGAAACGGCACTCCAAGCTTTGAAGGAGGAGTTCAAGGAAAACGATGTTGTGCGAGAGATCACAGTTCAAGACAACGTGGGAGTAGTGGCTGTGGTAGGCGAGGGGATGAAAGGCACCCCTGGAGTAGCAGCTAAGGTGTTTTCAGCCGTGGCCGAGAAGGGCATCAACATCCTCATGATCGCGCAAGGCTCATCGGAGCTCAACATCTCCTTCGCAATAGAGGAAAAAGACGTGGATGAAGCAGTGAGAACCATACATAAGGCCTTCCAGCTGGACTCCTCCTAAACCCTCAGCTCTTCTCCAGCTTTCTTCTAACAGCCTCTGCCACCTTCTCAGCGAACTCCATGGTTTTTGCCTTGCCTCCAAGATCCGGCGTCAGCACCTTCCCCTCAGCCAACACTTCTTCAATAGCGGTCTCCAGCAGCTTAGCAGCCTCCCTCTCACCGAGCCAGTCAAACATCATCGCCGCCGCCAAGATAAGTGACGTTGGATTGGCTATCCCCTTACCAGCAATATCTGGAGCGCTTCCATGAACTGGCTCAAAGATCCCATGCTCATCCCCTATGTTCGCACCAGCAGCCAACCCGATACTCCCCACAACTTGAGCAGCCTCATCTGAAAGAATATCCCCAAACATATTGGTGGTCACTATCACATCGAACTCTTGCGGCTTCCGGATCAAGTTCATGGCCGCTGCATCAACGTACATCTCCTCAAACTCAACTTCAGGGTACCTCGAAGCTACTTCTCTACAAACCTCTCTGAACAATCCACAAGTAACCCGCATGACGTTCGCCTTGTGTACAGCGGTTACCTTCCTCCTTCTCCGCATAGAAAGCTTGAAGGCAAGCTCCGCTATCCTCTCGCACCCCCTCCTAGAGATCACTCTCAGCCCAACAGCTACATCTGGCGCAACGAAGAACTCAAACCCCTTGTAGAGATCCTCGGTGTTCTCCCTCACAATCAAGAAGTCTATATCCGGTCTGAGCGCAGGAACGTTTGGGTAGCTCTTCGCTGGTCTAAGGTTAGCATAGAGATCCAGCATCTGCCTTAACTTGACAATCACATCAGCAGCTGATTCTCCTACAGGAGCTTTCAAGCAAGCGTCAGAGGACTTAATTGCCTTGACAGTTTCCTCGGGGAGAGGAGTGCCATGCTTTTCAGCACAGCGATCCCCTGCTTCACAGAAGGTGTAGCTGAGCCTCCAGCTCATCCCTTCCTCTAAGGCTTCGAGAACTTTTAATGTAGCTTCCATCTGCTCCGGACCTATTCCATCTCCGGGGATTACAGCAATCCTATAGGTCTTCAAAGCGCATCCCTCACTCCAAGCTTTGACTTTAAGTAGGGTATCAACCCGCCGCTCGACAAAATCTCCAGGAGGAAGCTCGGCAGAGGAGTGAACTTTAATTCCACTCCCTTCGTCAAGTCTCTCAGCACGCCTCCCTCCAAGTCAACTTCCAGCTGATCTCCCTGCTCCACGGCTTCATAGGCTTCAGGGCAGATTACTACGGGAAGCCCTATGTTCACAGCATTTCTGAAGAAGATCCTAGCAAAAGACTTGGCGACAACTGCGCCGACCCCAGCATGCTTGAGCGCTAATGGAGCATGCTCTCTGCTGGAGCCGCAGCCGAAGTTCCTTCCCGCCACGATGATATCGCCGGGCTGCACCCTCCTAGAAAACTCCGAATCTATCCCCTCCATCGCATGCTGAGCAAGCTCCTTCGGCTCAGTTAAGGTGAGGTACTTCCCGGGGAGAATCACATCCGTATCTATGCTATCTCCAAATTTCCAAGCCCTCCCTCTAATCTTCATGGCAGATACCTCCTAGGATCAGTTATCCTCCCCTCCACGGCGCTAGCGGCAGCTGTGGCTGGCGAGGCTAAGTACACTTCCGATTTGGGGCTGCCCATTCTGCCGATAAAGTTCCTATTAGAGGTGCTAATGGCGACCTCTCCATCAGCTAGAACGCCCATGTGCCCTCCAAGACACGGACCACAGTTCGGATTGCACACCACTCCTCCAGCATCCACAAATATGTCGATGAGCTCCTCCCGCAACGCCTCCTTAAGCACTCTTTGAGAGGCTGGAATCACGATCAGCCTAGTTCCCTCAGCTACCTTCCTCCCCTTGAGAATCTTGGCAGCTACCCGGAGATCTTCAATTCTCCCATTGGTGCAGGAGCCTATGAACACTTGATCCACTGGAGTGCCCTCCACCTCCGCCACAGCCTTAACATTGTCTACTCGATGGGGGCAGGCAACCACTGGCTCTAATTTGCTAGCATCGATGTGCAGTTCCTCAGCATAGTGCGCATTGTCATCGCTTCTCAGCACTGGATAGCGGAGTTCACAGCCAATGCTCCTCAAGTACTCCAAGGTCCTAGCATCTGGGTTCACCATCCCTGTCTTAGCGCCCATTTCCACCGCCATATTGCAAATGGTCAACCTATCAGAGATGCTCATAGATTCAATGGTGGAGCCGTGAAACTCCACTGCCATGTAGGTGGCTCCATCGGCTCCTATCTCGCCAATCACGTGGAGCACCACATCCTTAGCGTAAACGCCTTTTGGAAGCTCTCCGTCAACCATGATCTTCATGGACTCTGGAACTCGTAGCCAGATTTTCCCGGTAGCTACTACAGCAGCCATATCGGTGCTTCCCACACCAGTGGCAAACGCTCCTAGTGCTCCAGCGGTGCATGTGTGTGAATCTGCTCCTACAATGAGCATCCCTGGCTGCACAAACCCCTCCTCAACTAAGAGCTGGTGAGCGATGCCGTGCCTTCCAACATCGTAGAAATAGGGAATCCCCCACCTTCTAGCGTAGATCCTTAGCTCCTTGTGTAGCTCAGCTGTCTTCACGGTGTCCGCCGGCACCTGGTGATCCAGCACTATTACCAACTTTTCTCTATCCCATGGCTTATCGCTGCCAAGTTTCCTTAAAACCTTCAACGTGAGGGGTCCAGTGAGCTCATGAAACATCGCTAAATCTACTGATGCCTCCACATACTCTCCCGGAGAAACCGACCTCCTACAGCTCCTTGCCAAGATCTTCTCCGCAAGAGTCTCTCCAGCCACCTACAACACCACAGAACACCCATGAATTGCCTAAAGCCCTTAAATACCTTCACCACCACTGCTATTATATATCGCAGTTAGATACAAGCGGTGGCCACCGATGGTCAAAAAAGATCTCGCCAAGCGCTGGTACAAAGAAGCTCGGAAAGGTTACACCAGCGTCGTTGCCCTCTATCTCCTTTGCTCACGGTCGATGCACGGATACGACTTGATGAAGTCCATGACCAAATTCACTGAGGGGCTGTGGAAACCCACCCCCGGCGGAATATACCCGCTTCTACGCAAGCTTGAGCAGATGGGACTCGTGGAGAGCGAGTGGATCTCAGTGGGGCGTAAAAGGCGTAGGCGAGTGTACACCATAACTCCACAAGGGAGAACGACTCTACAGCGCTTCCTAGCAGAGCAGAGCCGGCTTCTAGCAGTATTCAGCTCGCTGCTCAGAGGGATGCTGGAGGAGTTCTCAGAGGAGCGGCAAGCCTTCAGAGAACTAGAGCAGATCGACGAACTCCTTCAACGGGCTTTAGAGAACCTCGAATACACCCTCAAGGAACTCAGGAGGAGAACTTTCAGAAGCTAAGGGCTCTAAGACAGCTATCTTCTCGCCTTCTCTAAAGCGTAATCTACGATCTTCCCCGGTATATCGATCTTAGACGCAGACATTGCCCCTCTAAACTCAACAGTGCTATTCACCTCATTAACCAGCAAACCTCGAGGACTCTCCAAGACATCAACCCCCAAAACCCCCCCTCCAACAGCCTTAGCAGCCTTCAAAACCAACTCCTCAAGCTCAGGCGTCACAGGGCAGGGCTCTGCCTTTCCCCCACGCGCAATGTTAGTTCTCCACTCATTTGGAGGAGCATACCTGTAGATGGCTGCTACTAGCTCGTCTCCCACAACTATGGTTCGTATATCTCTAGGAGGTCTCTCCACCATCTCCTGAATGTAGTATATCTGGTGAAGGGGGCTTCCCATCTCTGCTCGGTGCTCTAGAATGTACTGTGCCATCTCCCTATCTCTAAGAGGGGCTACCAGCCTTCCCCAACTCCCAAAAACAGGCTTTATCACAGCTGGATATCCCAGCTCCTCCAGCGCCTTCTCAGCCTCTTCCGGTGTAAAGGCAATCACCGTTTTAGGTGTAGGGACTCCTGCCTTAGCCAATGCAAGAGTAGTTAGCAGCTTATTACCGCAGATGTTGGCTGTCTCGAAGTTGTTGATAACCGTGATTCCCTTGCTCTCAAGAACTGCAGTTAAATACAAGCCCCTAAAGAAGCTGATACACCTCTCTAAGATGACGTCTCCAAAGAGTTCCTTATCAGCTTGAAGATCAGACGCCACCACGTGGAGCGCCTTGGCATCCACCGCCTTTAAATGCACTCCCCTCTTCTCAGCAGCATTGATAAGCTCCTTCTCTTCAACCCTAATACGATCATAAAGAAGAGTGATCTTATGCGACAACCTCCGTTACTCTCCCCAGTCTTCAGCCTCCTTCTCCGCAGGCTTCAAGGAGTAGCTGTCTCCCTCCAGTACTACCTCGAGTTCAACGCCGCAGTCAGGACACGTCAAGATCTCGCCTTCAATGACATCTTCAGCCTCAATCTCCGCACCGCATTCCGGGCACGTGAACTTCATCTCCGAAGTCACCCCCTTTCTTGGGCTGAGTAGTAGTTGTTGTTAAGGAAATCCACGTTCTTATAAACATTTCTATAAGGAGTTGTAATCAATTCTCCAAGATCTTTACAGAGTTCTTTAACGGCTTAACGTATGTGTAGCAAGGTTTTACAAGATTAAACGGTGCCTTTGAATAATGTATAGTAGCTATCCTCTTCGACGGCTAAGACCCACAACTTTATCAAGCTCCCTAACAAAGCTTGGAAAGCCGCCTATAGGTATCCTTGCGCCAGCCGCCTTTCTGTGGCCTCCTCCCGCTCCTCCTAAGCTTTCAGCAATCTCAGCAACGATAGCTCCTAGATCTAGGTCTTCCCTCACCGTCCTTAAGCTCAAATCGATGAACTCCCCGCGCTCCTCGCCAGCTACTCCTACTGATACATCATACTTTGCTCTAGCATAGATAGCCGCCTTTCCAGTGGACCATGGCACGTTGAGGACATAGGCTACCTCCCCGTAGCGGGCAGCTCTGCGCAGCACCTCCTTACGCATCTCCTCGTCAACTGCAGCCTCTTGAACTGCTCTTTCCACTAGCTCTGGAAGCTCACTTGGTAGCTTGTTCTTAGAGAGGTGTTCAGCCACCCTTCTCTTGAAATTGTATCTTCTTCTTGCCCTTTCAACGCCTTGAACCAGAATTCCGGTTTCGAAGTAAAGTTCCCTCTTATCCCACATTCTTAGAAGCCTTCTTATGGAGGGGGCATCGTCAAAGTAGTCTGCTATCGCTCCATACACCGCTACCCTGCCCATCTCCTCGCTTAGGTAGTCTCTAAAGAAGTGAAAGGC
>JAGHCH010000072.1 GCA_021160575.1 Thermoproteota archaeon | reverse complement strand
TCTTCCCTCCATCATAAGGGGGACTAGCCTCCTCGTGCTCTCCCTCTATACGCCCCTCATGTTCTTCTCAGCCAGCTTCTGCGTGATCCCCTTGATCTCAGCAGCTCTAGATGCCTCCCCCGAAGAGAGACGCGCCCTTGACATGGCTCTTATATTTGCTGCAGCGTGTATTATAAACATCTTAGTGTCAATGTTCATGGACGCTTTCCCCTACACTCGAAGTCTCCTCATCCTAGCCCTTCTCAGAGCTTCCGTAATCCCCTTCGCCCTTCTCCTTCCCAAGCAGCTCCTCCCCTTTAAGCGTGAAGCTGAACGCCTACCTCCAAGAACGACCTTAATCGCCATCTTCGGTCTTCTCACGTGCTTCTTCCTCTCAGATTGGCTCGTCCACCAAGCCCTCCCCCTCTACTATGGCGTGTACATCGCCGAGCACATCTCCATATACCGAGTCACTGGAATAGAGGTGGTAGCCGGGATTCCGGCAGCTCTAATAGCTGGAGTTCTAGCTGATCGCCTCGGAAGAAAGCCCATAGTAGCCTCAGCCATCGTCCTGCTGGGAGCCGCACACATGCTTGAAGCCCTAAAATCCATGCCCGTTGAAGTCTATGCAGTCATTAATGGTGTCTGCTGGGGCGCCATCGTAATATTGCTGCTGGCTACCATCTGGGGAGACTACAGCTTTCCAAGGCGTGAAGTATTCCTAAGCTTGGCTCTCTCAATTTATATAGTAACCAACACCCTCAAGGTGATCTCGGTAGTTAGCACGATAAGGCTTCCCCTCCAAGCCACTTTCTCCTCCACCGGAATACTGATGCTGTTTTCCCTATGGTTCGTGGCGATGATGGCTGAACCTCTTCCAGAAAGAATCCTCGAGCAGAGGAGGCTGCGCAGCTACATCGCCAAAGCCAAAAAGATAGCGGAGCGCTATGAAAAGAGGGGGGACAAACCCAGTATGGGAAAGAAGTCTCGCTGAAGCCCCTTAAAGGAGCTTGCGCAAGGCGCTAAGCTTGAAAATGTAGCTCGCATGTGAAAGCTTTTCCACAAGCTTCCTCTTTTCATCAGCCGACGAGAACCTTGTTTGCCCCTTCCTATACATGTGCAGCAGCAGCTTCGCCAAGGAGTTCTTGTCAAGCCCCTTAAAATCCCCTTTAACCACCTTTACCCCATCAAGAAATCCGCCAAGCTCCACGAACTTCTCCAGGGTATACCAGGAGTTAGAGACCAAGAAGCCTCTCCCTGGGTACCTACTGTCCAGAGCTATAGTCATGTTCATCTCAAAGTTCCTTAGCAGCTGCTGATACTCTTCAAGCAGCGACACCGGTGAAAGATATCCAAGTCCAAGCTGGGGTCTGAGATAGAAAAACCTTCCCACCTTCTCGAAGACCGGCCTCACCGTTCCATTCACCGAGAAGAGCAGCCTGACAGCATCTCTCAGCAACTCCCCATTAAGGCTGTAAAGATATCTGATCGTAGGGTATGGTGGTTCATCATTACGCGTGGAGAAGGTAGGCGACAGCTCCAGCAGCATTTGAACTAACTTCTTGCTGTAAACCTGTGTGATGAAAGTGTCTCTCCCAGCTAAGTAGAGAGGACG
This sequence comes from Thermoproteota archaeon, assembly GCA_021160575.1. Classification (GTDB taxonomy): domain Archaea; phylum Thermoproteota; class Methanomethylicia; order Methanomethylicales; family JAGHCH01; genus JAGHCH01. Next base: position 1,396 of record JAGHCH010000072.1, on the reverse strand, counting down.
AGCCCTTATGCCATTAATCTCCCTAACAAGCTGGCAGAAGAGCTCATGAAGCACGTACTGCTTTCCATAGAAGCGCACTGCATATCTTCCAGAACCACCACTCAGGTACAGAGTTCCTTTGCCTAACACCATGAGAGCAAGCAGCTTTAAGAGATCCTCCTCAGTGGCCCCATGGCTCTTTATCTTCTTCACAAATTTGTAGGCTGTATTCGCTATTAAAGGAGCTACAAGCGCTGAAGCGACCCAGCTTTCAAAGCTGCTCTTAGCAAACGAGGGCACTAAAATACAAATTGAGGCATAGTCCATCACTAGTTGAACACCTCTTTAACACTTCCCTAAGTTTTCTAGATTCTCAGCCAATTAACGTTAACCCTCTAGATAAGGGCCCAGTTTAACTAGCTCATGATATTTTTCTACATGGGTTAAGAGAACAGTTACTATGGTTTAGAGAACATTTCAGTTTCCCTTATGAGGCTTCGGCATGATACATGATGCGAAGATTGAACACCCCATTTAGAGGGAGGTATCGCTGAATGGCAGGAAAAGCGCCGCTATACGTCTTCGTGGTGTGCTGGTTCATCCTAATGATCTGGATAGGCATCATCGACTGGTGGATCGGCATCACCCAGCCTGTGGAGCAGTCGTTCCCAGGCGGGCTGCCATGGTGGATTGTCCAGCACATTGCCTGGTACCTAGTGGCTGCAGTGATCTTCGGCTGGTACCTCTTCGTCCACTGGAAGCCGCCAAAGGTCTACAAAGAAGAAGCTGCTAGCGAGGGAGGTGGCTGAAATGGAGCAGGCAGTTGCTCAAGCCGCTGGAGGAGCCGTATATTACGGTCTGTGGGCATGTATCATCGTGTTAACAGCGATCCTACTAGCCATAGGCATCTGGGGGTACATGGTCGGTAGGAAGACTGTTCAAGACTATGTTTTAGCCGGAGGCACCGTAGGTCTGCTCGTGTTGGTGTTCTATGCTGCCTTCACCATCTGCAGCGCATGGACCTTCTACGGTCTGCCAGGGTGGACCTATGGCTACGGCCTAGGAGGCATGGTGCCCTTCTACATTCTCGCGCACCTCACCCAAGTAACTCTGATCAGCGTTTTAGGCGTCAAGCTCTGGGGTCTAGCTAGATATCATGGCTACGGTACTCCCACTTCAGCTATTGTTGACCGCTACTACGCTGACAAGTTTCTACCCTTCTTCAGCATTGTCAACTTAATCTTCCTCATCACCTACCTTGCACTACAGCCAGTAGCCATCGCCCTCGGATTGAACATCTTAACTGGCGCCCCCATGTGGGTGGGCTTCCTCTACGCCACCATCATCTGCGTTATCCTAGCCTTCCTAGGAGGGATGCGCTCAGTAGCATGGGCCAACGTGCTACTAGGCATATGGT
>JAGHCH010000036.1 GCA_021160575.1 Thermoproteota archaeon | reverse complement strand
GAGGCACCCCTCCTAGGGAGAGCACTCCCATGAGGGCGGTGATGGAGGTGATAGGCATGTACCTCGCCATTCCACCCATTTCTCTCATGTCAGTGGTATGGAGGGCGTGGATCACGCAGCCAGCGGAGAGGAAGAGGAGAGCTTTGAAGATGGCGTGGCTCATCAAGTGGAACTGGCTGGGATACCAGCCGTGCAGTCCTCCCACGCCCAATGCGAGGAACATGAAGCCTATCTGGCTGATAGTCGAGTATGCTAGAACCCTCTTGGCATCCATGGACACTACAGCCATGGTTGCTGCCATCAGCGAGGTTATCCCGCCGATCCAGCCCACCGTGAGCAACCAGGCTGCATCGTGTGCCAAGAAGTGCGGAAACACCGTGTAGATCCTTGCTACAAGGTATACTCCAGCCTTCACCATGGTTGCGGCATGGATGAGAGCGCTAACGGTTGTCGGACCTTCCATTGCATCTGGAAGCCATACATGCAGAGGGAGCTGCGCGGACTTGCCTACTGCTCCTCCAAACATGAGAAGAGCCACAGCGGTGAGTGGAGCTGTGATCATGAGGTAAGTCTCCTTAGAAGCTAGTTCTGCGAAGCGGAAGGTTCCAGCATAGCTGTAGAGTAGAGCTATGCCTAAGAGCAAGAAGACGTCTCCAACCCTCGTAACTAGGAACGCTTTAATGGCAGCTCTCCTAGCGGAGGGCCTGTGATACCAGTGCCCTATCAAGGCATAGGAGCATAAGCCCACAACTTCCCAGAAAATGTAGAGCTGCACGAGGTTGTCGGCCATAACCAGTCCCGTCATGCCTCCTATGAAGAGGAGGATGAAGAAGTAGTAGCGGGTTAAGCCAGGATCGCCCTCCATGTACTTGACTGAGTAAAGCACGATGAGAGCGCCGATGCACGTCACCACGCATGACATGAAGATGCTCAGGCCATCCCATAGAACGCCCACTGAAAAGAGTGGGAAGGAGATGTAAAGCAGCTCCGGTGTTATGCCCTCCAGCCAGGAGGGTATCATGGAGACCGCGAAGGCAGCTGCTATAAAGCTCACTGCAACTGAGAACCAGTCTCTAACTTTTCCGGAAATGGCTGAGACCAGTGGGACGAGTGCTGCTCCGGCGAGAGGGATGAGCCAGCAGAGCCAAGGAGCGTAGGGAAGCATCACCACCTCAGCCTCCTCAGCTTGCGTACATCAATGGTTCCATAGTGCTTGTAGATCTGAAAGATGAACCCTATGGCGATGGCTGTGAGAAGAGCTTCAAGCACCAAGAAGGTTATGACAATGGTATGGGGGAAGGGATCAATGAACCCGGGAACGCGGAAGAAGGAGAGCGAGATGAAGCTCAAGTTAACTCCAGCAGCCATAATCTGCAAGCCGATGATTATGCGGATCGCATTTCTCTTAGCGAGGACGCAGTACAGCCCAATCATTACGAGAATTGCCGATACCACTAGATAACTGGTGAGCCCTAAAGCTGATGGCACTTCTCCTCACCGTCCCTCCCTTTCACCTCTCAGAAGAGCAGCTACCCCAGCTGAAGCTAAGAGGATCGCTATCGCCTGTCCCAGGATGTCAAGGGGTCTGTAATTCCAGAAGTATCTTGAAACCCCCTTCCCCAAGTCTCCCGTGACTGAAACTAGATGAGGGTTCTCCACAACTGAGGCAAGATGTAAATGCGGTATCGAGATAACTATCACTATTAAGACTGCGAAAAAGGCTAGAACGCTTCCAACTAGTCTAGAGGCTATGCTACTCACCCTCCTCACCACTCTTCACGATGGCTTCAGCCGCTAATAGCAAAGCGGTGATAGCTCCAGCATAGATGGAGAACTGGAAGACCGCTGCGTAGGGAGCTTCAAGAAGCAAGAAGAGCACACCCATGGCGACGCCAAAGCCGCAGAAGACGACAATAGCGTGAACAAGCTTCTTTAGCTCAACAGTTAAAATTGCGAAAAGAACAGTTACTGCGAGGAGCGCGATCTCGGCGACTAGCTCCAACGCCATGGTAAGTCATCCCGCGCGCTAATGATGAAATCGTAAGAGTTATGCGTGCATAACTTTCTTAAATTTTCTCTTCAATCTTAATCAGCTTAAATCCTTGAACCTTTTTAATAGGACCGCAACCGCCAGTGCGTTGGAGCTTCATGTACTAGAACGCAGTAGCTTAAAAAGGTATTGCAAACGTCATAGAAGGATTAAAAAGTGGCAACTAAGCTCTTAGGCAAAGAGCTTAGAGGCGGGCGACGATGCCTAGGGTAATAGTGGAGTACCTTTCATTCTTCAGAGAAATGGCAAGTAGGGAGAAGGAGGAGCTTAGCCTCCCTGAAGGAGCTACTGTGAAAACTCTCTTAGATGAACTCGCTAGGAGGTACGATCGCTCTTGGAAGGAGCTTGCTAGCTTGAATAAGCTTCATGAAGAAGAGCTTCTCATAACTGTGAACAATGCCCTCTTGAAGCTTCCAGCCGATCTGGCATTGAAGCTTAGAGATGGAGATCAAGTGATCATAGGGCTCCTTCCTGTCGGAGGATGAAAAACTTAAGTCTTTGTTCTACTTACGTGAAGGCTGGGCGCCGATGAAGATTACTCCCGGCAGTGAATCCTTATGAGCATAACTTACCCGTCGGAAGGCGCCCCTCTAAGCATAATCCTGTGCTAATGCAAAAGGGGGAGAAGAAGGTAGGCAGCTTGACTAGTCTGATCAGTGGCTTAGCCCGTGAACTATCCTGCGGCTTGTTCTTCTGACCGAGTTTCTGTGAGAGGCTGTTGGGAGATTCACGAGAAAGTAGCGCTTTCAGGTAATGGACATACACGAACAACACTGCTTGCCTCTAGCTGCTTTTCCACGCCATAGTTTTTACGACCCTATACAGCAGACTGGAATGGAGCCGCCTATCTTAGCGTGGAGCGCCGTGTGCCTTGCTTGAAGCAACTCTGTTATGAGATTCACAGCGTCTTCAGAGGTAATGTTTAACGGAATGTGAATAGCAGCTTTTGAGCTAGAAGGGATCATCACATTTTCTTGGAGCATTCTCCGATGAAGGTATTGTTCACATGGATGGAGTAGGCGAGTTAGTGGGTTACTGATGGATGCGCTGATGTTTACGAAGAAGCCTAGGGATTCGTGCTCGAAGTCGAGGGAGATTAGTGAGATGTTGCTTAGAGATAGCTCGTCTAGGGCATTCATCACGTGAGAGTAGCGTATGTGAAGCCTATGGAGACTAGCACTAGAATAGCTAGCTGATAAGAAATACCTTGGTACCTATGCGCAGCATCAGCTGCTTCAGAAGAAAGCTCTACCTAGCCTCTGCAAGCTGTAGTGCTGCTTTGATGAGCCCATTGATTATAGCCTCCGGCTTGGGAGGACAACCTGGAACATAGATGTCAACGGGGATCAGCTGGTCTACTGAACCCACTATTGCATAATTCTCCGGATCCTCTTCATGCCAGATCCCTCCACTGCAAGCGCATGCCCCTATGGCTACCACGACTTTGGGCTTAGGCACTTGCTCATAAACTCTCTTCACCATGGGGGCATACTGCTTAGAGACTGGCCCGGTAACTACTAGGATATCAGCATGTCTAGGTGAAGTCACTAAGAGGAAGCCAAAGCGCTCTATATCAAATCTTGGAGCTAGGCAGGCGGCAAACTCGATGTCGCAGCCATTACACCCTCCACAATGAAGATGGTAGATCCAAGGAGATGCCCTTAAGCATCGCCTTAGAAGTCTTCTAAGCATCCGCCTTGATCACCTCTTTGATGTATTTAACTGGATGAGTACCCATTACCAGGGACAGCTTTTTTCTACAAGAGGGGCAGAGGTCTCTTAGCTTGGCATAATCTTTTGACATGCTAGTGTACAAGGGTTCTTCCAGCTTTTCCAAGGCTTTCGCGATGGCTTCATCGACTAGCTGCTGTGGAGCGAAGGGAGTTCCGCACACGCAACAGCGCTGAAGAGGCTTCGTCAAAGTTTCCTCTGGTGGAAGTTCTTCACGAGTATAGGCGAATAGCTGCGGCTGCTTCATCTCTATAGCTTCGACTGGGCAGATCTCTGAACAGCGACCACAGCCAATGCATCTAGCCTTGACAAAGCGTATGACTAGACGATCACCGTCTTCTTCAAGGTATGTAGCTTTTCCTGAGCAATGGTGTGCACAAGAGCCGCAGCCAATGCATTTTTCTTCATCTCTTGAAGGATACCTTAGTAATTCAAATGTGAATATGGGAGGAGGAGCTCTCTTTGAGGGGTAGGGGATGGTCTCCACATGCAGCGTGTTCTTTAGGAGCCTTATGGCCAGTTTGACAACTTCCATGGATCTACCCTCCGGTATACAATGGGCTGAGAATAACAGCAGAAGTGGCGCTTAGTATGGTAAGGATAACCATTAGGATGAGGTAAGATTTCGCAACGGCACCAGGTCCTCTAAGTCGCGGGGATATGGCGTGCAGAATTGAAAGGGCAACCACCGCTAGACACGGGAAAAATACATGGGAAAGCCAAGGATCCACTGGCAAAAAGAGCCCCATAGAGAGGAAAAGTGTTGAAAATAGGGAGATGCATGTGTAAATGATGATGAGCCTAGCAGTTAGGAAGAGGGCTAGCAGCTTTCCTCCATACTCGGTGTATGGACCGGCGACCACTTCAGGTTCTGCTTCCGGCACATCATAGGGCTTTATGTGCAGTTTTCCAGTACACGCAAGAAGGAAGAGAAGGGCTGCAAAGGGATTAGTGATCGACAAGGGGAGAGACCGCGTTTTCATGGATATTTGAAGAATGCTGAAAGAACCACACGTCACAGCGGCGAGGAGCACTGCTAGAACTAGTGCCGTTTCGTAGAAGGCAAACTGGATGATCTCGCGCTTCGCTCCAGCAGCGCTCCAGGGAGAGCTGCTTGCAGCACCACCGATGAAGACCATTGAGGAGTATAGGGCTAGAAAGAGAATAGCTAGGGAGAGACTGTGCTCTAAGCTGCTGAGTATAGGCATTCCTGGTAGGGGTATGAAGACTGCAGAAAGGATTGCGAAGACTAAGGCTAGTATGGGAGAAGCTATGTAGAGAGGCTTGAATGCCGAGCCGGGGATTACGGTATTTTTGGCCAGGAGCTTGCCTACATCATAGAGTGGCTGAAGAATTCGGGTGATACCCATTAAATGCCATAGGTCGCGGTAAACGAGCACTAGGGGGCCGCGTCTACCCTGTAAGAGGGCTGTGAACTTTCTGAAGATAAATTGGTATATGCAGCCCATGAGAATTGCAAAGACAACAACCCCCACCAGCGTCGACGCATCTATAATGCATTTAAGCATTAATGCTGAACCTCCTAGAAGCTTTGCGGGAAAAAGCTAACAGCTCATGCCAAGAGAGAGCAAAGGAAGATTGCTTTTTAACGTCGACTATTTCTACTCGATCGGTGCATGCCATACATTGGTCAATGCTAGCCATGATCACTGGGGCATCAGCCAGCGTGTAGCCCTTTAGCATCACAGGTAGACAGGCATTGTTTCGATAGCTTGGAGTTCTAACCCTTACACACGCTGGAGTTCCGCCTTCACCTGCTTTGACATAGTAGAGAAGTTCCCCTCTAGGGGCTTCGTTGAAGCCTACGGCCTCACTTCCCTTAGCGGGATTC
>JAGHCH010000112.1 GCA_021160575.1 Thermoproteota archaeon | reverse complement strand
GTGTAGGTGATGAAGAAAGTCTTGCCGCTGTCCACCGAGCCCAACACGAAGACTACTCCTTCACCTCTTGATGCTAAGTTGTCTATGAAGCTCTGCCATTCCCGTGGAATAGTGGACTCTTCAATTTGACTAAGGGTCCCTCCGCCCATAACTTCCAGCTCGGCTTCGCCTTCAACTTCGAGGAGCGTCGCCTTCGCTAGGGGGATCACGGCGTCTTCCCCTTCAAGGAGCCTCTTGCCAGTTAGAGAAGCCCTACCGCTAACAAGCTTGATTTTGAGGGGGCCTTCAGCGATGTGGTAGCCCTTCACCTTGAGTCTGCGCTTGACAATCGACATCTTGCTACCTCGAGGGTTCCTCGACGCTAGCTGTGCCTTCGAAGAGAGCGCTAAGGAAAACTCTCTAGCCATGCTAGATAAGAAGTTAATCCTCACCAGAAGCATGCTGGCTTGGAGTGCCCGCTGCTCTCACTATTACTCGCTGAAAGTTTTCATGGCTAGTTCAGCAGTTTTCTCGACTAGCTGGTCGAGGAATTTAGCGTACTCTTCTCTGCTTTTCATGACAGTGACTTTACCCTTGTCAATGAAGTCTGCCAGCTCCCTGAGAGAAGGATCATCTACATAGCCGGGGATCTGGGGAGCTAGCTTGATGAGCCTTGAAATGGCGTCTGCCAAACGGAGTGAACCGTAGAGGGGCGGCTCATCTAAGCAGTTTCTAGCGCTGGCAGCTAGGAAGGCTATGAACTCGAGGAACACTTTATTGACTTGGCTCACCCCTCTCCACCTCCCTTGAGCAGGGGCTCGCCATACTGGTCTAGGAAGGCTATATCTTCTAGAGGTCTTCTAGGTGGCGGTTGAGGCTGTTCATCAGGATAGCCCAGCGACAGTAAAAGTTCTGGCTCTACATGGTCTGGAAGCTTCAACACCTTCCTGATGGCTTGCGCTGAGAAGGACTTGATAATGCAGCTACCTAAGCCGAGGGCGTGTGCCGCGAGCATCATGTTCTGCGCCGCCATGGCGCAGTCCACTATGGAGAGATACTCCTCCGCCAGCTTCCCGCCAACTTCACGAGCCCTCTTCCTATCTGAGCAAATGGCTACCACTACGGGAGGGTCGCCGAAGAGACCTGGTGAGAACATCTTCACGAGCTTCAGCGTTTTGGAGTCTTTAACGACGATGAACAGCCATGGCTGAATGTTGCCACCACTGGGAGCCCAGCGTCCAGCATCTAGGATTTCAAGGAGAAGCCTCTCCGGCACCGGGTCTGGCTTGAACCTACGGATGCTCCTCCTAGACCGAATGGCCTCAAGAACCTCCAAGGAAAAGAAGCCCCCTACAAGCTAGCTGTTATGGTGTACCTACATCAAGTATTTGAGCAATGCGGAGTACGCTTAGTGGCGTTGAATTGAAATACCTTGAGAAGCACCATATAACTTCCAACCGAGCATTCTCCGAGTTGGAAGTAGATACCTAAGGAAGCTTACATCGCTGACTTGGATGGAGTGGAGAAGCTCTTCAAGAAGCTCTTTCAGAACTTCGACATCTACGCCCCTGTTCTTAGCGAAGGTGCTTGCAAGTTCGCTAGAGTGAAGGTGTTCCATGAAGTTTGCTTAGAGTGCGTAAATACGCTGCTTCCTTCTAAGAAGCTGTTCATGCCTGTTCAAGAAACACTCTTCTCTTTCAATCTGGCGGCAAAGAGTGTAGCTGATCTAAGGGTTGAGGTAATAGATGTGATAACGCCCGCTGTGCGCAACGTGGGGTGTGCTGAGAGAGTTTTATGGAGCTTTGCGCCTAAGATGGTGCAGCTGGATGAGCAAAGGCTTCTAGCTGAGTGTGAGAAGCTGGTGAGATGCTTCGACTTCTGCATTTCATGTTCGGTGCGCGTTGAAAAGGTTGGGGTAGCTTAGTGGGATACTAGAAGAGATGCCCCGAGAACCACTAGGATGGCTCCCACGACGAGTCTTTTCGTGGCTTTCTCCCGCAGGATGAGAGAGGCTAATGCGATGGCGAAGAGGGGCTGGGTTGCCGATAGAGGAGCCACTAGAGAAGCCTGCCCGAGGGAGAGGGCGTAGATGAGGAAGAGGTCGCCTATCCCGAGGGCTGAGATGCCTCCGAGGGCGAGGAAGACTGCTTCACGCTTCGTTAAGCGGCTGATAGAGGAGGCCTTCTCGCCGGAAAGAAGGCTTAGGACTAGGAGTAGGGGAATGAGCAGGGCTAATCTACCCGTATTGAATTCCGTGATGCCCACCAAGCTTGTTGCCAGCTTCATGATGTAGATGCTGAGAGCCCAGAAGAAGCTCGTCAAGATGCCATAGGCTACTCCCTTCACATCTACTGGGCGCTCGCTGTTTGCAGGGGAGGAGGTGCTTACAAAGTAGACGCCAGCCACTATGGAGATCGTTCCAGCGAGAATGAGAGGTGTGATAGCTTCCTTTAGGAGGATTGCCGCCAGTAGGAGCACGAAGAAGGGGTAGCTGTAGGCGAGGGGCGTTGCCCTGCTGACTCCTATTCTCTTTATGCAGGAGAAGTAGCAGCAGTCTCCAGCGCCTAGCCCTATCCAGACATTGGCTATGGCATAGAAGGCGAGGGGAGGGAAAAGCACTTGCAGCCAGCCCCATCTCCCAAGGGCTGCTGAGAAGATTAACATGAAGGATAGCGCTGCAGCTGAGCGTAAGAGATTTGCTTTAAAAATGTTGATGGTTCTCAAGCCTAGCTTGTAGAGTATGGAGGCTATAGCCCACATGAAGGCTGCGCAGAGAGCCAAAGCCTCGAAGGCCAGCTTGGAATTCCTCCGCAGCGTTTAGCCTAAAAAATTGGCTAAGAATCCCTTATCCATTTTTTTAAAGAAAAGGGGAGATTATGGAAGGGATGCTGGAGTTATGAATACCTGAGAGTCCACGTAGGCTAGGAGCCATCACCATAGCCCGAGGCACGGAAGACGCCCAATTGTATTGGTTAATTATCAGATCCCCAGACGCAGAAGCTTTCTGTGTCTTGGTAGCACTTGGAGATTCAATGATCATCCTTCGAAGCCATCACAACATCTCCATTCATAGCGCAGTGCATAAGCACACAGTCTCCAGTAACTAAGGTCCAGAAGTCAAGGAAACACTTGAGAGTACTAGAAGGAAGGCGATGGCGAGGATAGCTAGCCCCAGCACATGGCGAGAGAAGGATTTCATGCAAAAACTCTCCTAGGAGAGGCTTAACCTTGGGTAAGGGGGATTTGCTGATAAAAATAGTTGCGCTAGGTAAAAATCGCTAGCCTTTATAAGCAACCAGCCGGAGAATCTAAAGTGAACGGGGTCTACCCCTAGACTGGCCCGAAGGGGCTTCGGATGAAAAGGGGATCCCCTCCCCTGGCCTTCTCTTCTGTGTAACCTTCTATTGGCGATGTGGCGTGAAGTTTTTATATTCTCATGAGAATATTCTAATGGGAATATTCCTATGAGAATAAATAAGTTTGTTCTACGGCGACGAGAGGAGAACCTCCTAAAAAGTTCCTCTGGATGGCTGCTAGTCTATGGTAGGAGGAAGGTGGGGAAAACTTTCCTTGTTAGAAGGAGCTTTTCTTGGAGCCTCTATGCCACGGTGACTAGATCAAGGGAAGTTATCATCGAGGAAGGGAGAGTTAGGAGGAGACTTAGTCAGAGAGAGGCTATGGAGGTCATTGCTGAGAGGCTTCGAAGAGGAGAGGTAGTGGTTCTAGATGAATTTCAGAGGCTTGACGAGAGGTTTTGGGATGACTTAGCGCTGCTCCACCCTCACGGTAGACTCATACTCTGTGGATCCAGTCTAGGAATTGTTGAGAAAGTGTTTGACAGAAGAAGCCCACTCCTAGGTCTTGTGATGCCTGTAAGAATTGACTTAGCCCGTTATGCAGATGCAGTGCTATCGCTCAAGGAGCAAGGCATTGAGGGAGGAAGATGCCTCCTCTGGGCAGTGCTCATTAGAGACCCCTGGATAATACCCATGGTAAATCTCAAGTTAGATCCACTGGATGATCTATCTAGTAAGATCTACGGCTTCTATTGGTCGGCTAAAGGCTTGGTCGGGGAGATTTTCGAAGAGGAAGAGCGTAGGCTAACTTTGCTTTACGAGGCAGTTTTAAGAGAGGTTGGAGGAGGAGCATGGAATTCAGCTAAAGTGGCTGGAAGGCTTGCTGCAACGGAGCTTCTCCCAGGAGGAGTTGCCGCCGCATCCGGGATCATGGAGAGAATGGTGGAGATGGGGCTCCTCCAGAAAATTCCCCTTTGGAGGAGTGGGAGATCACGGTTCTTCTTCAAGCATCGCTCACCTATCATGCATGCCATTTATTATCTCGATCAGAAGTTGAACCTAGGAGAGGAAGAGGTAGCCGTAGAGGAGGTGAAGAAGCGCTTAACCCATATTCTAGCCCATGAATTTGCCTTCTCAGTAGGGGAACTCATGGCAGAGGTACATAAAGGGACCCTAGCATATACCATCACACCAGAGGGAGACATAGACGTCGTCATAATGGATGCGAGAAGAAGAAAACCACGAACAGGATATGAAGTGAAGCTGGGAGAAATCACGGCAAGAGAAGCCCTCCAGTTCGCTGAGCGTATTCGAAGTCTAGGTGTTCCAAGAGCAGGACTTGTAAGCATGTCCAAGAAGCCTTCGATGTTAAAGGACATCTATGAAAGCTATGGGCCAGAGGAGCTAACAGAACTGGCTTTGAAGCATGCTAAGTAAGCTCGTCACTGCTAACAACCTTCAAGTACTTTGAAATCCTCTTCTTGAGTCCATCGTCATCTGTTACAAATGTGAAACCGTTTTTCATCGCAGCATAAGCATAGGCTGCATCGTATATTGTTAAACCCTCCCTAATAGCAAACTTGAAGACGTCCCGTTCCAACCCCTTTATTGACAGCACCTTCATCACTTCAAATACACGACCTATAACGCCCACAAAAGCCAACGCTACATCCTCATCAAGCTTCTTCAGTAATCGATGCTCTTTCCATACAGCATTAAGAGCTTCATAAAAAGCTAGGTCGAGAGTCACTCCATCAGCCAGCGGTCTAATAACGCCTTTCTTAACTAAGTTTACAATTGCACTGGCGTCAAAGAGATACACGTCACCTGCCCTCCCTATCTTTACGTATCAGCTCTGCAATCTCTTCATCAGAAATCTGAGCGATTCTACTGCTAAGCTGCCTAGCCTCTTCTTCGATCTCCCTACTCATGGCTTTCTTCACTTCCTCTTCTAAAGCTCTCCTAATAATGGGCCCTGGCTTGATGCGGTATTCATCAAGAAGCTCCTTCAACTTACGGGGAATCTTAGCAGAAACAGTGACATAACCCATGGCAATCCCCTCAAGCTTACCTCATATAGGTTTACCTATATGAGGTTTACTAAATTGGTGCCTTGGGGATTGATAAGTTAAAAACGCTTGACGTAGCACGTTGTGCAAAGGCTTTCTCTAAGAGATGTACGTGACATCCGAGAGAAGAAAGAGGCAAAGTTTAAGTGGAGTTCTGTGCTATTTCACAAAAAGTGGAGGTGAGAGAGAAAATGCCATGGGGTTGGGGCTATGGATTCGGAGGTAGAGGAGGCTGGTGGGGCCCCTGGCCTGGTAGAGGTCCCTTCAGCTACTTGCCTCCATGGATGAGGCCAGGATGGCTCTTCGGCAGAGGCGCCTGCTGGTGGCTCTTCGGAATGCCGTGGATGTTCAGGCCATACCCGTACATGCCCTATCCATGGTGGTGAGAGGACATGACCTACCCCTATGAATACTACGGTGGGCAGTCCTCTAAGCAGGCTCAAATACGGTATCCGGAGAGCTACGTGGCACCTTTCCCAGCGTTTCCGCCAATACCTCCAGCGATGCAGCCTTATATGTACTACTGGTACTGGACGCCAGGGTATTACTATTGGTACGGGATGCCGCCTATACCTTATGCCTATCCCTGGATGCTTATGCCCTACTGGATGATGCCATGGTATCACCCGTGGTACTATTGGTACTGGGTACCTTGGGCAATCTGGTGAAAAGTTCCAATTACCTCTAAACCCCCCTTTTTCGTAACACTTTGCTTAGGTGGCTGAAGTGAAGGTAGCTTATTGCAAGGTCGTCGTGCTTGTAGATAATAGAGCTCTCTCGGATGAAGTTGAAACTACTTGGGGCTTCGCCGCTTTAGTAGAGACTCCCAGAGAGAAGGTGCTCTTCGATGTTGGTCCAGATTATGAACTCCTTCTAGATAATTCTAAGAAACTAGGCGTGGATCTCTCCGGGGTCGATGCCGTGTTCATCAGTCATTGGCATGGAGATCATGCTGGAGCACTGCCAGACATGCCTACGCCGAAAGTCCTGGCTGTGCCGTCGATCAATAGCTACGCCAAGGAGGCTATGAACAAGGGCTGCAACGTACTCTGCAGCGAGTACCCCTATAAGATCTTTGACGGAATATACTCCACAGGGGGGTTGGGAGGCCTTCTGCTGAGAGAGCACTCTCTAGTTGTAGATGTGGAGGGATTTGGTGGAGTAGTGCTGGTGGGGTGTTCCCACCCTGGACTTGAAAAAATCTTGTCTAGAGTGGAGAAGATGGGGGTGAAGCCCTGCACAGTAATAGGGGGCTTCCACGTAGGGGGATGGGAAGCGAGGAGGCTTGTTAACCTCTTTGAACGGGTGAAAGTAAGGCAGATTGCGCCTTGCCACTGCACCAGTGAAGATGCGTTAATGGTGTTTCAAGCCGAGCTTCCCGGCAGAGTTATTGATTGCGGTGTTGGCAGAATGCTCACCTATCCTTGACTCAACAGCCACCCCTATAGCGTAGATAGCAGTTGAAGTTCCTAGAGCCCAGACGCATAAGGGAACGCCGCAGATCGAAGAAAAGCCCAGAACAATCATGAAGAGGGTAAAGAGAAAGCCCACAGCCACCGTTAGAAGGGAAGTGTACTTTGCAGGTCTTTTATGGAGGAAACCTCCAATGAAGAGGGGGGCGAAGGGTAGGAGAAGTGTTGAGGACTTCACCGCTAGATCCACTATGAAGGCTGGCTTAAGGTATGCAAAGGAGGCTATAAAGAGGGTAAGCCCCACTAAGACCGCTCTTCCAGCAGCCACTTGACCTCTACTGGATAGAGCCTTTCCCAAGAGGTCTCGTGTTATCATAGAGCTAATGGTTAGGGCGATGGAGTCGATGGTGGTTATCGCTGCTGCCAAAACTGAGAGAGCTACAAGAGTTGAAAGCCATTGAGGGATAACTGCCAGGGAGAGCAGTGTGGGAGTTACTAAGTTCCAGTTGGCTCTTCTGCTGACATCGATATCTGGGAACACGCCTAGCTCGCTATAGCCTCTCAGAGCTAATCCTAGAACCGTGGTGAGCAGGGTGTAGAGGAGGCCAAAGGAGGCAAAGCCAATCACCATTACGCGGTAAGATTTGAGGTCTCTAGGTGCGTAAAGCCTCTGCACTACTTGCGGATTAGTTACGGCGAAGAACATCCATGGAAGGGTATAGGCTAGGAAGATGCTTGGAGTCCAGAACCAGTTTGGAAACTTAAGAGTGGAGTGACCTATACTTGCAAGGTGTCCTATTGGGTTAACACCCCATGAAAACACCCATGCCACCACTATAACTGCAGAGGATAGCATGAAGAGACCTTGTAGAGCATCGGTCCAAGCAACTCCCCGAAAGCCCCCTATGAAGCCCCATACCAAGACCAGAACAGTAATTACAAGCACGGCTACCGAGTAGGGCAGTGTTCCCCCGCTACTCAACTCCAGCAGTATGGCAGGGCCAATGATCTGTATGGAGGCGTAGGGGATCAGAGCTACCGCCATGAACACCGATGCAAGCGCTGCAGTCAAGCCGCTTTGATATCTTGAAAGCAGAAACTCTGATGGAGAAACATGCCGCTCAGCTCTGCCAACCTTCCACAGCCTAACCCCAACGATCGCTAATAGGAGGAGAGTAGCAACAAAGTAGGCTGCCTCAAAGCCAAAGGCCCCTATCCCAGTAGCGTAGGAGAAGCCGACCAAGCCTATCATCATAAAAGCACTGTAGGTTGTGGCAGCATAGGTTAGAGCTGAAGTGAAGCCTCCAAGTCCATGAGAAGCTATGAAGAAGTCCACTGGATCGTCTCTCTTTGAAACTCTCCACGAGTAAAGCGCTATGAGAGTTCCCACTACAGCAAAGGCGGCGATGGTGATGTAGGCAATCATCTTTCCTCACCCTCTAAGCTCCTCAAGTAGAGCCACGTCGCTATGACTTGGAGTACTGCTAGGCAGAGCCAATAGGGGTAGGCGTAGATGAACTGCAGCCAAGGAGCTGTAAAGGGAGCTACTAAGAAGGCTGTTAGCACTGCTAAACTGAAGATCAGGAATGCGTTTAAGGGCTTCATCGAACAATCGTTCGATGGAGTGAGGTATATAAGGGTTTCTACCCAATTCTAGGGTAGGAGTGAAGATGAAGCCTGGTCGAGAAGAAGTTCTAAGAGTACTGGAGGAGGCGGGAGAGGAGGGGGTTCCTCAGTCGGAACTCTCTAGGTTGACAAGTCTCTCCCGCAGCTATGTGGCTGAGCTGCTGAAGGAGCTTGAACGTGAAGGCGTTGTGAGGGGGTTTAGGATAGGGAGGAGGAGCTTTATCGTCAAGCTGTCACGCATGCTGAAGCCCGTTGAGAAGCCAAAGGTTTTGGAGCTGGGTGTGCTGAGGGCAAGTGAGTACGTGTTTCTCCCTCTCTGGAGGAGAATGGTTAGGGAAAGGGGACTTGATTTCAGAGTGACGGTCTATGAGGACGCCTTAACCTTGACTAGGGATCTAGCTGCGGGGAGGCTGCATTTGGCGCTTTCTCCGCTATACACGCAGGTGGCGGTGTACTCCTTGACTGGAGGCTTGAAGGTTATTGGCGGGGGGAGCCTAGGAGGAGCTGCACTGGTGGTCCGCGAGACCTTGAAGGATGTGCGAGACGTGGAGGCCATAGCTACCACTAAGGTTTCAACCATGGAGTTCCTCTTAGGAGTTCTAGCTGTAAGCGAGCTTAGAGGGGCTGGATTGAGCATCAAGTACATCGACCACCCGGAGGATGCCTTTTACTTGTTGAAGAGAAGGCTGGTTGACGCTGTGAATATGTGGGAGCCCTACTCCTCGATGCTGGTGATGAAGGGATATAGAAGGGGTATTGACTACTCAGAGCTTGTAGGCAGCTACTACTGCTGCACCCTAGCGGCTTCAGCAACCCTCAGTGAAGAGAGAATTCTAGAGATAAGGGAGCTCTATGAGAAGGCGATTGGCGAGTCTAGAGGGCGGTTTGAAGACTGTGCAGAGCAACTGGCCTTGATGATAGATCTCCCAGCGGATGTAGTGAAAAGGACTGCTGGGAAGTATGGCTTCTTGGAGTACATTGACTTAGAGATCTTGAGGGAGAGTTTGAAACATGGGCCAAGGTTCCTCGTGAACCTCACTTCCGCTAGAGAAGCGCTCTACAGCGTTTAGACCGCTGGGCTAATGAAGGAGTACCGGAGTTTAACATTGTAGCTAGCGTGGAGGAAGGTGAGCGTTGCCCCTCGAGAAACGCCTCACAAGCGAGCTGCCCCCACGGTGTAGGGTGCTCGTAGCTGGATGGGCGGGACCCGGCTACTCAGCAAGAATAGCGGCAGACTACCTCGTTGAGGAGTTTAGGGGAGAACTTCTAGCTGAGATTTATTCTTACCATTTCCCAGCACATGTAACTGTTTCAAAGGAGGGCTTTGTTGAGCCAGTTAAGTGCTCTCTCTTCAAGTGTAAAGTAGAGGGAGATTGGCTGCTGGTGTTCTCGGGAGATGAAGAGCCTTTAACTCCAGAGGGGCAGTTTGAGCTGGCTAAAGAGGCACTGGAGATCGCCACGAAGTTAGGTGTCCGCGAAGTCTACATCTTTGACGCCGTTCCCGGAACGAGGGAGAATTCCGGGGAGATCAAGGTTGCCTGCTCTGATGGAGCACTACTGGAGCAGCTGAAGGAAATGGGCTTTAAGCCCTTGAAGGCTCATCGAGTCATAGGAGTTCTAGGGATGCTGGCTGGATTAGCTTCGGAGAGGAGATTAAGAACTACTTGCTTGGTGACAGGAACTTACACGTATTTCACGCCTTCCGGCAGGATGGTGGCTGACTCAAGGGCGGCGAAGGCCCTCTTAGAGGCTTTCTGCAAGCTCACGGGGTTACAGCTAGATTTGTCAAGAATCTCCAGGGAGGTCAAGCTGACCGATAGCTTCATAGCAGAGTTGGAGGCAGAGAAGCGGAGGCTCTTGAAAGTTGCCCTTAAGCACGAGGGAGGACCTAGCTATGTCCGGTGACTTCACCTGGATTAAGATCCACAAGGAAGTAAAGGCTAGGAAAGCTCTAGCGGCTTCTCCTGGCCTAAGGTCTGTGGGCTTCTTGGTGGTCAATGAGGTTGTGAAGTGCTTAAAGTCGGAACTCGTGGCAGAGATCTTTTCAGCACACTTCCCGGTGATCTACCAGTCAATGCCCAGTTACAGCCCCCAGCCGGAGCTTCCGGGAATTGGAGGCTGCATCATTGATGAGGGGGTCGTAAGGCTTCCCAGCGTGAAGATCTTCTGGTGCAGTGAAGCCGGGCTACTGGTAGTGGTGGGCTACCACGCCAACTTCAACGGGCAATACGAGGTAGCGCGCAAAGTTCTAGATCTATTGAAGAGCATGGGAGTTGAGGAACTCTACGTTTTAGCAGCTCATGCCAGGCATGAAGGAGGAGAGATCTGCTGCGCGGCGGTGGCCAGCGATCTCCTAGAGGTCTTTAAAGGTAAGACTGGGCTACAGCCATGCTACACTGGGCCTTTTCTCGGCTTTTCAGGGCTGCTCTTCGGTCTTGCGCAAAGCTACAAGATGAAAGCTGTGGCGCTCTTCTCTAAAACTGAGCCAGACTACGACAACCCGGAGAGCCCAGACCCGAGAGCCGCCATAAGACTCTTAGATCTCCTCAATAAGGTGTTCGGCTTAGCCGTTAAGCCAAGTAAAGAGCTTGTTGAAGCTGCTAAAGCAGTAGAGGCAGAGCGAAGGCCCAAGGGGCTTACATACTTCTAAGCGTTGAACTGCTGACTCCTCTAGAAGTGAAGCAATGGCAATTTTCTGGAAGCTCTGCACGTTGTTTTTGGAAAAGTGGAGGGGAAGCAAGTTCATCTCGCTTTGCTGATGGCTATTGAAAAGCCTTCGTAGGCGTAGAGCCAGTAGGCTTTGCAAGGTTCAAGGTACTCCACCTCAACATAGTGCTGCTGCTCTGGATCCCAGTAGAAGAGATATGGCGCAACCTTGCCTTCTGGGAATATCTCTTGGACTTTGCCCGTCAGCGAGCCTATCAAGTTCCAGCCCTCGCGAATCGATATAGAGGCACCGCTCAGAGCCGCTCCTTCAACCATGAATGCAATGTTGTCGACAGGCGAGTAGACCCAGTAGCCCTTGCCAGCCACGAGAACCTGCGCCTCTTCGTAGGAGTGAGAGCATGGATCCCAATACCAAGCTTTGAGTCTCTCATGAATGCTCTCGAGCTCTACGGTGGTGTCAACTGGCAGGCTCACCAAGTTCCATCCACTTCTAAGCGTTATCATGTAGCGCTTCACTGGAAGTCTAGAGTAGATGACGTGCAGCTCAAAGGGCACATCCACTGCACCAGGCTCATCCTGCACCACCAGCGCGTAGACTCCAGGCTCCAACGCAACTGAGATGTTGAAGTTCCTGTTGAAGAGCTGATCGACATCCCTTGAGTGAGCAGCCAGCACCGGACGGTATGTATATCCATCTTCAGCTGGTGTTAGGTTGTAGAGGCAGGCTTCGACATCCCGTTCTCCAGTACTATAGAAGGTGGCATTATTTGGCTGAGTTAAATTCAGTATAAAGACCGTGTAGTTCTCTGCTAGCTGCAGGACTGCAGGCTTTACCGGAAGTTCTTGAAGGGAGAGGTTAAACCATGCTGGGCCGTAGACGCCTATGCCTCCCCATGGATCGGAGACTTCAACCTTATACCACCATACACCACTACTTGCTAAAGCTACCTCACAGTGGATGAAGCCCTGATAATCGTCTATGAGGGTGCTGTAGACTGGACGGAGCTTCTCTCGAGAGGGGCCGAGGTATAGGGTGAAGTTCAAGGGTTGATCGTAGTCAGGGTCGGAGAACGTGAACAGCCAGCTCACAAACGGGGTGGTGATAGCAGATTCGTTTTCAGCACCATCCCGTATGGCTACTGTTGGAGGCGTGTTGCTTGAATTGGTAGTAAAGCAGAACACTTCACTTGAATTCATTAAGCCCATGTAGTCCATGGCAGCTATTTTCCAATAGTAGGTGGCATTAGGCTTAAGACCCCTTAGTGTATAGCTTGAAGAGTGCCGTGAGACTTCAGCGACCGGCTTTAAGCTAGTTGGCGATTCGCCGAGGAACACTACATGCACGAAGTATCCTTCAGCGTCGCTTGCCCTACTCCACGTCAGTTCAACTGAGCTTCGGGAGACATCCGTAGATTCATTAGCTGGCTCTAGTAACTGTGGAGCTGTTGGCGGAGTATTGTCGCTAGTGGTGAAGAGGTATACTGGGCTTTCAGAGGAGGCTTGTAGGGGATCCCAAGCGGTGATCTTCCAGTAGTAGGTGGCGTTGGGCTTGAACCTAAGAGGTTTGAGGTAGTCTAGAAGAGAGGCCTTAAGGTACGTGTAGTCATAACTGGTGATGAGGTAGGTGGTCATATTATCCAGGGAGGATCCCAGCGAGAAGTTAAAGTAAACTCTATCAAAGTCCCTGTCGAACATTTCGCCGCTCTCAGGAAGCCAAGAGAACTTCACAGAGTCCCCAAAGCTTAAAGTAGTGTCGTTGGCGGGCGCCCCTATTACTAGGTCTTTGGGAGGCCTATTTCCGAGAAAAGCCGTGAAATTGTAGTCTATAGCTCCCCATTTAACAACTATTAGATAGTCCCCAGCTGGAAGGTAGGCGCGGCATACATAGAAGTAGTAGTCTCCAGTGACGTTATAGCCAATGTAGGCCACTCTCCATTCGTAGGGGATGGCTGTCCAATTGGAGAAGTATACCGTGATGTATGGATAGTCGTCAAAGGACACCGCCTTGAAGAGCGCCGAGGTGAAGTTATCAAGGTGTAAGGTGAAGTAGTCCTCGTCATCACCGCCCTCCAAGCTGCCAGTGTAGACTGTTAGGTTTTCAATGGGTATTGGAGATTTCACGTGGAAGCAGAAGAGTTGGCTTTCAGTTACAGCGCCATATTCATCCTCGGCGATGACTTTCCAATACACGGTTTCGCCGAGAGGTAGGGGTTTCTCCTCCGTTGCTAACTTGTAGTAGCTGTAGGTTAGATTTTCACCTCTCCAAGCCACTTGGAGACTTCTGGGACTTCTCCCAAGGAGCAAGGTATACCTTAGGCGGTCTCCATCCGGATCCTCGCACCGCCAATCCAAGTAGCTGACAATCCGTGAAGTGAAGCTGTTGTTCTCCGGCTTAATTAACGTTGGTGTATTTGGAGGCTGGTTGCCGACTCTAAGGCTGAAAGGCAGGTAGATGCTGTATTCAGGGGAGGAGATCACCACCCAGCATATTATTCTACTGAAGGATTCGTTGCCGGAGGTTAACTCCACCTCGACGGTGGCTGGAGGAGTTACTTGAGGCTTGTTGAAGGAGGCAGCTACAGATGATGGAAGTCCCTCGACGGATAGGTTCAGCTTTGTGGGTGCACCGTAGACTGGCTCTATAAATACATTGAAGCGGGTTGACGAGTTTCTAGGCATGTAGAGGGAGGTGTTGGATAGCCAAGCTCTGAAGATGGAGCTTGGCGGCTTGGGGGAAACTATGAAGCGTGGGAACTCCTCAACGTAGATGTTGCCGAATTTATCCTTGAACCTTATGACAGTGGTGTACATTCCCGGAGGAAGCGCTACCTTCTCTGAGCGCCACAGGGACCCGTCCTCCTTTATCCAAGGAACTTCCAGCATTGAACCGTTGAGCAGCATGTAATAGCTCTTCACCTCCACGAGCTCGGAGGCCATCCTTGGAAGCCGGAGAAGGCGTTCATCGAAGGAGAGGT
>JAGHCH010000016.1 GCA_021160575.1 Thermoproteota archaeon | reverse complement strand
CTATACAACCATACTTACTTCACTACGCGAAGCCTTGAAAACCGCTGATGTAGTGCTCGTCAGCGGGGGGACCTCTGCTGGAGCGGGAGATCTAGTGTACCGCGCCTTGGAGTCGCTGGGTCCGCCGGGCATCTTGATACACGGCCTTTCCATCAAGCCGGGAAAGCCAACGGTGGTTGCCTCCGCTCAAGGAAAGCCCGTCTTCGGCCTGCCCGGATACCCCGTTTCAGCGCTAATGGTGTTCGTTGAGGTCGTAGAGCCTCTCCTGCTAAAACTCTCCGGGCTTCCAGCAAGTCCCAGGCCCTCTATAGATGCCGTTCTCTCCACGAGGCTCACTGGCGCTAAGGGGCGTAGATGGCTGGTACCCGTAAGCCTTGTAAAAAGGTCTGATGACACGCTGGCAGCATATCCTCTTCTAGCTGGCTCTGGAGCCATCACCTCGCTGGCTTATGCTGATGGATACTTCATAGTCCCAGAAAGCGCAGACGTTGTTGAAGAGAACTCCCGCATCCAAGTGAAGCTCTTCAAGGAGCTCTCCTCCCTCCCAGACCTTGTCTTCATCGGCAGCCACTGCCTTGGAGCTGACATGCTGCTATCAAAGCTTGAAGTAGAGGGCTACAATGCCAAGGTCATTTACACTGGTTCATTGGGGGGAGTTCAAGCAATAAAACGAGGGGAAGCCGATGTTGCCGGCCTCCACCTACTAGATGAGAAGACGCTAACCTACAACATCTTCATCTTAGATGAATATGAGCTGCGAGGCTCTGCGGTCCTCGTGAGAGGCTACACAAGGGTTCAAGGCATAGCGGTAGCCAAGGGAAACCCGAAGAACATCCGGGAAATCTCAGATATCGTTGACGGCGACGTTCTCTTCATTAACAGAGTAAGAGGGACCGGGACGCGTGTTCTCTTTGACTACCTCCTCAAAGAAGAGGCATCAAAGCGCGGCCTCTCCTTCGAGGAGGTGAAGCGCATGGTGAAGGGCTACCGCTGGGAGGCGAAAACCCATTCAGCAGTGGCTGCAGCTATAGCTCAAGGAAGGGCCGATGCCGGAATAACCTTGAAAGCCTTCGCCGATAAATACGGTCTTGACTTCATTCCGCTGCAAGAAGAGCACTACGACTTTCTCATAAAGCGTGAAAGCTTGAATAAGCCAGCTGTCCAACGCCTACTGGAAATGATGAAAACTGAAGTTCTCTCCAAGTTGCTCTCAGAGCTCCCCGGCTATAAGGCTCTACCCGACACTGGCGAAATCATCAGTTAGGTTTTCCCTTCAATTACTGCTTTCAGCTCCTCGACTCCAATGCACGGCACTCCCAGTATCTCGCATGCTTCAATAGTGCTCCTTCTACAGGATACTACCCGCGCTTGCAGTTCATAAGCCAGCAAAGCTACTTCAAGTCCAAGGAGTTCCTCAGAAGCTTTCTCCTCCACTTCGTCTTGACACCTTCCAAACTTCTCGGCCAGCCTC
Organism: Thermoproteota archaeon; assembly: GCA_021160575.1. Lineage (GTDB taxonomy): Archaea > Thermoproteota > Methanomethylicia > Methanomethylicales > JAGHCH01 > JAGHCH01. The sequence continues at coordinate 9,316 of JAGHCH010000016.1, read as the reverse complement.
TTAACATACTCCACTAGCGTGGAGGCCGGCACCTTCACCTCTCTTCCCTGAGGCTCCACGGCAGTGACGACCTCTGAAAATCTCTCCACCAGTTCTCTTCCCTCACTCTTGTCCAAAAGCCTCACTACAAACTCCTTTAACACATCCTCCGGGATGAAGAACTCGAAGCCTCTAGTCCTCCTAGCAGATGCAAGCATCTCCAGTACCTCAGGTAGACTGAAGCTCTCTCCAAGTAGGCTAGGCAAATCCACCACATAAACCGAGGTCAACGATCTTCCCTGCACATGATGGGTCTTTGGCTACCCTTCAACCCTCCACTTATATATTTCACTCCCTACTAGTCTAGCTTAAGGTGACAACCTTTGATCAATGTAGCAGTAATAGTGCTCGGAATCTCTGGTGAGCGCCTCCTAGACCCGGACAAGCCCATAGAGGGGCATGTGCAGATAACCACCAACATAACAGTCTCAGATGTAGAGTTCAAGGAGAACTCCTTAAGAGTGAGGTTCGTCTTCACAGCCAGCTACATGCCGGCCATAGCTACCATAACAATCAAGGGCATGGCCAGAGTCCTCGGAGCCTCTGAAGACCTCAATCGCATCTACAACGAGCACTTAAACAAAAAACCCTTGCCACTGCCAATTCTTCAAGCCATCTCTAACGCCGCCTTCACGGAGGCGGTCATAGTTGCGAGGTCCTTGGGAGTACCTCCGCCTGTACCCCTACCCGTCCTAGGAGCCCCTCCCGGAGAAGCGAAGAAGACTCAGCCAGGATATATTGCCTAATTTCTCCTCCTTCTCTTCAAGGCAAGCTCATGTGCCTTCTCCGCAGCCTCCTCAGGATCTGAAGCGTATACCAGCTTCACTAGCCTCCGATGATCTAGATATCCCTCGGGAAACCTTTTCCTCAGCTCATCAGCTAGTAACCCAGTGCCCGTAAGGACTACTACTGGTATACCCGTGTTGTAAGCCATCGCCAGCTCCGTTAAGCTGCCAGCTCCTCCAGCCACTAAGATGATTGCATCACTACTCCTCACAACTATAGCGCTTCTAGCAGTGTAGGTCATCCCCGTCCTAATCTCAACTGTGTTGTAAGGGTTGTGCCAAGGATGCTTCTCACTCCACTCCTCAGCCTCTATGGGTAGGATTCCCACAGCAACGCCCCCGGCTCTATGAACCTCCTCAGCGATGATCTTCATTACTCCTCCATCCCCGCCCGTAATGACTATGCAGCCCAGCTCCGCCAGCTTCCTCGCCAGCCTCCTAGCCTTCTCCGCAACTTCCCGTGGAACATCATCGTAGGTTGTAATCACCCCTATCTGAACGCGCACCTCTCATGCACCTCCGGCGCAGCACACTTAGCACTAGGCTCTATATAACCTTGAGAAGAAGAAACACGGCCACCAAAATGCCAGCGCCCATCAAATCTATGGTGCTCGTCAGCAGCGGAATCGACACATTATCGGGATCCACACCTTTTCTGTAAGCCAGCACTGAGACATAGTACGCCGCTATGTTTGCTAGGAGGACAGTGAGCATTCCCGCCGTAAAGAGGCTGAACATTAAGAGAGGAAGGGATGGCGCTTTTAACTTCAGAATAAAGGAGACTGCGTAACCCATGGCCGCTATAACGGGGAAAATCACCGCAGCCACTGCATGGTTGACTAGAAACATTCTCAAGGTGAAGCCCCCGGGCTTACTTTGAGGCAATATAATACCAGCGTGAAGCCTAGTGGCCAGCTTAGCTGCTAAAACGCTGGCAAGAGCACCGTTATCCTCAAGAAATGCTGGAAGCACAGTCAAAACCCCTGCCACCGCCAAAAGCTCCTCCACTTGGCTGCCCAGAATAAACCCTGCAAAAACCTCTAGAAAGCCGCAGAGCAGCAATACTGGCGTGCTCTCCTTCAAGATCTTCAGCGACTCCTTCTTCGCTCTAACTGCCTTAAAAGCTAGATAGCAAGAGAGAGCTGCCGCAATGGCCAAGAAGATGAGCTTCAAGGAGCTGCCAGTCAGCAGCACTAAGTAAGCTGCCAGAAACAGTGTAGGAAGCGTGACTAAGTCTCCAATAAGGGTGATCATGGGCGCAGAGAAGTTATCTGGATCCAATCCTTTCCTAAAAGTTAAGAAGGCAACGACAAAGACTGCAGGCATCAGGAACACCATTGAAAGTACAGCTGCAAAAACAGCTACAGCCGCCAGATCCACCACGCTGGCTTTAAGCCCTATCCAACGGGCCAACAGTCCTGCGAGAACTCCTAGATAAAAGTTTATGGAGATGACTAGGGTGAAAGATGCCCGCACATTCTCCATGAGCCGAGGCTGCCTCTTAAACTTGGGCTCTACAACACCTAGGTGAAGAAGCGTGCCAATCCTAGATCCCAAAGACGAGTAGACATTTCCTCGCATCCCCGCCGCCCCTGGGATGAGCACCATCAACGCGGGGAAGACAGCTATGATGAAGTTTCCCCATCCAAGAATGCTCCCCGTTACAAGGTCCCCAAGAGTGCAGACCACCAGAGATACTAACTCTTCTCGAAAATCGCTTAGAAGAGAAGCCTCCAGCCTACTTCTCACTACTTCTCCGTCTAGCTCGGGCTCCAGCCTCCCTCGGTGCTCCACTAGCTTTGCCCCATTTTAAGCTATCCTCCAAGGCGGCAGTCACCTGCAAGGGAAAGGGCCACCGTCCCATTGAAGCCGATATCCTCTACGGCTCTCCCAATAAAAGTTTTTATTTCACAAGCATATCCTTCAACCCGCTGGAGACGTGGTGCACAGCAGACATAAGAGATGAGTGCAGCATGGCGGAGAAAGTGCTCAACCCGGCTCCATTGGGGCTAGCTGGCTTCGGCTTCACAACAGTTCTCCTCAACCTAGTGAATGCTGGAATCATGGGCACCTCTGCTCTCCCAGTTGTTCTCGCCATGGGCATCTTCTACGGAGGGCTTGCACAAGTCTTCGCTGGCTTACTCGAGGCAAGGCTCGGCAACACCTTCGGAGCAGTTGCCTTCACCTCCTACGGGCTCTTCTGGCTTGCAACAGTAGGCTTGATCATGGGCTTCTTCGGCGAGCTGACTCCAGCGGCAATGGCAGCCTACCTAGCTGGCTGGGGTGTGTTCACCGCCTACATGACCATAGCCGCGATGAAGCACGCCAACATCATAAAGTTCGTCTTCATCACCCTAACCATACTCTTCTTCCTCCTAGCCGCCGGAGAGTTCAACGTCGCCGTCCACATTATTGGAGGCTATGAGGGCATCATCTGCGGAGCCTCAGCCATCTACGCCTCAGCAGCTATAGTAGTTAACGACTCCTACGGCAGAAGAGTGCTGCCCACGTAGTCGCTCCCAGCCCCTCCCACTCTTTTTGCTATGCAAGTTTAACGCTGTGACATCAAGGTTATAAGAGGGCACCCCTTCTTCAACTATATAGCCTCGAAAAAGCCTCCCTCCACCTGGAGAGTAGATTAAACATTGTGCCCGGTTAAGCTTCCCAGACCTATTGAATACAAGCCCGTAGCCGTGAGAACCCTCCTACGCAATATGAAAGACTTCTCAAGCCTAATGATAGACCTAGCCTTCTACTCCCTCATCTACAATGACAGGGAACTGGCAGACGAGGTCTTAAAGCTCGAAGAGTATGTGGACACTCTCTGGACCCTAATGTCCATGCAAGCATCTCTTTCCGTCAGAGATGCCGACGACGCTGAAGCCATGGTAGGCGTCCTAAGACTAGCTACCTCCACCGACAAGGTCAGCGACGCTGCAGCGGACATAGCCATGCTAGTCAAGCTGGGAATACCTCCGCACCCCGCAGTGAGAGCCTCCCTTCTCAGCGGAGAAGAAGCGGTCTCAAGAATCACTGTCAAGAGTTCAAGGCTGGCAGACAAACTTCTCGACGAAGTTTTCGACGAGCTCGACATCGCCCTCGACGTAATTGCAATCAGAAGAGAGGATAAGTGGTTCCTCTCCCCCGGGGAAGGCTTCAAACTAGAGGAGATGGACGCCCTCATAGTTAGAGGGCCAAGGGAATCCATAGTTAAGCTGAGAGAAGCCGCCGGAGATGAAGCAGCTCCACTGGAGGAGCGGCCACGAGTAGATAGAGTAGAAGCGGATGTCGCTCAAGCTCTCATTAACTTGAAGAACATGAGCGAAGTCATGGTAGACCTAGCCTACCTCGCAGTGATCACCGGAGACCGGGACATAGCAGTTGAGGTACTCGAGCTTGAAGACGCCATGGACCACGACCGCCTAGAGGCCGAAAGACTGGTGCTCCAGCGCTTGAAGGACGCCTCGCCAGATGAGGTCATTAGCCTCATGAGACTCATCCTCTGCCTAGAGGAAATCAGCGACGCTGCAGCTGCCATAGCCAGCGTAGCCCTCTTCCCAGAAGTCAAACCCCACCCAGTGCTTGCCCTTATCGTAGAGGAATCCGATGAACGAGTCATCAAAGTTACGGCAGACCAGAAGCTAGCTGGAAAGAAGCTGGGAGACCTCAACCTCGACATCCACGGAGGCACCATACTGGCCGTCAAGAGAGGGAAACATCACTATGTTCTTCCAGACGATGAATTCACCCTCAGCCAAGGAGACACACTGCTCATCAAATACTACGAAGAAGCCGCAGAGCAGCTACAGCAACTACTCAAGGCTAGTTAAACTCCAAAAGAATGGTGCTGGCACCCCATAGATTTCCCTTGTCTCCGGGTCCACCTAAAAGCCAAGCTACTGCAGCGCCACCGACCCTATAATCACCTGCTCTTCTGAGTCGCTGATGCAGACTTCGCATATCGCCTCTTCTTCCTCCACTTTAGGGGATCACTACTCCCTTTTCAATAGATGCGACAGCGCCAGCCACCTTAACTTCATCTCTCCCTATAGGTGCTATCTTCAGCTCATCCGCTAGGCAACGGAAGCTCTAGCCCAGAATCCACTACTGCCTTTATCCTCTTTGACTTGCTCTTGGTGAAGTTGCGAATTGCAACATCAATGAGCACCTCGAGCACTTCCTCTCCTCCTCACCCGCGGTATACAGCGTTGAAGGACGGTATCCCCTTTTAGAACCCTCTTCTTCACGTTTCTCTGCTTCTCGATCTGGCTGGTATAGGAGCCTCTGTGAAGAGAAAGGTTAAGTCTTTTAGTAGTAGAGTGTACTACTGGGTGGTATCATTCCCTCAAGGAAGATTAGCATCAGCTTGCCGGAGGAACTCCTTAGAAGAGTTGACGAGCTTTGCAAGAGGATCAATATTAGCAGGAGTGAGTTCATAGCAAGAGTTCTTGAGGAGAGGCTGAGTGCAGTGGATGAATGTGTGGATTATCCTACGGTTCTCTGGAAGCTTAAGGTTTCAGGTTTTCTTAGGGTGAGGTCTCCTCGCTATCCGAGCAGAAGGGTTCGATGTAAATGGGTGGTTGAGGAGGTCGATGAGAGTTGATTTTAAGGTATTGCTATGCTGAGGATGGGTATACCCATCATGGAGATAAAATCCCTGATGTTCCCGTCGTGCACTTAGCGTTGAGGGTGGGTAGGTATCTTGCGAGGGGGCTGGCTATTGTTGATACAGGGTTTGATGGTGGAGTATACCCCAACATGGATGTTGTGAAGCTGTTTAGGGGTGTTAAGCCGGTGAAGGTTGTTGAGTTTGAGCACCCGGCTTATGGGATCTGTGAATTCGAGGTTTACCAAGCTGAGGTGTTCCTATACCATGGCGGCGTCTACACTGAGCTGGGACTTGGCAATGTGTATATTCCGGTGGAGCCTGAGCTGATCTCGGAGGAGGTGCTTGTTGGCAGAGAGATTCTCAATAAGCTTGAGTTGACGTTGAATGCCAGAAGGATGGTGACTGTTGTAAAGGTTTAGGGTTGTTGTTCTGGGAGTTGTTTTTACTCTGTGTTTCAGCTACTTGCTCAGATTGGTGTGCTGAGTGTGGAAAATTCCGTGTTTCTTCATTTCAAGGATTTTCTGTGCGATGGTGATTTGCCGCTCCCAATGGCCGTAGGCTTTGCCTACGCCGATGAGCTTTGAGAAGGTTTTCAGGATTTTTGGGTGGATGGGCTTGGGCTCTAGGTTGGACATGGCTGTTCCAGGTAGTGGTATGAAGTAGTGTGCATGGATGGATGCACCCATCTTTGCAAGCTTCTCCATGAGGTTTGCTGTTGCTTCTGCATCCTCTTCTTCCTCATATGGTAGCCCGAAAATGAAGTCTACAGCTACTTCACGCCCTCTCCTCCGTAGGGTCTTCACGGCGTTTACCACGTCTTCCGCTGTGTGTCCGCGATGTATCTTCTCTAAGACTCGGTTGCTTCCACTCTGTGCCCCTACAATGAAGCTCCGGCTTGCCGAGTACTCCGCTAAAATTCTAGCTGCTTCCTCAGTGACATACTCTGGCCTCATCTCGCTTGGAAAGGAGCCGTAGAAGATCCTTCCTCCATGCTGTGAGGCGAGCTGGTGGAGTTGCTCCAAGAGCTCCTCGATGACGTCTAGGCGCAGCTCTCCAAGCCTGCTCGCACCATAGCAGAGGCAGTTGGGCGTGACAAACCGCACATCTCTTCTCCCATGCCTCAGCATCAGCTCAACATGTTCTACCACGTTTTCCACACTGCGGTGCCTCATTTCCCTACCGAACATACTTGATACTTGGCAGAAGCCGCAGCCGTAGGGGCATCCTCTCGTAAGCTCAATGGCTTTAAACCCCCTAGCTATCGAGGGAAATGCTGGATAGTCGTCGAGCCTAGAGATCCTCCGCGGAGGCTTAACCTTCAGCTTTTCATCTTCAAGGAGAGCCACGCCATCAACAGACGCTGGGTCTCCGCCAGCAGCGTATTCTCTCAAGAAGCTAGGAAGACTTTCCTCTGCTTCTCCCACGAAGACGGCGTCGAAGTCCAGCTTCAATGTTCCTAGGGGGTCTCCAGATGCGTGGGGGCCTCCAGCGATCAAAGTGAGGTTGCCAAGTTTTTGTTTCAACTCGCCAAGTCTAGAGATCAGGTGGAGGTGCTCATAGAGGCTCGTGGTCATCAAACTGATCGCTAAAATCACTTTACCATGCTTCTCCGCAGCTCCATGGACTTCGCTTAGCATTTGGTGCACGGCTTGGTCTTGAAGAAGGGTTTCAGGACTATTAACTCTAGCTAAATAGATGCTGATTTCTCTATGTAGTTGATGTTTCTCTAAGCTGGAAAGAAGGGTGTAGACGCTGTACTTGTTTTCACGGTGAACTAGGAAGATTAAGGAGAGGTTTTCGATTCCTTTGCAGAGCCTTTGAAAGGAGACGTGACGCACGGTTTGAACGTCTCCTTTCAAGTTTTCACAGAGATCTCTGATATGCTCTCCTAAGTGCTCCCAAGGCTTTATGTACCTCTAAAGCTATGCTTCCCTTCGAGGAAGGCAATGTCTGAGTCTGAGAGAGTTCTCCAGCTGCTGTCGAAGCCTATACGGAGGCTCATTGAAGAGAAGGGGTTTAAGGAGCTGACAGAGCCTCAAATCAAGGCGATCCCTCTGATCTTAAAGGGGGAAAATCTGCTTCTCATAGCTCCGACAGGTACTGGGAAGACTGAGGCAGCATTTCTCCCTATTCTGGACATGATGATACGTGAGCCCCGCGGAGGAGGCATCCGCCTCATCTACATCACTCCTCTTAGAGCGTTGAATAGGGATCTCATGGATAGATTGCACTGGTGGTGCAGCCAGCTCGACTTGAGGATAGCTGTGCGCCACGGAGATACTGAAGCTAAGGAGAGAAGCCTCCAAGCGAGGATGCCCCCAGACATCCTCATCACTACCCCTGAAACCCTTCAAGCTATACTTCCGGGGAAGGTGATGCGTCAGCACCTCAGCCATGTGAAGTGGGTGATAGTGGACGAAGTGCATGAGCTAGCAGGTGAGAAGCGGGGATGTCAGCTCACCTTGGGCTTGGAGCGGCTGAGGAGGATTACAGGAAAGGACTTCCAAGTAGTAGGACTTTCAGCCACTGTGGGTTCACCGGAGGAGGTGGCTAAGTTCCTAGTCGGTGTTGGCAGACCTTTTAAAGTCGTCCAAGTGCCGGTGGCTAAACTGCTGAGGCTTAAGGTGCTCTACCCCGCGCCAACCCCCTTTGACCACGTGATAGCTGAGAAGCTGGCTACCTTCCCCGAGGTTGCCACCAGGCTTCGAGTGATGAAGGAGCTGGTGGAGCAGCACGGTTCTACCCTGGTCTTCACCAATACCCGCTCAATAGCGGAGGTTTTAGCCAGCCGCTTTAAGGTCTGGGATCTCAACATGCCCGTAGGTATACATCATGGCAGCCTATCCAAGCCCTCCCGTATCTCAGTGGAGTACGGCTTGAAGAAAGGCGAGATCAAGGGTGTAGTTTGCACCTCTTCTCTTGAGCTTGGCATAGATATAGGGCACATAGACTTCGTCATCCAGTACAACTCTCCAAGGCAGGTTACACGGCTTGTTCAAAGGGTTGGGCGAAGCGGCCACGGTGTTGGCAGGGTGTCTGAGGGAGTGGTCATAGCTATAGATTCGGACGACGCTCTTGAAGCGGCGGTTATAGCCAAGAAGGCTCTGCGAGAGGAGTTAGAGGAGGTTAAGATCTTCAAGAACCCCCTCGACGTGCTCACTCATCAGCTCGCCGGACTTCTCTTGGAGAAGGACGAGTGGCCTCTCGAGGAGGCTGAAGCTCTCATAAAGAAGGCTTATCCGTTCAAGGATCTCTCTCGAAGAGAGCTGTTTTCTGTTCTCCACTACATGCATAACCGGCATCCAAGGCTCGCTGCCTTCCTTGAGGAGAAGAATTTAGTCTTGAAGCCTAGACCCTCACGGGGCTTGATCGAATACTACTTCGAGAATCTCTCCATGATACCCGAGGAGAAGCAGTTCCTCGTTGTGGATGAATCTACTGGCACGCCGATAGGGGTTCTCGACGAAGCGTTTGTGGCTGAGTACGGCGAACCCGGCGTGAAGTTCATCATCAGAGGCTCTGTGTGGAGCATCCTCTACATCCACGGAGATGTAATCTACGTGGCGTCAGAGGAGGATCCCACGGGAGCCGTGCCCAGCTGGGTGGGCGAGGAGATCCCTGTCCCCTTCGACGTGGCACAAGAGGTGGCTAGAATCCGGGGTGAGGCTGCCAGCTGGATTGCCAATGGTGGAAAAATAGAGGAATATGCTAAGCAAGTCTCACGGCAGTATCCCATAGGCTTTAAAGACGCGCTTCGAGCGCTGCGAGAAGTTGTCGAGCAAGTGGAGAAAGGGCTGCCAGTTCCTTCAGACCGCCTCTTCACGGTGGAGGAGTGGGAGGACTACGTCATCATCAACTGCGCCCTTGGGCTTCTCGCTAACAG
>JAGHCH010000098.1 GCA_021160575.1 Thermoproteota archaeon | reverse complement strand
GTGTAATAGTACACTACCTTGGGTTTGATAGAGGTGACCCTCAGAATCTCTTGAGTGTCTTCTATGACCGCCTTGAAGAATTCCTCTTCAAGCTCCACTTGCTCATTAACCCACTGCTCCTCGACGGAAGGCCACTCCGCTAAAGAGACAAAGCCATCGCCGCCTATCATCGACCAAGTTTCCTCCGCAAGGTAGGGGGCGAAAGGTGCTAGAAGTCTAATCCACTTGTTGAGCACTTTTCTCAGAACCCAACTGGTTTTGCCGTCTATAGGCTTTCCACCCAGGGCTCTACGGAGATACCAGCGCACCTCTTGGTCAAGCACGTAGAGTACGGTGTGTATAGCTTCGCGGACGCGGAAGTTCTCCATGGCATTTGTGACGTGAGCTACAGCCTTCTCGATGCGGCTGAGAATCCACTTGTCAAGGTAGGTGAGCTGCCGAGGAGTCTTCTCCCCAGCCCCCACTGAGACAACTTTCTGGACTAAGTCGTAAAAGTCGTTGAGCTTCTCCCTTATCGACTTGGCTAGCGGTATGCTGAAGTCGGCGTCTTGTAGAATTTCAGCAGTGGAGATCACTGCTAGACGAATGGTGTCTGCTCCAAATTCTCGAATGGCATCGCGGAGAGGTATGATGTTTCCTAGAGATTTTGACATCTTCTTGCCTTCCATTAAGACGCTGCCATTGACCACTATGGCTCGGGGCCAAAACTCCCTTGGGAAGATTGCGACGTGGTTGAAGATGAAGAAGGTGAGGTGATTGGGCACTAGGTCTCTGCCAGAGTGCCTTGCATCCAGTGGGTAGAAGTAGGAGAACTCCCGCCTCATCCCAGATAGCACATCTATGGGCAGCTTATACTTCTCAGCGATCTTGGCTGGATCGCCCTTCCCTAGGAAGACGTAGTCGAAGACCTCATCCCCAAACTGCACTGCCTTAAGATTGTAGAGGTTGACATACTTGGAGACTATGTAGTAGGCCATGTAGATGGTGGAGTCTGAAAGGCTCTCTATGACCCAGTCGGGATCCCATGGGAGCCGCGTGCCCAAGCCGGATTTCCTTGCACAAGCTTTCTCTCGAAGCCAGTCAATTACATTCTCAAACTCTTGTCGCAGATCCTCCGGAATTATCCTCATGTTCTTTAAGCACTCTTTAGCCAGCTGCTTCCATGATGGGTCGCGGTAGTCTATGAACCATTGATCTTCAAAGATCTTCACCACTACCTCAGCGCCGCAGCGGCAGTAGATGGGGCGGTTAAGAAGCTCATAGAAGATAGTTGCAGCACCCATCTCGATGAGCTTCTCTCGAACCTTCTCCTTAGCTTCAGAGACGGGCATGCCGCTGAACTCCATGGTGTTCTCCATCATCACGCCGTGGTGGAACTCCTTGGAGTACACTTCTTTAGTGGCATCTTCAGCTTTCGGATCGTTTTGATCTTTAACGCCCAGCTGCTCAACCACATAGACGGCGGGAACTCCGGGAATGTCCTTTACTTTGATTATCTGTATCGGGGAGATCTGCTTGATCTCTGATCTGCTGAAGCCATACTTAGCTAGATAGTCTTCTCTTATTGCCAAGTCTCTTAGAGCTAGGTAGTCATAGGGAGCATGAGCAGGAACGGACATCACAACGCCAGTTACGTTATTTGGATCGACGAACTCAGCAGGGAGTACTCTTACTTTTCTGCCAGTTAGCGGCACCTCAACCTCCAGCTTGAGGAGTTCTGAGCCTTTTAGCTCTCTTAAGACTGAGGCCTTCTTTCCAAGGAGGGGAAGCTTTTCTGCTGCCCTCTTGCTAACTACCCAGCGCTCACCATCAATTTCAGCTTCAACATAGGTGGCCCCAGGGTTGACCCAAATGTTGGTAACACCAAAGATAGTTTCAGGGCGCAGTGTACCAGCAACTAGGTAGAAGCCATCAGCCTTGAACTTGATGGCTACAAACTCTCCGATTTCAGGCTCTTTATCGCCTTGAGTATCATGCTGTCCTACAGGGTTTCCGCAAGAGGGGCACCAACCTACCGGGTGGCTTCCTCGGGTAATGAAGCCCTTGCTTTGCAGCTTACGGAACTGCCATTCTATAAACTTGTTGTATACGGGGTCTATGGTGGTGAACTCCCGCCTCCAGTCTATGGAGTAGCCCATCTCTTGCATGCCGGTGCGAATCTCTTCGTGAAAATATCTAGCGATGTTGAGCGGCTCTGTGAAGTTCTTGATTTGCTCTTCGGGAACGTGGTAGAGGGCCTTAAAAAGATCTATTAGTTCTTGGTCTCCAGCAGCTATTCTCTTGCTCATGGCGAGGATCGGGGTTCCAGTGTAATGGAATCCCATGGGGAAGAGGACGTTGAAGCCTTGCATCCTCCTAAACCTTGCATGAACATCAGCTAAGGTGTAGGTTCTGCCGTGACCCACATGCTGAGGAGAGTTAGGATATGGATAGGCTACGGTGATGAAGTACTTAGGCTTGGAGGAGGGATCCACTTCAAAGATCTTGTGCTTAGCCCATAGTTCTCTCCACTTGCTTTCCACAGCTACGTGATCGTAGGGCAAAGATGGCTCCCACCGCTGCTCTTGTTGAGCTTCCTTAGAAAAGTGCAAAGAGGGATAAAGTCTTTTTCTCAAGCTTGCGACTCAAGTAGCTTTTTAACGGCATTCACGGCTTCTGGGATGAATTCTCTAGATTTTCCTACGCCTTGCCCTATGTCCCTCTTGCCTCCACCTCTTCCCTCAAGGGAATCAGCGATGACTTTAGCTAGCTTAGCGCCATCAATTCCAGAGTTTAAGACCTCTCTGCCAGCAATAACTACGAACAGTGGCTTCTCACCCTTAACTGTGAAGAGTAAAACAACAGAGCGTGGATCCTCCTCAGCCAGCTGAGAGGCGATGGCAATTAAGTCGTCGACGTCAGCACCTTCAACTAAATCATGGTATAGTGAGAACTTTCCGGCTGGGACTGCTAGGGATTTAAGCTTTGCTATCTCTGCTTTGGAGAGTTGACTTCTCAGCTTCTCCACCTTTCTTCGCAGCTCCCTTAGCTCAGAGGACAGCCTCTCGATGGCCTTTGGAGTTTGACTTACTGGCACTTCAAGTTTAGCTGCCACTTCCTCCACCATTCCTTCGAGGCGCCAAATATCGCGTAGAGCCATCTCCCCCGCTGCAAATTCGAGGCGTTCAACGCCGTCTTGGATGCGCTCAGTTCTGAGGATTTTGATGAGCCCAACTTCCCCTGTAGTTTTGCAGTGAATACCACCACAGGCTTCAACATCCCATCCGGGGATCTCAACTATTCGGAGGAGCCTCCCCGGAACTACGCCTCCTTGGTAGAGGCGGAAGCCATACCTCTGCTCGGCGGCGTTTCTATCCTCGAAGAAGGTGTGCACTGGTAGGTTAGACATCACCACTCGGTTTGCTAGCTCCTCTATTCTCCGTATTTCATCGCGGGTTAGCCTCTTGTAATGGGAGACGTCAAGCCTAGCCTTCTCGACTTCCTTTTGAGCTCCTTCTTGCCAAACGTGTTCTCCTAGAACTCTTCTGGCAGCTCCAAGGAGGATATGCGTTGCCGTGTGGTGCCTGGATAGGTGCTTTCTTTGCTCTAAGTTCACCTTGCCTTTGACTACCTCGCCCACCTTGAAGATGGGCTTGTCGACTTTGTGCACTACTACGCCCAAGTATCTTTGGACATCTAGCACTTTTGCTTCTCCAAGCTCTCCAACTATGACGCCTGTATCGGGGAGCTGCCCGCCGCCTTCAGGGTAGAAGGCCGTTTGATCGAGGACCACATAGCTTCCGTTGATGTAGATCACTTTAGCTTTAAACTCGCCGAGATCTGGATCCTCATAGTAGAGAGCCTTTGTTTCAGGGAGGCCTCTCACCCATTCAAAGTCTGGGCGCTCCTCAGCGAGACGCTGAGAGGAGGAATGCCTCTCAGCCACTAAGCTGTCAAAGGAGGGAGGAATATCCACCTTGAGGCCGGTTTCCTCTGCCACTGATTTCACAAAGGTGGGTGGAAGCCCATGCGAGTCATATAACTCAACCAACTTTTCGAGAGGTAGTGAGGCAACACCCTTAGCTAGATAGTCCTTAGCAAGCCTTTGGATGAAACTTTTCCCTTGAGTTAGAAGCGTGCGGTACTTCCTCTCTTCGAGCTCAGCTATCTCTAAGATGATCTCTCGGCTATCAACAAATTCTGGGAACTGCCCACTCCAGTAGTGGAGCTGCTCTTCAATGAGATCGGCTAGACTCTTTGTGAAGCCAACCTCATCCATTAGGCGGAGTGCTCTCCTAATCAAAAATCTGGCGAGGTATCCAGCTTTAGCATTAGAGGGCACAATGCCATCTCCCAGCATGAATAGGATAGCCTTCGTGTGATCAAGGACAGCGTATGCCTTCTCAATAGGTGCCAGCAGCTGTTCCAGCTGCAATAGACCCAGGCCAAGTCTTCTAGCAGCTTCTCCGCGGGCTTTTCTAGCGGTTTCAGGGTCTTCGACATTCATCAGCCCAGAGAACTTGAAGACCTCCCGTAGAATATGATCCTCAGGTTTTTGCACTCCAGCATACTTAAGGAAGCGGTCTACGAGGGAGCCATAGATAGTTTCAAAGGCGGAGGCTGTACCCGTGGAGAGCCACGTGTATCGCTCTAAGCCATATCCGGTGTCAACGATTTTTAGGGGGAGCTCCACATATTTGCCGTTCACCTTGCGATACTGCATGAAAACTAGGGTTGAAACCTCAAGCCCTCGTACAACTCCCTCAACGTCGGGTCCAGCGTCGCCTCCACCCTCCCACCAGTGCTCTATATAGGAGATTTCCTCCGAGGGAATGCCTAGCCTCTCAGTCATGAGTTCATGGTGGTAGCGAACGGTTTCATCTTTCCAGTAGATCCAGCGATCCTTAGATGAGAAGGCGTGGTGGGCCATCATCTCAAAGATCGTTAAGTGGCGTCCACCGGTTCTCCCCACGTTATCGACGTCGGTGAGCCTTATGCAGGGCTGGGAGATCACTAGAGGGTTGTAAGGAGGGGGAACTTCTCCGCTGGTGACGTGAGGCTGGAAGCACGCTATTGACGCGATTGTGAGGAAGATATCTTCACGCCACCTAGCCACTACAGGGTAGCGCTTCATCCTCGTGTGCCCGTGTTTCTCGAAGAAGCTGAGGAACTCCTCCCGCATTTCAGCAATGGTGTAACGCCGTCTAGTTGGAGGATTTCCTATGAACTCATACTCCACACATGGGGAATCTCCACAGACTGTGCGGTCGGGATCCACAGTCCAGAAGTAGCGCCCACACTTCACGCACTGCTTTCTGACAAAGCCGTTCTCCTTGAAGAACTCCAGCTCATACTCCCGAGGATCAACTTGTATCAAAGGAGGGCCCCTCAACTGGGAAGAATTTCGAGGAGATTATGCTTAAAAACGATTACCTTAAAGCTAGCCGAAGAGGGCGGCTAGTCCTTCCACGGACTCCTCAGCGCCTTCCTTCTCCTCTTCCTTAGTTTCTTCCTCCTTCTTGGCCTCCTCCTTTGCCTCTGGAGCAGCGGCTGGCGCAGCAGCAGCGGGAGCCACTGCCGGGAGGGCTGCGCTCTTGACAGCTTCGTCGATGTCCACTTCACTGAGGGCGGCTACGAGAGCTTTGACCTTGACGTCGTCCACGGGTATCCCAGCTGCTTCAAGCACCTTCTTGATATTCTCCTCATTGATAGGCTGCTTAGCGCTGTGCAGTAGTAGGCTGGCGTACACGTACTCCATCCCGTATCACCTCAAGGTTAGCGGGTATAAGGGAAAGACGCACTATTTAAATTCTTTACTATACTTACCCGAAGAGGGCGGCTAAGCCCTCAACGGATTCGCCTTCGCCCTCTCCCTCTTCCTCCTTCTCTTCAGGCTTTTCTTCAGCCTCCGGCTTCTCCTCGGCTGGTGGCTGTGTGGATGGCGCTGCTGGAGCTGCAAGACCTAGTTCAGGGCACTTAGAAGCCAGTATACTGGAGAGAGCAAGGGCTTTGGCTTGAGCTAGAGCCAGCACTGAATCGATGGTCTCTGGTAGAAGCAGGCAGGCGTTGGCAGCTAGGTTTCTCGCACTGATGGCTGCCCTCTGAAGTAGGTATGGCATGGCTTCTGGCACGAAGAGTGGGGCGTTGACCGCTAGATTGAGGGCATTCTGCACAGCTGCCGTGAGGTCACTGCAGTAGGCATCCAGGTCTAGCTTGAGCTGCTCTCCAGGGATCACCACGCCGTCGTCATAGGCTACCTTGAGCGTCAAGCCCACTTTGATAGGCTTAATACCCAGTCTACTGAGGATATCAGCTAGATCTGCAGAGATTACATCTCCTTCGCGGGCTACAACAGTGTCCTTCATGACAAAGATAGAGCCTTCTTGAATTTTAGTGGGTATTTTCAGCTGTGAGAACTTGCTTAGGATTGGCCCCGGAGGGATGCCTGTGTTGCCAGCGGGGATTACAATGTCTCCTTGGGCGATGTCGCCGGGGGCGGCTGCTGATTCCACCTTGTTCTTATCGAAGAGCATCTGTAGCTTGAAGGGGTTAATGTTGGCGAATACGAAGATATTGGAGCCTGTAAGGTGTTCTTCGAGCTTTTCAAGTCCAAGCTTCTCGTTTTTGCAGGCGTCTACTGCCCTCTTCATGAGGGTATTCTTAGCCACCTTTAGCACTACTTGACCCCTGAAGGCCTTCCTCATCTCCTGAAGCTGCTTAGCACGGATGCCTGTGAGATCGCAGATCCCCACTACAGCATATGAGCGTAAGAGCTGCTTCAGCTCTTCAACTATCTTCATCTTCTCAAGCTTTCTAGGGGAAACTCTCTCCAACTGTGCTACCGAGGAGTTCACTTCATCTTCACCTCCACGGCTGGGCCCATGGTAAGCTTCACGTAAAGGGAGTCGAGATGCTGATCAAGGCGGAACTTCTTGTCTACGGCAGAGAGTACTGCCATTATGTTTTCGGCGATCTTCTTATCATCCATGTCCTCGGTGCCCACTCGACACTGGACCACCGGCTGATTGCGGGTGCGGATCATCACGGATCTCCTCAGCCTCTCTATGATAGGCTTTATATCCACAGTCGGCGGCACTGGTTGGGGCATCTTACCACGAGGCCCTAGAATGGGGCCTAGAGCTCTTCCAATGGATGGCATTAAGTCGGCTCTAGCCACGAAGAAATTGTACTCTTTAGCAATTTTCTTGGCTTCCTTCTTATCCTCAGCTAGCCTCTCCAAGTCCTCTTTTGTAAGAATCCCATCAGCACCGACTTCTCGAGCCTTAATCATTAAATCTCCATCAGCTATTACACAGACCTTAATCTCCTTGGGTATGGGGTTTGGAAGAGTGACTATCTCATGAATTCTTGAGGAAGGAGACTTCATGTCCACGCCCTTTAAGCAAATGATGGCCTCCACTGACTGACAGAAGTTCCTCTTTTTAGCTTCCTTTTTAGCTTGAGCAACGGCTTCAGCTATGTTCTCCAGCGAGATCTTCACCATGGCTACTCCTCCTCAGCTTTAGCTAGGATTTCATCGTAGACTCCAGCATCCACCTCTTTCTGCACTTCTCTGGGATCCTTACCCTCCACAGTTACACCCATGCTGACGCAGGTGCCTAGAACCTCTTTGACCACGCCCTTTAAGGTTTTAGCAAGCGACTGCGGCCTCTTGATCTTAGCTATCTTCACCACCTGCTCGAAAGAGAGGTTGCCCACCTTATCCAATCGAGGGTTACCAGATCCCTTGTCGATGTGCAGCTCCCTCGCAATAAGAGCCACTGTGGTAGGAGTACCTACTTCCACTTCGAACTCCTTAGTATCCACATCCACAATGACCTTTACGGGAACTCTCATGCCTTCAAATTCCTTTGTGACTTCATTGATTTTGTTAACCACCGCCATGATGTTGAGGCCTAAAGGACCCAGTGCAGGGCCTATTGGAGGCCCTCCAGAGGCACGACCTCCTTCGATTAGAAAGGAGAACGTCTTCTTACTAGCCACAGAGCCTACACCTCCTCTTGCTCGGTAGAGCCTTCAGAGCCGCCGGAAGCCTTGGAAATCACCTTCACATACTCAGCATTAACCGTGATGGGAAGGGGGTAGGATATCTTCTCGAGTAGTTCAAGAGTGACTTCAGAGCGGGCTTTATCAATTCTAACTACCTTAGCTTTCATGCCCCTGAAGGGACCGCTCACAATTTCGACCTTATCTCCAAGGCTTAGCTCTTCAATGACGGGTTTCGGCGAGATAAACTTCTCCACGTCTGCAAACTCGATTTTTCCAGTTACATAGCCTTTGACATGCTTGAGCCCTGTAACAGCTAAGTCAACTACATGGGGGCCAGGGGCTTCAACGAACACGTACCCCTTAACGGCATCAGGAGCAACAACAGCTTTCACTGGAAGCTTTTGAGCAATAGCTCTACGCTCGATGAGGAGGGCTACATTGGCTTCCTGCCCCGCCGTGGTTCTCACGGCATAGAGTCTAGTTTGCGGCGTGGTTTCCTTGGACAACGCTATGTCACCTCAGCGGGGTCAGAGCAGAGGCGATGAGCTGAATAATGAAGCCGAAGAGCCCCACTGCAAACATGCCAAGCAGGCATATTCTGAGAGTTAGGAAGAACTCTTCTCTACCTGGCTTTCTAGATAGCTTGAGTACTCGTAGATAGCGCTCGAGCCTCTCCGATTTCACTACTGTCACCTACTCCGGCTCTTGATGAGTCAAGTATTCGAAGCTGGAGGATAGTTTAAAGTTTTTCCATTTTAGAGCTTGATCAGCTCAAGGCCTTGCTCCTCAGCGAAGGACACTATTGCTGGGCGCACGCTGCCGGGGACTCCCTTCCAGTCTAGGACTACTCTAGAGTAACCGCCCACAGTCTTTGAAACTGCTTGAAAAACCATCTCTCGGTCGAAGCCTTCAGCAAGGATGTACTTTGGGAAGATGTGCCCTACAGC
>JAGHCH010000123.1 GCA_021160575.1 Thermoproteota archaeon | reverse complement strand
TCACAAACCTCTTGGAAGCCCTCCTCACCCCACAACCTCTCTTTATGAGCATAAAGGCACCTGCCGCCACACCACTTGAAGAATCTGCATGACGTGCACGGTTTCCCTATCCCCACCCTGCCAATTATGTCCGTAACCTTGTCTCTACCGACAGCTCCAAGTTCAGCCCACTTAACATCCACAGCTATGGGGCATGCAAGAATCCTGCCGTCAGTAGATATAGCCACAGATTCACTGCCAGCCCCGCAGGGAGGGGCCACATTTCTGTTAAAGAACTCTCTCTGCAAGATTCCTAAAAACGGCACTAAGCCTAGAATTCTCCCCTTCTTTAGCTCAGACATCCACAACTCCACAAGCTTCGCAATCCCCTGCTTATAGGAGGTATCCACCCACTCTCTAAACCCTCTCCATCGCTCACACCACACAACATCAAGCTGCCAGTGCACATGGTCGAAGAGCCCTAGTTCAAGTAGATGCTTCACATCACGGAAGACGTCACTTCTCCTTGAGACAGTCATCCTCGCAATTAGATCTCCCTCAAACCCTGCCCTCCTAAGGTACTTGGCAGCCTCCACCACCTTTTCATAGACCTCCATGCCACGGTAGTAGTTAGTTACCTCTCTCACTCCATCAATGGAGAGGAGCACCGCATCCATTCTCCTCCAGTAATCTGGGCGAAGCTTCTCAACTAAGGTCCCGTTAGTCTGGACTATGAAGTGCTCTGCCTCAACTTCATCCATCACCTTCTCCATGAACCGAGCATTAAGGAGAGGCTCCCCGCCATAGAAGGCTATCGCCAAGTTCTCCGCTCCCTCAAGAGACTGCTTCAGCTCTTCAAGACTATACTGCTCTTTCCAAGGCACCCGCCATGGGGGAAAACTCCCTCCACAGTAGCTGCACTCAAGGTTGCACTCTCCGGTAGTCAAGATGAAGACCAGCATCTACCTCCCCCTCCTAGGATAAGCTCGCCGCTTTAACGCCATTATAGATTCAATCGTTCTAAAACCGAAATAGCAGAGCAGCTCCCTCAACCTCTCCCGCGTTGCTATATCCACTTGCAGCTCTCTTCCACTGAGCTCTTGTAGCAACCTCTTAGTGAGCCTCTCTCCTGCTTCATCGAAATCCAGCAGCAGTGACACCCGCCTCCCCCGAAACTTCTCAGAGATCTCATCCACAAAGAGAGCTAAAGAGCCCTTAAAACACGCAATTTTCATCACGTCGACTTCAAGTCCTAGGCTCCTTAGAGTGGCTTCATCATGCCTGCCCTCTACAATCACCAAATCGGCTTTCTGGTTGAGTCGTTCAATCAACTCTTCGATGGCTCTCAGAGTCTCCCTAGCCTCCGATCTGCGCACCCAGTTCCCCACCGCTCCCGTGATCAAAAATCCTTTAAGAAAGGCTTCAAGCTAAAGTCTATCGCAGTGGTCAGCCGTGTATGCAGTCTACATCGAAGATCTCCGCAAACGCTTCGGAGACTTCGAGGCATTGAAGGGAGTCAACCTTCGTGTAGCTCCTGGAGAAGTCTATGGTCTTATCGGCCCCAACGGCGCTGGCAAGACTACCACCCTTCGAATAGTAGCAACGCTGTTGATCCCCACCTCCGGGAAGGTTGAAGTCTTTGGATATGATGTCGTCAGCCAGGCTTCAGAGGTTAGAAGGATTATCTCCTACCTCCCCGAAGAGGCTGGAGCTTATCGCAGGCTCACTGGCTTAGAGTATCTCCGCTTCATGGCCAGCTTCTATGCTAAAGATGGAGAAGAGCTTGAGAGGATGGTAGAAGAGGGGGCAAGGATCTCTGGGCTAGGTGGTAAGCTTAAAGAAAAGATCTCCAACTACAGTAAGGGTATGAAGCAACGGCTTCTCGTAGCGAGAGCGCTGATGTGCCACCCTAGGCTCGCAATTCTTGACGAGCCGACCGGTGGTCTAGACGTCGTTCACGCGCACCACATCAGAAGGATAATCAAGGAATACGCTTCAGCCCATGGAACCACCGTACTTCTCTCCAGCCACAACATGCTTGAAGTGGAGTACCTCTGCGACCGGGTAGGAATCATAGACAACGGCGTGGTCTTAGTTGAAGGCACCTCCGAGGAGCTCAAAGAGCGCTACGACGCAGAAAACTTGGAAGAGGTATTTGTGAAGGTGGCTGGCGGTGCGTAGCCCTCTAGCAACCATAATCATAAAGGAGCTGAAGGATCTCCTCCGAGATCCTCGAGTCTTCTTGGGCATAGTGGTAATGCCAATCATCATCTTCCCGATAATGGGCGGCGCAGTCTCCATGGCTCAGACATCCACCTATGAAGCCCTCAAAACGGTGAAGGTGGCATGCCTAAACTTGGATCATGGGCAGTGGAGCGAAGAGTTGATCAGCTTCATGGATAGTAACCAACAAATCGACCTCATAGTTCTCGATGCACAAAGCGTTCAAGATGCTGTGGCAGAAACCGCCAAGCTAGGTGCTCCAATGCTCATAGTGATTCCTAAAGGTTTCTCCGAAAATCTCTCCAGCTATACTCCTGCAGTAATCTCCACCATCTACTTCGTCAAGAAATATAGCTTCACTGAACCAGCTATAGGGGATGTCGTCAACAGCGTGCTACATGAATTCTCAGAGCTGGTCAGCTCAAAGCTCGTCGAAAGTGCTGCCCCGAACGTGAACCCCGAAGCTGTGCTTGCGCCTTTCTCAGTTCAAGAGGAGACATGGATCAAGGGTAACGTGGTGAGAATAGCCCCTGAGCAGCTGATTGGTGTTGTTCTCACTCAATCAATTATGCTGCCTGTTGTGATCATGGTCTTAATACTGGTAGCAGCCCAAGTAGCAGCAACCTCCGTAGCCATGGAGAAGGAGGAGAAAACCCTTGAAACTCTTCTCACCATACCTGTGAGCCGCTTCACTATCCTTGCTGGCAAGTTGCTGGGCTCAGTAGCCATAGCCGGGTTGGGCGCCGTAGTTTACACCGCTGGCTTCATGATGTACATGAACGCCATCATGGGTCCCTTCCTTCAAGCCCTTAATGTTCCCGTCGGTATCACTCCTCTTGGCTACGCTATCATGGGAGTCTCCATATTCCTCACACTCCTCGCAGCGCTAGCCATAGCAATAACCGTAAGCGTCTTCGCAGAAGACGTTAGAGGAGCCCAGTCCTTACTGGGCTTCATCATAATTCTTGTGATAATTCCCTTCATAGTTCTCATGACTGGCGACTACGAGTACTTCCCCTTAGGTCTGAAAATCGCTCTCTTCGCAATACCTTTCTCCCACCCTATCCTAGTAGTCAAAGCCTTATTGGCGGAGGACTACCTCTTCACAGCTTACAGCATAGCATACATAGCAGCCTTCACAGTAGTGGTACTCTATGTAGCAGCTAAGTTCTTTGCCACAGAGAAGATCGTGACAGCAAAGCTTACCTTCAAGAGAAAGGCTCGGAGGTAGCAGTGCCTTGGGCTTCTTGAAAGATGTAAATCCAGGTGTGCGTGCTGGCTTCATAGCTGGAGTAATCTACGCTCTAAGCCTAGTTCTCTACACCGCATACGCCATGATTGTGGCTTTTCAGAGCTTCCCAGAGATCTTAGCACTATTGGGGCAGATCTCTCGAATCATCCCCACATGGCTGGTCTTACTCATAGCTGTAGTGGTGGGCTCTGCAGTTGTCTTCATCGTGGTGCTCATCGGCTCCATCATTATGGGCGCTGTATACCATTGGCTGTGTGATAGAACTGGGGAAGAGTGGTCACCCCTCATGGCCGTATTCTCCGGGATACTACTAGCTATTGTCCTGGGAATAGTCCTCAACATCCCTCCTTCAAAGGCTGCAGGCTTCATGATCCTGCTGTTTACCTCTCCAGCATACATGGTGCCCCTCTACATCCTCTATAGAAGAGCTATCTACGAGGAAGCCGCTTCAATCAAGCTGACTTCTTTAGAGGAAGAACTCCTTCTTGCCCTTAAAAAGAAGAAAATGAAGCTCCTAGAGATTCGAGGGAAATTCGGGGAGCAGGCGCTAGATCTTCTCAAAAAGCTTGAAGAGGGCGATTTAGTGAAGCTCACCTATGACAACGCCTATACCCTGACACACAAAGGCAAGCTGCTAGCCAAGCGCCTTAAGCCTTCTTGAGCTTCACTGCGGTGCCGTAAACTAGGATCTCTGCAGCTCCCGACATTACCGCCGAAGTCATGAACCTCACGTTTATTACGGCGTCCGCTCCCAGCGCCTTCGCCTTCTCGAGCATCCGGTTTAAGGCAGTTTTCCTCGATTCCTCAAGCATCTCCGTGTAGTCGCTGAGCTCTCCTCCAACTAAGTGCTTCAAGGACATTTTGAAGTCTTTGCCCACATGCTTCGCCTTGATGCTGGAGCCCCACACCAAGCCTAAAACCTCCTCAATCTCCGCTCCTGGAACAAAGTCCGTGGAAACTACAATGATATCATCGGGCATGGCAGTCACCTCGAGAGACTCTCTATACAGACCCAAGCATTATAGCTTTCCTCCACAGTTGTAGCTGCGTGGAGGCTGCTCGATGCCTAGACGGCGATGGCGAGTGGTGGCGAAGACTTGGTGGTGTCCAGACTGCAATGTCCCCCTACTGCATAAGCGGTGCTCTCGCTGCGGTGCAGAGGGCTTTGAGCTTCACCTTACAGAGCCCGGAGACGCGCGTCCTGCGCTCCCCCACGATCTACAAGTCCTCAAGCAAGCCATAGAGGAGGATCTAGGCTCATCAAAGCCTTTCCACATTCTCTTTAACGGCAAATTCACTTTGGTCAACAAGGCGATCTTCATAGATGACATGAGGGAGGTGGTTGTAGATGGCTCTGTGGCCGGGCTCCTCTACTTTGATCCCTTCAAGCAGAAGTGGAGATTTCGGCTGAAGAAGGCTGGAGCTCTCAAGCTCCTCTCTCACAATGCAGTGGAGTGCTTTGAAGCGCCTTCAAGCAAGGTCAAAGCCGGAGAAGTCTACTCCAAATCGGGCTTCGAGAAGGGGAGGCAAATTCTCATCACTCATAGAGGAGAGCCAATCGCACTGGGCGTGGCGACGAGCAAGGGTGTTAAGGTATTCCGCAAAGTGGACGGCTTGGTAGTCGAGACCTCTGAAAAGAAAGCTTCACTTCAAGAGGTCCTCCAGGCCAACGAATGGATTCTCTACCGCTTGGTCTCTAAGGCTAGAGCCTTCCTCCACGTCACCTCTCAAAAGATAGGCAAACCCGTGGTGGTAGGGCTCTCGGGAGGTAAAGACAGCGCCGTCACCCTAGATCTAGCTGTTCAAGAGTTCGGCGACCCCCTAGTGGTCTTCAACGATACAGGCCTTGAACTCCCCGAAACCGCGGAAACCGTGCAGAAAACCGTTGAGCACTACGGCCTTGAACTTCTCGTAGCTGATGCTGGGGAAGCCTTCTGGGAGAATCTCCCGATCTTCGGGCCGCCGGGGAGGGACTACCGCTGGTGCTGCAAGCACTGCAAGCTCATCCCCTACGCCAAGCTAGTTAAAGAGCACTGGTCCAACGGCATCCTCAGCCTAGTGGGGCAGCGTGCTTTTGAATCGCTGGAGAGGGCTAGAAGCGGCAAGATATGGAGAAATGCTTGGCTTCCTTCAGTCCTCTCCGCCACTCCAATCCAAGAGTGGAGCTCTCTAGCAATCTGGCTCTACACCTTCAAAAACAATCTAGTGGTCAACCCACTCTACAACATGGGCTTTGAGCGGATAGGCTGCTACATGTGTCCAGCTAGTAAGCTTGCAGAACTAAAGGTGGTTGCGGAGAGGCATCCCGACCTCTGGAATAAATGGGTAAGCTTTCTTGAGAAATGGCGTCAGAGAATCGATGCTCCTGAAGAGTGGATCGCCCTCGGCCTGTGGAGATGGCTCACTGACGCCTCTGGGAAGCTCTTTCTAGCCAAGAAGGCTAGAGTGAAGCCTCCGCCATGGAGAGATGTCTACAGCAGCTGGATGCCTCTGCCACTTCAATACTACAAGCTTGAAGAAGCCTCAGCTGAGGTCAAACTCGGCACATCGCTAAACATGAAGCTACTAGCCGAGCACAGCGTGGTTCTAGGCAACCTTGTAAAAAGCAGTGAACACTCCCTTTCCATAAAGGGATCCTCGGCCACCTATCACATACACCAAGATGGCTTGCTCAAGGTGGAGGATGCAGAAGACCCCGTAGAGGAGATCTCAGATCTCATAAAGCTTGTCCTTAGATCTCAGCTATGCACTAAGTGCCAATCCTGTGCCCTCTGGTGTCCTCAAAAGGCAATCACCATCACCGACACAGTGCACGTCAACCAGCAGAAGTGTCAAAGCTGCCGAGTATGCCTCGACACCTGCCCCATCTGCGACCAGCTAGCAGAAAAACTCTATTTAGCCTATCTCTGCAATAACCAACTGGCTTGGAGAAGGCAAAAAAGGATGGAAAGAACTAAAAGAACCAAGCTTTTAGCAAGGCTCTAGCATTCCTCTTCGTTTTCGCAGTAAGACAACCTATATTCCAAGGTTTTTCTCGGCGAAGGCTTTCAAAAAACTTCCATATCCCCTTTTGCTACGAAAAGCAGCCATGCTTCTTCTCAGCTGCGTGTTCAGCAGGTGAAGCTATGCTCTATGCAAACTTCTCTAGCTTAACCACGTAGCCTCCCACTGGAACCCCCAGTAAGCTAGCTATCACCCGGCATTTAGCTTTCAACATAAAGATCACAGGACAGCCTATCTGAAGCTCCGGGAGGTGCTCAAAGTGTGCCATTCCTTTAGCCACCATAAAATCTGCACTCTCCACTTCCCTCAGCACGTCTGAAGGGAGCTCCTCGATGAACAGACTTGAAGCATCTGTTCCAGTTTCTATCACCTTGCACACTTCATCCAGCTTCACCCTTTCAGCATCCTCTTTAGTGGCGTCGTTTTGGAACCCCCCTCGAGACTTGACAAGCGCAACTACCTGAACTCCCTCGCCTCTTAAGACCTCGATGAAGAGCCTATCAAACGCTATCTCCCCTGCATTATCCAAGAGGTAGAGGCAATTCCCACCCTTCCTCACGAGTCTGTAGAACTCTTCTACGTCGTCGATGGCTGGCTTGCAGCTGAGAATTTCATCCAACAGCTTTTCCGGATCAGCAACTTGATAGCTTGCAACTCCAAAATCAAGGGCATTCCCCACTAAGGCAGCGTAGCATGCCAGTCTAAACCTATCAATGCCTCTCCGCTCCATCACTTTAGATCTCAGCTCTTCAGCAACCTTCAAGGCCTTCTCATCCGCAATCTTCTTCTCCTCAGCATAAAGATCCTCCACCCCAAGCTGCTTCTTCAAGAACCTGAAAAGCCTCGTAGCGGCAACAGTTGCCAGCTCTCCCCTGTCCGCAGAGTCAGCGAGCATCCTCGCCATTTCAGCCATGAGCTTCACCGCCTCGGGGCTATCCCCCCTAAACTTAGCCACTTCTCTATGCCTAACAGTCAATATGCAGGGAATGCATTCAGCGTGCAGCTTCATAGAAAGCCCCTCGCTAAATGCCCTTTCTCTCCTACGATAAGCTATAAACCATGTGGTCTCTTCCGAGGCGAAAAAAGAGGGGTATATGTCGCGAAAACTCTTCAGGTTGAGCCAGCCTTGATCTCTATGCTGCATGGCTTTAGCACGGTAATGGTGAGAGGGCAGTATTCAGCAGCTTCCTTCGCCAGCTCCTCAGCTGTCTTAGGGTCGACGCCCTTTACCTCCATAGTGATCTTCATGTTCTCAAGGGTTATGGGGACTCTTCCTTCAACCAGTGCTCCCACATTTAGCTCGGCTTCCACCATAGCTGTAACAGCACTGCATCGATGGTGATGCCTTTCCGCTTAGCCGCGTAAATCAAGATGTCTGCGCAGCAGTTGGCTATGCCTGCTAGGAAGAGGTGTGGATGAGCTGGAAGCTCAACTCCCCCTAAGCCGCCAAGCGCTTTAGGGAGCGACGACCTAAGCTCGAAAGGTCCCGCCGAGGCAATTGCTCCCTTCTCATCAAGCCTCGCAACAACCTTCAAGGGGACCTTCTGCACGTGGCATCCCTCCACAGAAGTCTAGCCGCTCTACTCTGTGTAGCTTCGAAGTACTTGTAAGAAGAGCCTTGGAACCCCGCGCGGTAAATAAATGGTTAAAGGCTTCAACTCTCTATACTTCTTTGGAGGCAGCTCCCCGTGCGCCTCTGGATTCTTGACGTTAATCAAGAAGTAGGAGTAATTGTTGGCAGAAAGCTTCAGGAGATCCTACTGTGGGGTATTACGGAGGAGGGTGAGCGAGTTCTAGTTGTAGATAGGTTCTACAAGCCCTTCTTCTACGCAGTTCCCAGAAATGGAGTTTCAGCTGAAGCTTTAGCCTCCAAGTTCTCAGCTCTGCTTAAGCCCTACGGACTTGAAGGAGTTGAAGTGGTGAAGCGCAAGCGTCTTGGAAGGCCAATTGAAGTGGTGAAGCTGATCTTCAGCAATGCAGACGACATGGAAAAAGCCGCGAAGCAGGCATCCAAGCACTCCGAGGTTTCAGACATCTACGAGGAGGACATCCGTCCCTCTCAGAGGTACTTCGAAGTGACGGATCTCTCCCCCTCTTCATGGGTGGAAGTTGATGTCGCACCGGGGGGCGATATTGAGGGCGTGGAGCTGCCCACCTATGTGGCGAAGGAGCCACCTAAGCCCGTGAATGGTGATCTAACTCCTCCACCCTTGAGATGCCTAGCTTTCCATGTGATCATCCCCGTTCTCCACGGCAGCCCGGATCCCAAGCGGGATAGTATAGGCGTACTGGCTGCAGTAACCGATGATGGGCGTGAATACATCTTCGCAGAGGAGGATGACCGAATAATCCTCTTCAAGTTCGCTGAGCTTGTTAGAGAATATGATCCAGACGTGGTGATCTCTTGGGCTGCCAACAGTAAGGTTTGGCCTTTCCTTGTGGAGCGCTCCAAGACTGTAAACGCTCCTCTCCTCATAGGTAGGCAGAGAACAGAGCCTCATCAGAGCCTCTTCGGCCACTTCTCTATCATAGGTAGAATCAATGTAGATGCTAAAGACTTCGCCGAGGATGATCCAGAAATCAAAATTAAAACCTTGGAGTACACCGCTAAGCACTACAAGATCTGGGATGGCGAAGTGATTGAGGAGGTCTACTTTGGGCAACTCTGGAAGACCTCCGAGGGGAGGAAGAAACTTGAAGAGTATGCCTTGAAGTGCGCTAGAACAGTCATGAAGTTATGGCACCTCTTCGCAGACTATCTCATCCAGCTCTCAGCTCTCGTGGGTTATCCCATGGACCACGTCGTGGCAGCGTCCCCGGGCTTCCGGGTTGAGGAGTACTTGATCCGCCATGCGGCCAAGATAGGAGAGCTAGTACCTAAGCGCCCTGAACTCATGTACTTTGAAACCTATAAGGGAGGCATGGTGCTACAGCCTAGGCCAGGCATCCATGAGGACGTTGCGGTTCTAGACTTCGCAGCCATGTATCCCCACCTTATTCTCAAGTACAACATCTCCCCTGACACCTATGTGCCGCCCGAAGTGGAAGTCCCTAAAGACAAGGTCTATGTAGCTCCGGAGGTGGGGCACCGCTTCCTTAAGCAGCCAGATGGTCTCTACAGGGTAGCTGTAGGCAGCTTGATAGAGGCTAGAAAGGCGATTCGGCAAGAGATGAAGAAGTATCCTAAGGATAGCCCCCGCTACCTAGCCTTGGAGGCCCAGCAGAAGGCGGTTAAAGTTGTAACCAATGCGACTTATGGCTACGCTGGCTGGACTGGCGCAAGGTGGTACATGAAGCCGGTGGCAGAGTCATGCACTGCTTGGGGTAGATCAACCATCTCCGCTGCTCTCTCCATAGCTAGGGAGCTGGGGCTCACCATAATCTACGGCGATACCGACTCCCTCTTCCTCAAGTATGACCCAGAGAAGATTGAGAAGTTCATTCAGCTTGTTGAGGAGAGGCTGGGCTTGGAGATCAAGGTGGACAAAGTCTACAAGAAAATCCTTTTCACAGAGGCTAAGAAGCGGTATGCCGGGCTCCTTGAGGACGGCTCTCTAGACATCGTAGGGCTGGAGGCAGTTAGAGGAGACTGGTGTGAGGCAGCCAAGGAGCTTCAAGAGAAGGTCGCCGAAATCCTCTTGAAGACAGGCAGTAAGCAGAAAGCCATCAGCTACGTCCACGACACCATTAGAAACCTCAAGTCAGGGAAGATTCCCGCCCAGAAGTTGGTCATTTGGAAGACGCTCTCAAAGCCTCTCGAGGAGTACAAGGTCAGCGCCCCCCACGTAGCTGTAGCTTGGAAGCTCAAGGAAGAGGGATGGGCAATTAAGCCTGGAGATCAAATAGGCTTTGTAGTGCATAAAGGAGGAGCCAAAGTTTACGAGAGAGCTGTTCCCTATCATGAGGCAGATCCATCAAAAGTAGACTATGACTACTACATCGACAACCAGTTGATACCAGTGGCTCACAGGATTCTGCAAGTGGTGGGCGTAACCACTGCCAGCCTTAAGCCAGCCACCATGACTAGAGGGCTCCTCGACTTCATGTGACCCGGAGTAACAGCTGCAAAGACGTGCCGTCTATTGTGCTTGAAGCCTTGCTATGAAGAACCCTTGACAGCTATGAAGATGCGGCATTATGCGCTTAACATAAGTGGAGCACTTAAACTGCTTATACCCGCTTGTCGTTGACGGGAGCTCCAACTTGCAGAGCTCTGCATCAGCAGCCTCCACAATCTCCTCCCCCTCAGAGGGAAGCAGGCTACACACGGCATACACCACCTGCCCAGCTACTCTGAGCGCTTCCTTAAGAAGCCTCTTTTGAAGCTTCACATAGTACTCCACCTTGCTTTTTCTAGCAAGTCTTAGCTTAACTGAAGGATCTCTCGCTGCAGTTCCACTGCCGCTGCAAGGTGCATCCACCAGCGCCTCTGCAGCCCACCTCACTGGAGAATATGTAGAATCTGCTCTCACGACGTCAACTTTGTCGGCGTAGAGCTTCACCATTCTCACCAGAGTCTTCAACCGATTCCAACTTTTGTCAACAGCTATCACTCTGCTGCCCTTGAGCTGAAGAATTGCAAGAGTCTTCACGCCTGGAGCAGCGCAAGCATCAAGAAGTGGAGATAGCCCCTCTAAAGCTTCAACAACCAGTGCCGATCCCTTGTCTTGAACAATGGCATAGCCTAGCTTAACAGCCTTTAAGCGGTGAGGCGGCTTAGGCAGCTCCTCCAGCAAGACCATGTAATCAAGGTCATGGTCGACTCTATATACACAACCATCCTCCTCTAAGAGCCTTAAAGCCTCTCGATCAACACAGCGCAGCCAAACCTTTGGCTCTTCCATAGCCTTCAATAGCTCCTCAACCTCAGAAAACCCCATCAACCCAACAAGCTCCTCAACAAACCACACAGGGTAAGAATACTTGAGCGCCAGTCCTTCAACACCTGTTGGCAACCCCACTTCGCTCCACTTTCCGCTCAAGTAAAACTCCACAAGTTCACGCAGCCTCCCCTTCCTGCCATAAAGCTCTTCAAAACAATGCCTCAATCTCAAGAAATTAGAGACAACTCCTCTTGACACCTGATACGCCTCTTGCCTTGCTCTCCCTTTAACTCCCTCAGCCGCCATGGTAAAGGCCTTATCAAGACTAATCTTAGTCTGCAAGACGGTTTTCAAAGTCTTCTCAGCCACTTCAACCAGAGGGGAAATCAAATCAATCTCACCAAGATTCCCAGCGCGTCCGCTTTTCCTTCTCCTCCTTAAACCTTGAAATAGCTCACCACCCTATAGAAAAAACGCCGACATTTATGCAGGTGGTCTGCGCTATGCCTGCCTTAGCTCCCGAAGACTTGATGGATATCTTCAAGCTTAGCGAGCAGGAAGTTGACTGCGCTGGCATCAAGCTAACACTAGCTGAAGTGTATAGCTTCAAGACGATGGGCTCCTTGGGAAACTCTGCTAGAAAGCTGCCAGAGGTTGCAGAGATTTCTCCTCGTAACGGCGTGTTTGAGCTTCCACAAGGTGCCTATCGAGCAGTTTACAGCGAAGTGGTGGAGGTTCCTGAAGACTGCCTGGCTTTAGCCATCCCCCGTTCCAGCTTAATGAGGTGCGGTGCCATCATCTTCACAGCTGTATGGGATCCCGGCTACAAAGGAAGAGGCGAAGGGCTGCTCGTAGTGTTCAATCCGCATGGAATAGAGCTTGAGAAGGGGGCGCAGATCGCCCAGCTGGTCTACATAAAGCTGACAAGGAAAACCAAGAAGATCTATAGAGGACAATACTACCTGGAGAGAATTCAAGGCTAGAGGTTCTCGCTAATCCAGTTTTGCAGCTTCCACGCACATAGATCATGGGCCGTCAACAGCACCGTGGGGTAGCCCTCATCCTCTGACTGTATGTAGACCGCTTTTTCAACTTCCTCGCTGCTCACTGGAACTTCCCTCGGAAATTCTGCTCTCAAGCCAGCTCCATGCTGAGTCTTAACATAGACGGTTCTCAGCACTCTTCTAAGCTCGCTGTGGACTCCGTCATCTCTCCTCTTCAAGTCCCTGTGCGCCGAAGATAACGTTAGAACGCCGACGGGAATTCCCCCTCTATCAATGACAGCATCCAGAAATCTGTAGGCCGTCTCCGCGATCTCCTGTCTCCTACTTGACACCAATCTCTGATCGTAGAAGACGAAGATCTTTCTAGCGTTAAAGCGCTCCCTTACCCTGTCAATAGCTCTTACAGCGACTCTCCTCATGTTCTTCAAGAAGAGCACCTTATAGCCGGATCTCCACTGCGCTACCTCTCCAAGCTCTCTCACGACATCCGACACCGTATACGGTTTTACCACCCCTCCGGAGTACACCCTACTGCTGTTGTACTCCACGGCGCAGTATGCACTGCTCACAATAGCAACGTAAGTTTCATTTCTATCCGCTGTGCGAGCACCGCATACATCCACACCTATAGCCCATGAATCCTTGAACCTCTCCCAGAACCTCACATCACCAGCCTCACGAAGACCTACACTTCAGCGAGCTTAAATTTTTTCGTGCAAAATAGCCATGATTATCACATAGAACCAATTGATGCTTACTTCTCTAGGATCCTTGAACATTCTTGCATGAAACTTTGTGGATTCTTCACTTAGAGAAGCTTCAAGCTGTGCACCTTTCCCCCTTTACGTGAATACCCTTATAACCTCCATAAACGAAACTTTTTATTGTCAACTCTGAGAGCATGACGCCATTAAAGGGGTTGCTTCATGAGGCATTTAGCAATACTGCTCATAGCATTTCTCATGCTGATCTCTCTCTGCGCAGCCGAAAACTACTACACCATAATCTTCGTAGTGGAAAACCACCAGCCGGGCTACACCTACTCAGTATTCGTCACAGACAAAGCTGGCAATCAGACCTGGAGTCTCTTCACACCATCTCCCGAGTTCTCCATGGTTCTACCGAGAGGCGAGTACCTAGTAACCATCACCACCCCCATAGCACTAAATGTCACCGAGCAAACCTTGGGCGATTTTACGGTCTACTACTCCTCCGTTGCCGCGGCACAGTTTGAGATGGAGGTTGATCATAGCAAGAACGTCACCGTCACCGTCAAAGGAGGGCCAGACTACCCCCATAAATCAGTGGATATATCCGTTCAAATAGACACATCAACTTTAGAAGCCAAGCTCAACAGCGCCATCAGCAACTTCTCCTCGTGGGTTTCTTCGCAAGAGGTCTCTAGCTGGCTAGACGATCTAGGCATCTCCTCCCTTTCAGTGCAGCTTGCGCAGAACTACGTGATCAAGGTATACCTCTCCTTAAAGGATGGCTCCTCCTATACCTACACCCTCAAGCCATACCTACGCCTAGCCATGTACTCAGACATCTGCTCCGCCACTGCCAAGAAGTCTTGGACCGGATCCACCACGGTGGACTTCCAAGGAAGTCTCCCCAATGCTTCAACAACAGTAGAGGTAACACTCCTTTGGGAGTTCACAACGCCAGTTAACCCACTGCCGCTCACCTATACTTCTCCACCGCCCAGAGAAGCTCCATCAGTTTTCCTAGCCTTCACTGAGAGCAAGCTCCTTGCATTAAACGAATCTTCTCTTAGTCTAACCTTGGGGGCTGACTACTATCCCTATGCCCCTTCTATCAACATAACAGGGCCTGAAGCTGTCACGATATTGACGATCCTCTCCCCTGCCTTCTATCCGCCGCCAGCCAACATTACCGCCCCTCCAATGAACATCACCATCCCCTCCAACGTCACTGGAGCTGCTAACGTCACCCCTTCAGTAGTCTCCCAACCTCCACCAACACCTTCACTGCAGCAAATGCTTACCAATCCCGTCTACCTTGCATCGCTGGTGCTCTTCGTGGTTTTCATCGTAGTCGTAGCAGCATTGATGACAAGGAAGCCTTAGACTCCAACTCTCTACGTTTTTCTAAGCCACATGCTTAAGAAATGGGAGCGGCTTCTTCAGTAATACTGCTTATGATAAGCAGTAACAGTTATATTGGCCCTATCCCCCGCTTAAATCTAAGTGGCACTGAAGCAGATGGAGGTTTGGCTATGTCTTCTTCGAGGGGCATCTCAGCCGTGCACGCAGCAGTCACAGTGGCAATCCTCGCAGTAATCATTGCCTGCGCAGCTTTTCTCATGTACTATGGGCAGCCAACACCGCAGCCCACTCCCACTGGCAAGGTAATCACCGATCTCATAGGCAGATCTGTAACCATTCCAGAGAAGCTGGAGCGTGTAGTAGTCCTTACAGGAGCTGAAGCCGAGATCATGTGCGTCCTGGGGCTCTCCGATAAAATAGTCGGTGTGGGCAAGTACATCCCTTACAACATCTATCTCCCAGATGAAGTGAAAAACAAGCCAGTGGTCGGTAGCCTCTTCGCTGGCGTAGATCTTGAGGCGGTCATGAACTTAAATCCAGACTTAGTGATCATGCAGTACGGCTACGGCAAGTCGGAGGAGATCCTCAAGAAGTTCGAGGAACTCAAAGTTCCCGTCGTGTGCTTTCAGCTGAAGACAGTAGACGACGTGGTTAAAAGCATACAGCTTCTCGGCAAGATCTTCGATGTAGAGGATAAGGCAAACCAGCTAGCAAGCTTTGTTGACAACACCTTCAGCCAAATCAAGGAGATAACCTCCAAGATCCCCGACGAGGAGAAGCCCCGCGTCCTTATGATGAGCAGCATTAAAGGACAGGAAGTAACGGTGTATGCTAAGGGAAGTGCATGGGCAAGCTTAGTGGAGTTCGCCGGGGCGAAGAACATAGCCTTCGAAGAGGAGTTCACCACGCCTTGGCCCAAGGTCTCCATAGAGAAGATCATCACTTGGAACCCCGATATCATCATTGTGCTGGCATGGACTCCTTCAGACCTTGAAAAACGCGTGGGACCGTGTCCACGCGTTTTTCAAGGTCTGAAGGAGTCCATGCCAGCACAAT
>JAGHCH010000034.1 GCA_021160575.1 Thermoproteota archaeon | reverse complement strand
CTCTCAAACTGGATATTGAGCCCACAGGTAGAGAGGTGCTAGGCTACTATGGAGGAAGTAGGATACGTATATAGATCCTCCCTCTCAGAGGTCGAGATAACGGCTTTCACACCCGTCGAGGCGGCAAGCTACCTCTACGTGGAGTTTGATAGACCCACCAAGGGGAGAGTTCTTCTCTTCGTTTCCAGCGTCTCTTGTGAAGATGAGATCTGTCGAGCGCTGAGGGCTCGAGATCTTAAAGCTACTGTAGAGAGGGAGCGTGCTCAACCAGAGCTGGTAGAGGAGCCAGATTTCTGTGTAAAAGCAGTTCCTGTGCTTGATCTACATACAAAGGGCAGGCCTAGAACTCCTATACCTCCAAAGTCCCCCGTCTATAAGCCCTCCAAGGAGATTCTAGAGGAAGCCTTCTCAGTGAGCTACTCCTCCATAGGCGACCTCTATGCACGTTCACCTGAAGCCTCTTGGATAAGGCTAGGCGTGTTGAGGAGCAAGCACGATGTCGAAGTTAGGGTAAACGTGGATGCAGTTCTCTCCAAGCATCTCGCCATCCTAGGAAGCACTGGCAGCGGCAAGAGCAACACCGTGGCAGTGCTCATCGACCGAGTGGTCTCCATTGGTGGGCAAGTACTGGTGGTGGATAGTCATGGAGAATATGTGAACCTCGAGTTAGCTCAAGGAGAGGTCTTACCCGTCCAAGCTAAGATAAACCCTCTGCAGATCGCTCCCTCCATGCTGGCGGATATCCTCATCGCGGAGCCAGCTCCCGAGCAGAGGAGGCTGCTGAGGCGAGCTATCCGCGAAGTGAACAAGCTCTACAACGACTTCCTCCGCGGAGGAATGCAAGCCGCCCGCTCCGAGGGGATGATCAAAGCCTTCATAGAGCAAGCTGAAGGCGAAATCCAAGTGGAGGACTGCGACTACCTTAAGACACTCTACGGCTACCTTCTCCGGGAGATGATGACGCAGAACAACAAGAGGGAGCAAGAACGCTACGAGAAAGTACTCAGCAAGCTCGAGGACGACATGGTCGAGTTCGGCGACATCATCTCGCTAGAAGCATCAGATCCAACAGCGCTGCTTCACCCCGGAAGAGCCGTGATTCTCGATGTCTCTGAAATGCCTCAAAAAGGCAGAGACGAGGTGGTCTCCCACGTGGCCTACCAGCTCCTCAGAAGAGCCGCTCGGAGAGAAATCCTGCCAACTCTCCTCATAGTTGAGGAGGCCCACCTTTACTTAGCTACAAACCTCAACACAAGGGCGAAACGTTCGCTAGAGAAGATTGCTAGGGAGGGCAGAAAGTACGGCGTCGGGTTAGTCATCGTATCTCAAAGACCCAGAGGGATAGACCCTAATGTGCTCAGCCAAGTCAACAGCATCTGCGTTTTGAGGATAAGGCAGCCCGAAGACCAGAGGCACATCAAGGAGTCCAGTGAATGGTTCACCGAGGACATGTACTCCGCTCTACCCACCCTCGAAACCGGTGAAAGCGTACTGCTGGGGGAGTGGGTGAAAATGCCCGTTGCCGTCAAGATAGACAAGCATGAAGGGAAGAAGCGAGGTGTGACCTTCAGTGCCACCGCCGCCTGGCTCAAGGCTTTAGAGGAGAAGCAAAAGCCCATTGACGTGGAGAGCCAGATCATGGAGGAAGCTGAGCGCCTCTTCTCTTAGCTCACCTTCTACATACCTCTATGAAGTTGCTGAGAACCTCTTTCCCTCGCGGCGTGTCTGCAACCTCAATGTGGAACTGAACGCCATAAATGGGTCTCCTTCTATCCTTCAATGCTTCTACAGAGCAGAAATCGCTGTGAGCTAAGACCTCGAAGCTCTCTTTACTAGTTCTAACGACTTCGTCGTTGTGAGAAGCCCACGCCTCGAAGCTAGGTGAAAGTCCTCTCAGAATATCGTCCTTATCAATCACGTACACGGTGATCTTACCAAATTCCGGCTTCGACCCCTTAACGATCTCACCACCCAGCAGCTTCCCTATTAGCTGGTGAGTAAGGCAAATCCCGAAGATAGGGAAATTCGCCTCCATGATGATTCTAGGCAGATCTCCAAACTGCTCCAATCCATCTCTAACGCTGTAGGGCCCTCCCCCCATAACCAATCCATCAACCTCCATGGCCTCCAAGCCCTCAAGCTTAATGGTGGTCATCGGCACAAGACGGCTCTCCACTCCAAGCTCCCTTAAAGCCCTAACAATCAAGTGATTGTACTGCCCTCCACAAAACACCACCGGGATGAACATGGTCTATCACTCAAACTCCACGGTTGCTGGTGGCTTGGAGGTCACATCATAGAAAACTTGTGAAACCGCAGGACACCGTTCAAGAATTTTCTTTCCC
Organism: Thermoproteota archaeon; assembly: GCA_021160575.1. GTDB lineage: Archaea > Thermoproteota > Methanomethylicia > Methanomethylicales > JAGHCH01 > JAGHCH01. Next base: position 9,351 of record JAGHCH010000034.1, on the reverse strand, counting down.
ACCTCCATTAGCACCTCCCACGGCAACCTTGCAACCTTCGCCGTCATGAAATCTCTAGTGATCACCGCTCTAATAGCCACGGCGTATTTTCCATGACGCCTCTCGGTAACCGCGCAGAGCACTCTCGTAACTTCTGGATCCCAGTGAACAAGCCTCTTCACAGCCATATCGAAGAGATCGACGTCAACCCCGCCTTCAAGCCTCCTCCAGCCCTCCAAGCCAACAATCTTGCCGTAAGCTCTAGCATCCCCTTTAACACCAGTTGCCCTGGCCTTGAAGCAGTATAGCTGGAGCTCATCTTCAGAGAGCTTCAGCATCCTTGCTATCTCCTGCTTCAGATGGCGATCCGAGTCTACCCGCTCGTCTTCAAAGACGGCGGCGAAGTACTGGCTTGGTTTAAACTCCTTCAGCCGCTCCTCTACTATCCAACTAGCCTCCCTCGCAACCTCCACCTTCTCCTCCGTAATTTCCCCGACCGCTCTTACACTCAATCCAGGCCCGGGAAAGGGCTGTCTCTCAGAGACCTCCACTGGCGCTCCAAGGTACCTCGCAACAGCTCTCACCTGATCCTTGTAAAGATCCACCAGAGGCTCAACAAGGTCGAAGCCGTATTCCTTTGCCGTATCCACTCCCAGCTGCTCCAGGATGTTATGCTGAGTCTTAATTCCTCCAAGCGTCTCAATCCAGTCGGGAGCTATAGTCCCCTGTACCAGTACCGTGCATCCCTCCTTCCTGGCCTCTTCGCTCAACACTTCGTAGAAGGTCTTCCTAAACGCCATCCTCTTCTGCTCAGCGTCAGAGAGCCCCTTCAAAGCCTTAAAGAACCGGTCTTTAGCCCTAATGAGCTTCAATGGCAGGTTTAGCGGAGGGGCTGTAAGCCTTCTATAAACCTCCTCTGGCTCCCCTTTCCTCATAAACCCTGTATCGATGAAGACACAGACCAGATCCCTCCCTATAGCTCTGTAGGTGAGCGCTGCGCAAGTGGTGCTGTCTACACCGCCGGAGACAGCTATAATGGCTCTGCGATCTCCAATCCGCCTTCTGAGCTCCTCAACAGCTTTCTCCACGAAGCTAGCTGCATCAAATTCGGCGGACACCCTCAAACCCCGCGGCTGCTCTCTAGTGAGGAGGCTGCGGATATGCTCTTATAGATTGCCTTCCTCCCTATAACCAGCAAGCTGGTGAAGCCTCTTGCTCACCAAGCTAAGAAAAGCAGTCTCCCCTTATCTAGACAAAGTAGCTCTGGCTGCGGCCTCTCTTGGCCTCTCCCCTAATCAGATCACCGCCCTTAGCTTTGCAGTAGTGCTCGCTGCCAGCTACTTCTATCTGACCAAGGAGCTGATACTTGCCTCCGCCCTTCTCCTTCTCTCAGGCTTTCTCGATGTTCTTGACGGCGCTGTGGCGAGGCTAACTGGAAAGGTCTCCCTGCGAGGGGGAGTGCTGGACTCAGTCATTGACCGCTGCTCCGATGCTCTCATCCTTGCGGTGATAGCTTTAGCTGGCTACTGCAGCCTTGCACTAGGCTTCTACGCCTTAGCTGCAAGCTTCTTGGTAAGCTACCTGAGGGCTAGAGGGGAGGCTGCTGGAGTTAAAATGGAGGGTGTAGGCTTCTTCGAGAGAGCCGAGCGATTACTCACCCTCTCCGTAGCTGGCTTCTTCAATTACCTATGGCTAGGCGTCTTAGTTGTGGCTATCCTCTCAACACTAACAGTCCTTCAGCGCTTCCACCATCTCTGGACTTCTCTCAGCTAGAACAACTCCAAGCTCTCTAAGAACGGCTGCTATGCAGTGGCTAGCCATATAGCTGTGAGGACCGAGAGAAACTCTCACCGCTCCCTTAGAATCTAGGTAAGCCTCACTATCTCTATCTAACCCTAAGTGGTCTCCAAGAACAAAGGCTATCTTCTCTCCACGTAACATATCTTTCAGCTTCCCGCCTTTCTCGTGAAGGTAGATCAGCTGAAACCCCCTATCAACAACCTTATCAACTGCCTTTCTGAAGCTGATCTTCTCCAGCAGCTGAAACCCCTCTACCTTCAAGCCTTGGAGAACCTTGAAGATCTGCTCAGCTACTTCCACTTCACTTAATGGAAGTTCTCTCAACTCCTCGCCTTTCACCACAAGAAGCTTAGGTGGATTGGGAGGCCCCTCTAAAACTGCTTGGAACTCCACAAACCTTCTAATGCCTCCCGGCTTGGCCAAGGCTGCTATGAGGCATCTACACACAACATCCAGCCTACCACTGCTTCCAGCAAGACTCTTAATAGAGAAATCGGGTGAAGTGCGGGCAGTAGACGCCTTCAATAGGAAGAGCGCCTTCAAGGGGAAGAGCCCCTTACCGTAGAGGCAAGGCCTTCTTCCTTTCCTCCTCCGACCGCACCTTCACCACACCTTGAAAGATCGCGCACGACACACAGAGATACTTCGTCACCACCCTCTTCGAGATCATGGCACCCCTCTTCCTCAGCTCCCTTGCAAGCTGAGGATCCACGATGGGCACTGGCTTCGTCACCTTGATCGCCTTGTCGCGCGGAATCCACGCTCCACAGCCGTCGCACTGGACTCTAGCAGACCTTCCTTTATCGCCCTTCGCTCTGCCTCGGTTTCTCCTTTTCTTCGGCAACTTCTCAAGCCTCCAACGCCTAGACTTTCTACTCTCCCTAAAAAACTTAATCAGACACTCCCTAATTTCCCTTAACAACTGGAGGAATCCCCTTGAAGGATCTCCTCATCGTCTCCCACATCTCATTAGACTACATCACAACACCTGCCTCACATCAGATGAGGGTACTGGGAGGCCCACCATACTATACGGGCTTCACAGCCCGTTCCTTCAATCTAGAGGTATCGATAGCATCTAAAATAGGCAAGGACTTTCCAGAGGAGTACATGCAAGAGTTCAAGAGGGCTGGGCTAGATGTTAAATACGTCAAGAAGACCCTCCTAGCAGGGACGACCAGCTACTGGATAATCTACCCCGAGAAGGGCGAGCGCTCTCTCATAGTCACCGGAACATGTCTCCCCATAAAGCCTGAAGAGCTTCCAGAGGAGCAGTTCAAGTGTATCCATGTGAGCCCCATATGCAGTGAGCTGCCAAAGGCGACCATGGACGCCATCACCTCTCGTAGAGGATCTCTGCTCATACTTGATCCACAGGGCTTTACGAGGAGCTTCTCCTATGATGGCATAGCCTACTCCATGGCTTGGGGAGGCATCGTTGAAGAACTCTCAAAGTTCCATGTGGTTAAGGCTAGCGAAGCCGAGTGGCTCACCCTCTTTAGCTGCTCAAGCGTTAGAGAGGCCCTTGAAGCGTCGTGGAGAAAGGGAGTTTCATGCGCCATAGCTACTAGAGGTTCTAGGGGAGTCTACGCCATGATCGAGGGCAGTCTCTACGATATTCCTGCCTTCCCCGTAGAAGCTCAGCATACAACTGGAGCTGGCGACGTGTTTGTGGGCTGCCTTGTACCCTCCCTTATTAAGGGAGAAGATGTCCTTTGGGCAATCTCACTAGCTTGTGCTGGGACATCCCTCTTCCTAGAGGGGATTCCCCTTCTTCAGATAGGGCAAATGGAGAACTCCATGGAGGAGAGGGCTAGAAAGATTCACAACTCAATAAAGAGGCTTTAGGCTATGCTAGTAAGCTCTCGCAGCTCTAGCTATTGTTGACGCCTTAGCGCCGCAGACCACGCAGCTTCCATCAACTTCCACTTCCTCATCCCAGGGTGTCCCTAGGAGATCAGCGTCCACTAGCTCTGAGAGCTCCATGCCACACTTGGCTTTACCACACCATGGAATCTCCACAATTCCTCCCTGCTCCTTAATGATTCTCTTCGCCTCTCCCACATCATAGGCCTTTGAGGTCATCTCTCTGAGCCAGCTCCACGCCCTCTCACTCAAGGCTTCATCAATCCTCCGCAGAAGCTGCCTAACCTCCTCGACTACCTCCTCTTTACCACAGGTGGCTCTCTCTAGATTGTCTCTCCTAACTAAAGTGGCAGTACCCTTATCGACGTCTCTTGGACCTATCTCCACTCGCAGTGGAACCCCTCTCAGCTCCCAATCATAGAACTTGCTTCCCGGTGTAATCTCCTTCCTTTCATCAATGATGACTCTAAGGCCAGCTGAAGCCAGCTCTTGATATATTCTCCTGCTCTCAGCGAGGATCTCGTCATCCCTCCCCTTGTAGGGGATGGGAACCACGACCACTTGAATAGGGGCTATCTCTGATGGAAGAACTAATCCATGATCATCTCCATGAATCGAAAGAAGTGCTGCAATTACTCTTTCCGAGATTCCATAGCATGTCTGCCAAACATAGCTGAATTCTCCATTTCTATCCATGTACTTGATGTCGAAAGCCTTGGCAAACTTCTGCCCCAAGTTGTGAACAGTTCCAATTTGCAGAGTCCTGCCATCAGGCATTACGGTGTCAAAAGCTACGCTATATTCCGCCCCCGGAAACTTGTCCCAATTGGGCCTCACCGAGATCACATAGGGGATCTTCATGGCATCAAAGAACTCCTTATAAATCTGCACCGCCTCCCTTACCTGCTCTTCAGCCTCCTCAGCTGTAGCATGAGCTGTGTGCGCTTCTTTGAAGGTGGTGACTTCTCTAACTCTAATCATAGGTTTAGTCGCCTTTGTCTCGTACCTGAAAACGCTTACTACTTGATAGATCTTCACTGGGAGATCGGTATATGATTGAATCCAGAGGTTAAACATCGGGTAGATGGCTGTTTCACTGGTGGGGCGGAGTGCTAGTTTAACTCCCAGCTCTTCTTCTCCTCCCCTTGTAACCCAGTAGACTTCTCTCTCAAAGCTCTTGATGTGCTCCCCCTCCCTAGATAGCATGTCCTCCGGGATGAGGAGGGGGAAGAGAACTTCATGATGCCCGGTGGAGTCAAGCTTCTCTCTAACAATCTCGAGGAGCTTTCTTCTTATCTTGAAGCCGTAGGGCATCCAAACACCAGTACCCTTAATCGGGTAACGATAGTCATAGATCTCTGCTCTAAATAAGACGTCGTGGAACCACTCGCTGAAGGACTTCCGCCACTTCTCACGAGGAGGCTTCATAGCTCATCCCACTTCAAGGAGGCTTCAATAAACACTCAACTCACTTTATAAAAGTCTTCTAGCTTCCTCTGACCACCTCCTCTGCACTCCTCTATGATGAGCTGTCCATAAACTCCATCAAACCCCGGTCTCACTCTCACTCTGCCCTCTCTCATCCTCACTATGAGTTCAGCGACCATTGGAGGAAGTATCTTCCTCAGCGCTCCATCGGGTACATATAGCAGAATGTCTAGTTCAGAGCCCAGCTTCTTGATGGCCGCCGAGTAAAGATTCCATACCTCTTTTGACTCTGTTTTCTTTCCAAGCACCGTGGCAATGATTTCGCAAAGAGGTAGGATCCTAATGAAGAGCGCTTTCCCCTCAGGCTTAAATCCAGGAGGTCTATCTGCCAGCTCCTCAAGCCTCTCAGCAACACCTTTAGTAAGCTTTTTGCCGCAGACGGGGCATATCCCTCCCAGCCTTCTGGCCTCCTCTGGAGGTACAGCCACACCGCACCTCCTATGCCCAGACCAATGGTACTTCCCATAGGATGGATCCACCTCAATGGTCATAATAAACTTCTCAGGATCCCCAGATCTTATCGCATCAGCTATCTCCCTGTAGCTGAGCTCCTTTAAATTGAAGATGTTTGCCTCTCTCCCAAGTCTCCAAGGCCATGGGCTATGGCTATCACTATTGGAAATCAGCGTGAATCTATCTAGGGCGCTCCACCTCCAATTCATTTCTGGATCCGATGATAAACCAGTCTCAAGCGCATAGACTTGGCTAGCTTTATCGCCATAGCACTCCTCTACCCTGTCCACTCCGCCTCGAGCCCCGAAGAGAGAAAACCAAGGTGTCCACACATGCGCTGGAATCACTAAGGCATCTCTATCAGCCGAAAGAACAGCCTCAACCAACTCCGCCCCGTTCATCTTTAAAGTGGGTCTACCATCGACTTCGAGAGATCCATATTTCCCCAGCTCCTCTGCTATCAGCTCCGCCGACTCTAAGGAAGACGCAAAGATAACGTGGTGAATCCTCCTGACTCGCCCCTCGTAGTCAAAGACTGTGCAAACTTCGCCTTGGACGAGGAACCTCACACTTCTTCTCGCATTTTTCAAGTGGTAAAGTCCATTCTCCTCCACAAGCTTCTCTCTAAGCTCCCTAAGCCACCGTGGATGGGTGAAATCTCCAGTACCGATGACCTGTAAGCCCTTCACCTCCGCGCAGCGCTTAAGAAACTCCAACGTCATTTCATCGCTTGTGCCTCTGCTATACCTGCTGTGAAGGTGGAGGTCTGCGGCTACAAGCATACCTTAAATACGGCTACCTTCTGCAGTAAAAAGCTTATAACTAAAGTAAGAAGATTTTTTTTCTAGCTTCCCGCTCGCTAGAACTTGTCGGAGATGGGCAACTTGGCCTTCATCGTCCACGAGCGGTTCTTCAAAGATCCCGATGACCTCTATCAAGCTGCCAAGCAAGCCCTTCAAGAGCTTAATTTCACATTCTTAGTTGATGATTCCTCCTCAAAGCATATTCACGCTCATGGAGATTGGCGCGGCGGCTTCGCCCATGTCGAGATACGGGTTGACAGTGGGCGAGGAAGAGGCATCTACATAAGCGTAGTTCCCGGAGATGAGGGGAAATACCTGGATCTGGCCAGAGTCTTGTTGGAGAAGATTCGAAAGAGGCTGGCTGGGTGAAAGCCTTGTCCTCAAGAGCTGTTTGGTGTCTCCGCTTCATTTTGGGGTTAATAAGGGAGATCATAAACGCGATCATAGATGTTTGCCATAGATGCGTGACTGGGAACATTGATCCCTACGTTGCTCATGTGAAAACGGTCTTGAAAAGACCCGTAGCCCAAGTGCTGCTAGCAAACTCCATCACCTACACCCCTGGCACTGTTTCAGCTGATATCGTGAAGGAGAACGGCTACGATGTAATTCTCGTCGGCACCATCTCTCCGAGACCTGACCCTGCGATTATCCCCTTAGAACCCCATCTCAAGAGGTGGCTGGAGTGAGCTTTGTAGTCAGCTTCGCGGAGTTCACCTTCCTCGTGGGAGGAGTGGTTTTCATGCTCGCTCTCTGCTTAGCTGCCCTCGCGACTCTCAGACTAGCGATACGGGGTGGAGCAGTCACCTCCTTGATGGGCATCAGCTGCTTCACCACGGTGGCTGGCACAGCCCTTTACCTGCTAGAGGTGCTCTTTCACATTCACTTTGCCCGAGACACGGCTATTGCGCTGCTGATGATAGGCGCTATAGGCACCATAGTCTTCGCTAGAATCTTGAGAAGAGGTGGAGGAGAATGACAGATCTCTACCTTCCAATACTTACCACGATCTTCGCCACAGTCATAGTGTGCTTCACCCTCTACAGCGTGAAGAGAGGGATTCCCACTCCAAGCCCCACAAAAACAGCCATCGCTGTGATCGGGTTATCCATAATCGGAGGAGTAGCCTTCTACGCCACAGGCGCCGCCGATCTCTGGGGAACCGTCAAGGCGGTAACCCACTTAGTGGCAGCGGCAATATTTTTCGCGGCAGCAGTTCTTGTAATCTGTGCCTCTATAGGGCTATTCCGCTTCGGAGACGAGTACGGCATAAACATCTTCTATGTCAGAAACCACACCACCGGAGTAATAGACGATGTCTGCGCCCTCACAATGATCTTTGTAGGATTATTGATCGGGAGGCTTGACTTGGCAGCCGTTGGATTCTTCTTCTTCGCCTTCATTCCCTTCGTAGGCAACGCTTTGGCAAACGCCTACTACTACACTGTCAACAAGAAAAGAGGTGTGGAGTGATGATCCTGGTTTACGTACTCATGATCGCCCTCTGCATAGGCGCAGTAGCTGCTCTCCTCCAGAAAGACTTGATGCGGGCAGCTATCATCAGTGGAATAGAAAGCGTAGTTTTAGCCGTGCTCTTCCACGCCCTCCTAGCTCCAGATCTCGCCTTAACCCAAGCGATAGTGGGCGCAATACTGCTGCCAGCCATATTCATCGTAGTAATCTTCAAAACCCGGAGGTTTGAGGAGGAGTAGGACATGATCCCCCTTCAAGCAGCAGCCTACCTCACCGCCGCCTTCCTCTTGATAGTAGGAATAGCTGGTTTGATCTTCCTAAACAACTTGATAAAGAAGATAATCGCCTTCACCTTCATCTCTGATGCCGTGAACCTAATTCTAGTAGCCACTGCTTACATTGAAGGAGGTCATGTTCCCATACTCATACCGGGAATGTCCATCCACGAATTTGCAGAGAAAGCTGCCTTAGTATTTCCAGCTGGAATAGTGCTCACCAACATTGTAATTGGGGTAAGCACTACTGCCGTCTTGTTAGGCTTAACTCTCGCTCTGTACCGGAAGTACGGCTCCCTTAAAGCATCAGTAGTATTGCGCGGTGAGAAAGAATGACAATGACATACTACGAGGCTAACCAACCCCTTATCGCCCTCATAGTAGTACTCCCTATCCTGGTAGCGATCTTTCTCAATCTCTTCCACAGGAGAAGCGTGTTCACCAAGTGGCTTTCAGTGGCCACGGCAGCTTTACTAATAGTGATCACCCTAGCTTGCGGCTACGGCTACCACTGGTTTACAGGCCACCCAATCTTCGCTGGCTTCAGACTCGCGCTAGAGTACCTCTTCGGGCCGTACCATAAGCTGGCAGTCTTCATTATGTCTCTCATCCTCCTCTTCGTCGTCTTAGCCGCCAATCTCGACGTACGAAGAATTTCAGGTGTTCATCTCGCGATGCTGATGCTTTGCTTCTCAGCTACGGCCATGGCAGTCATGGTTAACGACCTATACCACTTGTGGATTGCAGTTGAAGTAGCGAGCCTCATAGTAGCTGGTATAGTGGCTGTCTCAGGGGAGCCCGGCTCTCACCGCGCTGCCCTCAAGTACACCTTCTTAGCTGGTCTAGCTGGAGCTGGGCTTGCTGTCTCGCTGGCGATCTTGCTAGGTATAACTGGCGCCTCTAATATCACCGATGCCATCAACGTGCTCAAGACAATGAACATCGCCGACTTCTCCATTACCATGTACGTCGCCTATGCCTTCTTTGTCTTTGCGTGGGTCTATGTTGGAGGCATGGTCCCCATACATCCGATAAAGGCTGATGTTTACCGCTACTCCCTTCCTCACGCTGCAGTTCTACTGCAAACCCAAGCCAAGCTTATGCTAGTAGCTGTGGGGCTCATTATCTTAAGGCTCTTCGGATTCCTCCCCTACGCCAGAGAGGCTATGCTAGTTCTAAGCATTATAACAGCAGTCACGGGCGTTGTTCTAGCT
>JAGHCH010000062.1 GCA_021160575.1 Thermoproteota archaeon | reverse complement strand
TCATTAACAGCCATGGAGAAGGCTGTCAAGGTAAAGCCTACTGCAAATCCGAGCAGGATTAGGTGAGGGGAGGGGAGAGCTTTGAGGGCGAGATACTCGCCTATCACTACTGCAAAGCCCATCATGGAGCAGTTGACTGGCCTAATCAGCTCCAAAACGGCTTTGGCTTTCACGCTGCTAGAGGGAGACTCTTGAGACGTCATAATACGTAATATCCCCCTGCCGATCGATGACCGCTAGGATTAAGTCCTTCTGGGAACTGCGGGCTTCATCAGCTATCTTGGCGAGAAAAGCTACATCAAAGGTTTCCCCTTCAGCCACGCCAAAAACTAGATATCTTGCGGGCTCGCTGCCAATTTTAGCACCTCTCCGGTATACGCGGAAGACCGCCCCCTTGCCATAGCCAGCCTTTACGGTGTAGCCTCTTCTGCGGAGATCTTGGTATATGAGGAATCTAGCCCAAATGAGAGGGTCCTTCTCTGAGAAGCGGGAAACCAGCTCCTGGAAGTCTAGAGGAACTCCCTCTGGATCAACTACTTTCAGTTTTCCTTGTTTAACTAGATAGAGAGCCTCCACTGGCATGAGCTTGAGCTTGCCTTTTTCCAGCTCACCGTACTTGCCGCCTTGGTAAATCTTTTCAGCGGCTACTCCAGTTAAAGATACCTCAGTGTCTTCGATGACCGCTGTTGGCGGCTCCTCAGTCAAAGCGCTCCACCATTCTTGGGAGTGGTTGAGGGGAGTAATTAACGATGCCCCTTGAGAGGAGGCTGAAGGACTTCTTGAGGAGAGCAGAGAGGCTTGTAGTCATGTTGATTGGTAATGAGATGCGCGGAGACGATGGAGCGGCGCTAACGTTGCGAGATCTTCCCCGAGGGGAGAGGGTTGTGGTTATTGACTGTGGCCCAGTTCCAGAGAACTTCACCGGTGTTGTGAGGAGGTTGAAGCCTACTCATGTGCTGTTGGTGGATGCGGTGGATTTCGGCGGTGAAAACGGTGAAATTGAGATCTTTGACCCCCATCAGCTCGTCATGCCCAGTTTTTCGTCGCATAGGATGTCGCTTAGGCTTCTCTCAAGGTACTTGGAGAGCGAGGTGGGGGCTAGAGTGATACTGTTGGGCATACAGCCTAAGAGCTTGGAGCTTGGGGAGGGCTTGAGCCCAGAGGTGAAGCTCTCCGTTGATGTGCTGAGAAATCTGTTAATTAAGGTCTTTGAGGAGGTGGGGCTGCTATGAGGAGTGTTGTATGGCGTGATGGAGTGGTGGCCATCCTCAACCAGAGATTGCTGCCGCATAGAATGGAGTACATCGAGTGCAACAGCTATGAAAGAGTTGCCCAAGCTATTGAGCACCTAGAGGTGAGAGGCGCCCCAGCTATAGGGGTAGCTGCAGCGATGGGTGTGGCCTTGGCGGCATTCAAGTGCGAGGCGAGAAGAGCGGAGGAGCTAGCTAGCGAGGTTAAGGGAGCTATCAACAGATTGAGACATACCAGGCCCACTGCGAAGAACCTCTTTTGGGCTCTTGACCGCATGGAAGTCCTCTTGAAGAACCTAGTACGCGAAGGCGTGGACATCGAGGAGATCAAGGACAGGCTCGTCAAGGAAGCCTTGAAGATGGCTGAGGAAGATGTGCAGACTAACCGGACAATTGGCAGAAACGGGGCAGTGCTGCTGGATGATGAAGACACCGTACTAACCCACTGCAATGCAGGGGCCCTAGCCTGTGTTGACTATGGCACGGCTCTGGGAGTCATTCGAGGAGCAGTTGAAGCTGGTAAGAGAATCCGGGTGATAGCTACGGAGACTAGACCCCTCCTTCAAGGGGCGAGGCTAACTACTTTTGAGCTTCTGCAGGATGGAATCGACGTCACGCTGATAACTGATAACATGGTTGGCTACGTAATGAAACTGGGCATGGTGGACAAGGTCATCGTGGGTGCTGACAGGATACTTAGAGATGGGCACGTCATCAACAAAATAGGCACCTACACTATAGCAGTTCTAGCGAGGGAACACGGCATACCCTTCTATGTGGCAGCGCCTTGGTCCACTTTCGACTTAGAAACCAAGCCAGAGGAAGTTGTGATAGAGGAGAGGGATGCCAGCGAGGTTACCGAGATAGCCGGGGTTAGGATAGCACCTCAAGAAGTGAAGGTGTTCAACCCGGCTTTCGACATCACGCCTCCTGAGTACATTTCAGCGATCATCACGGAGAGAGGGGTGTTTAAGCCCCCCTACGACTTCAAGTAGCCTCAGGGCTCTCAGAGAGCATTACTATGGTGCCTACAGGACAGCTGGGAGGCACTTCCAGATCCTTCATCCAGCGATCTCCAAAAGAAATCATCACGAAGACCCCAGCTATCTCGGCGTTAGCCTTCCTCACGAGATTCACCAAGGCGCGTAGCTGCTCCCCAGAGCGGACAACATCATCTACTATGAGCACGCTATCGCGCTTGTCGAGCAGAGATTTCGGCAAGTAGAGGCTTATCCGAAGCCCAGCCCTCCTCACGGTGAAGCTCTCTTCTAAAAAGTTCTCCACGCCTACTTCCTTCTCCTTCTTGGCGTAGATTACCGGGACATCTAAGATGTTCGCCACGTGGACTGCTAAGGGAATTCCATCTACAGCTACTGTCAAGACTTTGCTAACTCTTCTACCAGCGGAAAGCCTAACAATGTGGTTTGCCGCTATCCTGAGGAGGAGGGTGTCGCTCAAAAGCTGGGTGTTGTCTAGAAAACCCTCTCCGGTGAACTTGGTTTTTTTGAGAACATGTTCTGTAATGTTGTAGCTTCTTTCAAGCCTCTCAATAAGCTCCTCAGCGCGCTCAAGGCTTGGAAGAATATGCCCCTTAACATACCGGTTGAGCACGGTTATCGGGATTCCGGTTATCTCTGATAGCTGCTGATAGCTATAGAGTTCTTTCATGAGCCTGAGGAATTCAACGGCGCGTATCTGCACCTGAAGTTCATCAAACCTCGTCGCCACACGGTTCCCTCCACTAGAACGCCAATAAGCCTTGAATAGAAGCCAGCTTTAAATTTGCCGTAGCCGATTAAAAAGCTATTGCTTCAGCAATGTGGCGGGCCCGGGGGGATTTGAACCCCCGACCCTCGGCTTCTCTGGGTGGTGCAGGGCCCTTTAGAAGGCCGATGCGCTATCCGGACTGCGCTACGGGCCCTCTAGGTTTTTTGAGAGAATAGAGAATATGATAAAAGCTTTCCGTCTAATATACAAGGACAAGTTTGAATACCAGCAAGTTGCTCTAGTTATGAAACGGTGCGGGGGTTCCCGAGCCAGGTCAAAGGGGCGGGACTTAAGATCTGCCCTTCCAGGGGCGGATGGGTTATCCCGTGGCGTAGGCCTTCGTGGGTTCAAATCCCACCCCCCGCACCAAACAACTTTTACAAAGTAAGGCTGTCTAGCAACCCATCTATATGCACGTTCGAATGAATAGGTGAAAAACTTAAATTCTAAGGCATAACCATCTAACTGGAGCCCACCTAAGAAATGATGATGTGAGAGGGGTCTGAAACGCTCAGAGCAGCGGAGAAGAGTAAGGGTATCGTAGTCGGAAAGCACGTTTATGGCAATCTCTACGATTGCCCAGTGGAGATCATCGGCGATGAGCAGAAGCTCCGTAGGATCATCGCTGAAGCCGCAGAGACAGCTAACGCAAAGCTCTGGGAGCTCAAATCTTGGAGCTTCGGGGGAGAGAAGGGAGGAGTATCAGTAATCGCGCTAGTTGTTGAGAGCCACATAGCTATTCACACATGGGTGGAATACGGCTATGCAGCGGTCGATGTCTTCACATGCGGGGAAAGCAGTGATCCTGAGAAGGCCTTTGATTACATAGTGAAAGAGCTGAAACCTGAAAGGTATACTAAGCACTTTGTCGATAGGTCAAGCGCGTAGTAGTTTTTGGGTTTCCTTCTAAGCTTTCTCCAACCATTTCCTAATTTGCTCGTCGAGAGGGGGGTGTTTCCGCCTTCTCATTCGCGTTCTCAGAGGATATCCTCCAACAGCTTCATAAGCGATCTCCGCTAGCTCGTCAGCTTCTCCCTCCACGTAGTGCTTCCAGTCAGAGCTATGTTTGAAGGAATGTGGCTTCACCCAATCAGGGGTGAAATCATCCAGCTGATTTGGCTTCATACAGATGCAGACCACATCTAACTCTCGGTGTAGGCTTAGAGGGGCTGTGAAGACTCTTGCAGGGTCTATCTTGTTTTCCACCACCGTGTCACCGCCTGGTGAGAGCTCTACGAATCTTGACTCGAGTTTAAGCCTGACATATTCAACGATGGCGTAGGCTAGGTCCAAGGGGTTATGCTTTCTTAGGAGTTCTTCGGAGAAGGCGCCTTCATGGATGTGCACGTGGCAGCCGTTGCCAGACCACTTGACATAAACTGAGGTTACGCCGAGCTGCTCTAGGAAGGAAACTATCTCTCTGGCTATAGAGATCGTCTCCCTCCAGTTACTGAAGATGCCATCGATATCCCATGTGGGGGTAGAGCGGCTGAAGAGTGAGTAATCGTAGACATCCTCCAGCTTAGACAGCTGCTTGTAGATAGTGACGCTAGCATAAATGCTTCGAAGCCTACACTTCCCAAGGGCTTGTAGAAGATGCTTGAAATCAGAAGGAGAGCTGAGCTTGAGAGGCGTATAACCCCTCCCGTATCTTCTAAACACCAGCCCCTGAGAAGGAGATATGCAGTGAACAGCTATCCAGCGGTTTCTACAGAAGTAGCAAAGCTCCTCTACCACGTCGGAGCGGGAGTAGTGCCTTTGAAGCAGTTCAAGGGACTTCAACTTCCTTCTGCTCCGTAGCCCTCCGAACCTTCTCGAATACCTGTCTTGGAAGAGCTATGTCCTCCTTCCGCATCTCAACAGGTCTCAAGATAACCAGGCCTCTTCCGGGGAGGATGGCTATCTCATGCATATGAAGGCTGTGAGGAGTCTGCCGCATTTTCTCTATTAGCAGGTACCTCTTTAGAACTCCTCCCCGCACGAAGCGCCTAAACCGGATTATTCCATCGGCTATATGCTCAACACCCCAGCCGAAGGCCTCAGAGGTTGTTATAGCGTACTGGGAGGTAGCTAGTACGGTGAAGTCCCACTTAGATAGCACCTTCTTGACGAAGTAGGAGTAGCGTCTAGCCATGGCTGGCTTATCCAGCCAGAAGGCCGAGAGCGAGTCCACTACCAGCCTTGCCCTTCCATAGCCGAGAGCCTTCTTGGCTTCGATGACCTTGTTGACCAGCTCCTCGACGTCGAGGCTTCTCAGGGACCAAGGGTCCTCAAGCCCCATTAAGGCGTCAACTAGTATCAGCTTCTTCTCCTCCATAGCCTTGGAGAAGTCGAAGCCGAATTGGCTAGCTTGAGTAATTATCGAATCTCTGCTCTCTTCTGTGGTGACGTAGATGCAGCGATCTCCCTCCTTAACGCCTTGCGCTATAAAGTGGATGCAGAGGATGGTTTTACCTGTGCCCGGCTCTCCAGTGACCGCTACAAAGAAGCCTCGGGGAATACCCCCCGCGAGCATGCGGTCTAGCTCAGAGACGCCAGTAGATAGCCGTTCAAGGGGCAATACTAGGAGACCCCTTCAACTACACCCACACTCACAAAAAATAAATCCACCTCCACGAACACATCAAAGGAAGAGCCCCGGTAGCTCAGCCCGGTGGAGCACCGCCTTGGTAAGCTGAGGATGCTCCAAAGAGGCGGGGGTCGCGGGTTCGAATCCCGCCCGGGGCTCCACTTCTCTGCACAGCTGACTTCTTTCGGGGCATAGAGCTTTAACTGTAGAGTAACATTGTTGAAAACAAATGCCCTTCCTCTTGGAGGAGCCTAGTATGAGTTGGCGAGTAAGTGCAGGTGCAGAGGTAAAGCGTAGAGCTGCACTAGCTGCCTTTCAGCATGTGGAGGATGGCATGGTTTTAGGACTTGGCACCGGATCAACCGTTGCGGAATTCATCAAGTTGCTTGGCGAGAGGGTCAGAGAAGGATGGAAGCTCTACGGGGTGCCCTCCTCCTACCAATCATACTTACTAGCAATTAAACATGGAATAGCCATAGCGTCGCTGGACGCATACCCTGAACTTGACTTGACGGTAGATGGAGCCGATGAAGTCGAGCCAGCAACGCTAACCCTTGTAAAGGGGGGAGGAGCTGCATTAGCGAGGGAGAAGGTCATAGGCATGGCTGCAAGGCGCACCATCATCATCGCAGATTACACCAAGCTGGTCAGTAGAATAGGCGAGAAAGCCCCCATACCGGTGGAAGTGCTGCCCTTTGCCAGAAGCTTCGTTGAAAAGAAGCTCGGCGAACTTGGAGGTCAGCCTCAGCTGAGGCTAGCTGGAAAAGTGAAGGATGGGCCAGTAGTTACCGACAACGGCAACTTCATCCTTGACGTTAAGTTTCCTCCAATAGAGAATCCAAAGGAGTTGGAATTCAAGATCAAGGAGCTTCCCGGAGTAGTGGAAGTGGGAATCTTCACGGGGATAGCCAGCGAAGCCTACATCGCCTACCCGGATCAAGTCAAGCACCTTACACCAGTTAAAACTTAAGAAAACTCAAAGCAGAACACTAAGCTGGAGATGAGATGAAACTAGCCGAGCGCTGAATAGATGACAAACTTCCCCTCACTAAGCCTACCACGCAAAGTTGATAAGACAAGCGCAAGGAATCTTTCACGGGTGCCGGGGTAGCTCAGCCTGGTTAGAGCGCCGGACTCATAGGGTTCAACTATCCTGGGAACCTGGGTTATCCGGAGATCCCGGGTTCGAAGCCCGGCCCCGGCACCATCAACTACTCCTTCTCCACAACCGATGCCAACACCTTACAGCTAGTAAGGCTTTTGTAGCCGTGGCTAAGAGATGTTCGACGGAGGAGCCCCGGTAGCTCAGCCCGGTGGAGCGGCGGCCTCGTATGGTTGACGTCAGAGAAAGCCGTTGGTCGCGGGTTCAAATCCCGCCCGGGGCTCCATACCTTCAATCTTTGATGCCCACCCTCCAGCAGACAGAGGATAAGGGACACTCACCGCATTTGGGATTTCTAGCTTTGCAGTAGACTCTACCTAGATGTATGAGGTTGAGATGGGCTGGAAGATACTCCTCTGGCTTGAAGACTTGCTGCCAAGTGAGTCGTATTTGCTCATAATCGGCGTTCAGCGGGACGAGACCAAGCCTCTTCGTGATCTTCGCTATATGGGTGTCGACTGGGAAGAAAGGATACCCCTTAGAGAAGAGGAGAACTACATCAGCTGTCTTGAAGCCTACACCAGGAAGGGAAAGAAGCTCGCTTCTCGCTTCCTCAGCGGGCTTTTCGAGAACTTTGCTTAGATCTCCTTGATAGCGCTCAAGAATCTGCTTAGCCACCTCCTTGAGAACCCGAGCCTTATTGCGGTAGAGGCCAGCGGGCTTCAAAGCCTCCTCAAGAGCCTCCACATCAAGGTCCGCGATGGCTTGAGGAGTTATGGAGGTGAGCTGCCTCAACCTCTCGAAAGCACGCTCAGTATTCAAGTCATTAGTATTCTGAGAAATCACTGCTACCACCAGCATCTCAAAGGGAGTAAGCTTCTCATCAACCACTGGCACAATGCTGGGAAGCTCGAGAATCGCCTTCCTCAGAAACTCAGCCACCTTGCGATCCACCAAGCCACTCATAGCAGACCCAGCCAAACACCGCTCTTGAAACATTTATAGGAGGCTCTGTCAAACAAAAAAGGTTTGGAGCTGGGGCCGTAGGCTAGCTTGGTCTAGACTGCGAGGCTTGGGCCCTCGTGACCCCGGTTCAAATCCGGGCGGCCCCACCACAAAGCCACGATTTCGAAGAACGAGAAGGCTTTATAGCAGTGTGGCTGCGTGTATGTTATTGGGCTGGATGAAAGGGGCCGTGGTCCAGCAAGGTAGGACGGCAAGGTGCCCGGATGTCCGGCGCCTCGTTAAGGGCTCCAGAAGTGCAACAATACGGGTGTGCTGACCCGCCCTAGGGGATGATTGGCTTCTGGAGCACTGGAGACACCCGTAGGTCGGGGGTTCAAATCCCCCCGGCCCCACCAACGATCTTTTTCTTTAAATACTTGTTTGACAATTTTTGCTTCCTCTATATGGATAAGATGCTGTTTTATCTACGGGTTTTACTATGGGTTTGAGGCTTATCTTCATATAGTGGTTTCATTAGGATGTATTATGGAGGTGGCATGTTGCCTGTTGCATATGCTTTGATTAATGTGGAGGTTGGGTATGATAAGGAGGTTTTGGCTGAGCTGAGGAAGATTCCTGAGGTTAAGGAGGCGCACTTGGTATACGGTATCTACGATGTTGTAGCTAAGCTTGAGGCGGATAGCATTGACCAGTTGAGGGAGGTTGTGACTCAGAGGATTAGGCGGATTGACAGGGTTAGGTCTACGATGACTATGATTGCCATGGAAGGGTAAAGGTTTTAAGCGTGAGATCGGTGATGCTGTGGGGGGTACGCCGGCCAGAGTGGGCGGGCTCCACCCGTTCCCATACCGAACACGGAAGTTAAACCGCCCTACGTCCGCGGTTGTACTGGACTCCGCGAGGGTCCGGGAAGCCGCGGAAGCCGGCGGCCCCCAGAATGAAATTTTTAAGGGAGCATAGGCTTCGAGAGAAAGCTAGAGTGGGTATTGGTGTCTGGGTTGGAGAGCATCCTTCAGGGCTGGCTCTTTGGAGGAGATACTACTGGGACCTCTTTCATATGGAATGTTATCTGGTTTACCGTGCTCTTCGCGTTGATCTTCTTTTTTAACCAGAGGATTCAGCTTTGGACTTATCAGAGA
>JAGHCH010000027.1 GCA_021160575.1 Thermoproteota archaeon | reverse complement strand
GTATGAGTGCAGCTATCAAGCCCAGAGAAGTGCCGCCTAGCTCCCTTCCGAGGAGAAAAACGACGAGCACTGTGAGAACGCCCATGGCTACGGGGAAGAAGACAGCTACGTCGAAGAGGGTGACATCGACGCCCAGCCATTTCAAGAGGAGGTAGGAGGAGGCTACTGAGAAGGGGACTCCTGGATAAAGAGATTTGCCGACGGCAACGCCCCAGGGGTACCACCGAGTGTTATCATACCAGTTAAACCACTCCGAGAATCCATGTTCAATAGCGTACTTAGCCGCCTTATATTGGATGTAGGGGTCGTACTCATTTAGGTATATTCCCCACTTGGCTGGTAGAAGCCTAACGAAAGCTGCAAGCACCAAGATGCCAGCCAGTATTGCATAGGGAGCTACAATCCGAACAGCTCTTTTGGTAGAGAGTTCCGGCAGTTTGAGGGATAGCAAGGGAACCCCACTGCTGAGCCCTTTAGGCAAGATGTAGAGAGCCCCCGCAAAAATAATTTTTTGGTGCATGCCTCAACACTAACAGCATCCGGGAGTGGATTCGGAGATGGGAGTTGTAGGCACGCTCACCAAGCAATTCAACCCCCGCGAATATGAAGAACGGCTGCTGAAGTGGTGGGATGAAGCAAGGCTCAGAGATAAGGCGGCGCAGATGGGAAGGAAGAAGTTCTACTTCTTAGATGGTCCACCCTACGTCACTAACCCAATTCACGTGGGAACAGCTTGGAACAAGATCTTGAAGGATGCCTATCTGCGATTCCATAGGATGATAGGCCTCAGGGTTAGAGACCAGCCGGGCTTCGATATGCATGGTTTACCGATAGAGGTTATGGTGGAGAAGAAGCTGGGAATTAAATCAAAGAAGGAGATTGAAACGAAGATCGGGATTAAGAACTT
Source organism: Thermoproteota archaeon (assembly GCA_021160575.1). GTDB lineage: Archaea > Thermoproteota > Methanomethylicia > Methanomethylicales > JAGHCH01 > JAGHCH01. The sequence continues at coordinate 11,456 of JAGHCH010000027.1, read as the reverse complement.
CGTAGAAGAGTGTAGAAGATATGCGCTTGACAACCTAAAGATCGCCACCAATCAGTTCAAGAATTTAGGAGTTTGGATGGATTGGGAGCATCCCTACATGACCATCACCAACGAATACATAGAAGCTGTTTGGTGGATGATAAAGAAGGCTGAAGAGAAGGGGCTTCTCTCCAAGGGCTTGAGGGTGACGCACACCTGCCCCCGCTGTGAAACTGTTCTAGCAGGATATGAGGTCACTGAGGAATACAGGGAGCTGGAGGATCCCTCAATCTACGTGAAGTTCCCTGTGAAGGGGAGGAACAAAGAGTACATCTTAATTTGGACGACGACTCCTTGGACCTTGCCAGCTAATGTGGCGGTGATGGTTCACCCAGACTACATTTACATCAAGGCGAAGGTGGAGGACGAGGTCTTCATCTTGGCTGAGGAAAGAGCCTCAATGGTTCTAGGGGAAAATTACGAGGTTTTGGAGAGGCTCTATGGCTCGGAGCTAGAGGGCGTAGAGTATACTCCGCCTCTCCTCGAGGAGGTTCCTAAGCAGGCTGAGCTGAAGCCAGCGCACATGGTGGTGCTTAGCTCGGAGTATGTTACACTGGAGGAGGGAACTGGTTGTGTTCACAGTGCTCCTGGACACGGCGAGGAAGACTTTGAGGTGGGGATGCGGTACGGACTACCAGTCTTTTGTCCGGTTAACGAGGCGGGAAGATTCACTAAGGACGGCGGCAAGTATCAAGGGATGTATGTCAGAGACGCTAACTCCGTAATTGTGGAGGACTTGAAGCGGAAGGGGCTCCTCTTCAAGGAGGAGACTATTCGGCACCGTTATCCACACTGCTGGAGGTGCAAGACCCCCCTTGTACTCAGAGCCACCGAGCAGTGGTTCCTCAAGGTCACCGAGATCAAGGAGAAGCTCCTCGACGAAAATGAGCGTGTAAACTGGATTCCAGAGTGGGCGGGGAAGAGTAGGTTTGGGAACTGGATAAGAAATGCTAGAGATTGGGTGATCTCCCGCCAGCGGTACTGGGGGATCCCGTTGCCCATCTGGATCTGCGAAAAGTGTGGAAAGAGAACAGTGGTGGGATCTATCGAAGAACTCCTCCAGAAGGCTGTGCGCATCCCAGCTGGAGAAGTTGATTTGCACAGACCGTGGGTTGACGAAGTGGTTCTAGCATGTGAATGCGGTGGAGAGATGCGTAGAGTGCCAGATGTTGTGGATGTGTGGATGGACTCTGGGGCAGCTTCATGGGCTAGCCTCGCCTATCCCAAGAGGGCAGAGGAGTTTGAGGAATGGTGGCCCGTTGACCTAATCTTGGAAGGTCATGACCAGACGAGGGGATGGTTCTATACCTTAATGGTGTGCGGCGTCATAGCCTTTGATTCATGCCCATACCGCACAGTGCTGATGCACGGCTTCACCTTAGATCAATACGGCCGAGCTATGCATAAGTCGCTTGGCAACGTCATATACCCGGAGGAAGTGATTGAGAAGCTTGGCAGAGATGTCCTAAGGATCTACGAGCTGCAACACACCACATGGGAGGACTTAAGGTTCACATGGAGGGAATTGGAGGAAGTTTTCAGGCAGCTCAATATCGTGTGGAATACCTACTATTTCGCCAGCCTCTACATGAACCTCGACAGGTTTGACCCAGAAAAGCACCATGTGGAGAGCTTGACGAAGCACCTCAAGCCGGAGGATCGTTGGCTGCTCTCTAAGTTTCAACGCCTCATCGCTAATACTAAGCAGTGGTTTGCACAGTTGCAAGTATTCAACGCCGCGAAAGCCTTGATGGAGTTCCTTGTAGAGGATGTGAGCAGGTGGTACATTAGGGCTATTAGGAGGAGAACATGGATTGAAGCTGAAGCACCAGAGAAGCTGGCAGCCTACGCTACGCTTTACGAAGTTCTCTACGCCTCACTTAGGATGCTGGCGCCAATTGCCCCATTCATCACAGAGGAGATTTACCAGAAAGTGTTCCTGCCAGCAGTGGGCGCTCCAGAGAGCATTCACCTTCTCTCATGGCCTGAGGTGAAGGAGAATCTCGTTAATGAAGAGCTTGAGAGGCAAATGAAGATTGCTCGGGAGATTGTGGAGGCAGCAGCTTCAGCTAGGCAGAGAGCCGGGCTTAAGCTGAGAATTCCATTAAGACAGCTCGTGGTCGTGAGTGAAAGCGGAGAAGTGGAAGAGACTGTGAAATCGCTGAGGGAGCTGATAGCAGATCTCGCCAACGTGAAGGAAGTAGTACACACAGCGCCAAGTGAAGAAGCAAGGTTCAAGGAGTACAAGCTTTTACCTAGGTGGAGCAAACTAGGGCCAGCCTTCAAGGCTAAAGCCAAGAGAGTAGCAGAAGCTCTTTCAACGCTTCCTGGAAGAGAGGTGGTGCAGGCCCTCTCAGAGAAGGGAGCATACTGGTTCACTCTAGATGGAGAAGAAGTAGTGCTACTTCCCGAGCACGTTGAGGCAGTGGAGGAGGTGGCTGAGAGGTATAGTAGAGGAGAGTTCAGCGAGGGCAGGGTGTATGTGGATATAGAGGTGACGCCTGAGCTGGCTGCTGAGGGGCTTGCAAGGGAGATGGTGAGGAGAATTCAGGAGATGCGGAAGGAGATGGACTTAGAGGTTGATGCCAAGATTTATGTCACCATAGTGGCGCCAGATCAGGAATCCGTTCAGGCACTTGAGAAGTTTAGAAGCTACATCATGGAGGAGACCAGAGCAGAGCAGTTGTCAATAGCTGCTGAGCCTTGCTTGGAGATGCGGGGCTACTGCAGGGATTGGGATATTGAGGGAGATCGCTTTACGATAGCCGTGGAGCGTGCTGAAAGGTAGATGGCAAAGCGCCTGGGCTTCATAGTGAACCCTATTGCGGGAATGGGAGGCACTGTAGGTCTTAAGGGGACCGACGGAGAAGAGGCTCTGCGAAGAGCCTTGGAGCTAGGCGCCACTCCGGTAGCTCCTCTTAGGGCGAGGAGGTTTCTTGAAGAATTGGTGAAATATAGGCAGGCGCTCATCTTGGTTACACCCAAGAGGCAGATGGGAGAAGAGCTTGTTAGAGAGCTTGGATTTGAAGTAGAGCTTCTTAGCGTTGAAATCGGTGAGAGAACCACGGCAGAGCACACCAAGAAGGCTGCCAAGGAACTTGTTGTCAGGGGAGTGGAACTCCTTGTATTTTGCGGAGGAGACGGCACAGCCAGAGACGTCCTTGATGCAATTGACATGAAGATCCCTGTGCTGGGAATACCAGCGGGAGTGAAAATGCATAGCGCGGTTTTTGCAACAAACCCGAGAACTGCAGCTAACGTTGTGGTGAAGTACTTGTGGGGAGAGCTGGGCCTCATGGAGGCGGAGGTGATGGACGTCGATGAAGAAGCCTTCAGGGAGAACCGCCTCTCAGCAAAGCTCTATGGCTACATGCTAATACCTCATGAACCCGAGTTGATGCAGTCGGGGAAGGAAGCAACGCCCCTTGTGGACTCAGAGCGGGAGAATCAGCTTGCCATAGCAAGGTATGTTGTTGAGAACATGGAGGATGACGTGATATATATTTTGAGCGCGGGAACCACCGTAAAGGCGATCTGCGATGTTCTCGGAGAGGATAAGACTCTACTGGGCGTTGACCTAATGAAGAATAAAAAGATCATAGCGCCAGACGTCAATGAGCAACAAATTCTGAAAGCTATTGAGGGGCGGAAAGCAAAGATCATCGTATCACCTATAGGCAGACAGGGCTTCATTTTTGGCAGAGGAAACCAGCAAATCAGCGCTAGGGTAATCAGAAAGGTGGGCGGCCCCAAGGGAGTAATCATAATTGCCACACCCAGTAAGTTGAAGAAGATTCGGTACCTCAGAGTGGATACGGGAGACGAGGAAGTAGATAGCATGTTTAGAGGGTACTTGAGGGTAGTTATTGATTATGGAAGAGAGAGAATGGTAGAGTGCTGCTAGCTCTTTGAAAGCTCCCTGCGAATTAGCTCAGCATACTGCTCTGGCGTGAGGAGATCCTTAGGCTCACTTTCAGCTTTAATTACGCAGATCCAGCCTTTCCCATAGGGATCTTTGTTGATCAGCTCCGGGGAACCTTCAAGAGCTGCATTAACCTCTACAACTTCACCGTCCACTGGGGAGTAAACATCGGCTATAGCCTTCGTTGACTCCAGAACAGCCACCGTCTCTCCAGCTTTAACTTTCTTTCCAATCTCAGGCAGCTCGACGTAAACCACTTCATGCAGCGATTTCTGAGCGTAGTCGGTGACGCCTATTTTGAAGGAGCCATTAACGGAGGTGGCCCACTCATGGGTCTTCGTATACTTCAAGTTTGATGGAATGCTGTAGTCGTCCACTTTTACTTCCATTGCGAACACCCCACTTAACAACTCTAGTCCTGCCATACTGGGCGGTATTATAGAAGGGCCAGTTCACTATTTTTGCCTTAGCATTCCGCTGACGTATCTTAACGTAGACACATGAATCTAGAATGGCGTGCCTAGTGTCCACTAGAGCCATCGCTATGCCCTTCTTTAAGAGGGGGGAGTAACCACCGCTGGTAACTTTGCCGACGATCCTTTCACCCTTAACAATCGAGTATCCCTCTCTCGGAATTCCGGGATCGATCATGAGCAAGCCCACTCTAACTCTGGAGAGACCTTCTAGATCTTGCTTCTCGAGAGATTCTTTGCCTATGAAGCTCTCCTTCTCAAACTTCACGAAGAGATGAAGCCTAGCCTCTAAAGGGGTGATATCCTCTGAGATTTCATGGCCATAGAGCACTAAACCAGCTTCTAGCCTTAGAGAGTCTCTAGCGCCAAAGCCACAAAGCTTCACATTATAGTCTCGTCCACTAGATAGCAGCTGCTGAAGAAGTTCAGTTGAGTGGTCTACAAGGTCTACGGTTTCCTCTGGAAGTATTATCACTTCAAAACCATCTTCACCGGTGTAGCCTGTTCTGGCAACAATTAATGTAGCCTCGCCGCGCTTGATAGTGGTGAAGCGGAACCACTTCACCTCCCCTATAGGGATTTGAAGCGTCTTCTCTATGAGTGGCGGAGAGTTGGGTCCTTGGATGGCAAACATCACTGAACGTTCGGTGACATCCTCGACGGAGACGCCATAGCTGGAGGCATGCTGCGTCAACCAGCCGTAAATCTTTTCCCTATTTACGGCGTTGCAGACCACGAAGAAGGAGTTTTCATCAACTCGATAAACTATGAGGTCATCTTTAATGCCTCCCCCTTCGTTTAAGCAGAGGGAGTAGCGCGCCGCGCCTACTGGCATGGTTGCAATGTTGTGCGTGAATAGATAGTCCAGCATAGCGGCAGCATGGCTGCCTCTAACCCAGAACCTCCCCATGTGACTCACATCAAAGATCCCTACAGATTCTCGAACCGCTAAGTGCTCTGGGATCACTCCTTCAAACCATAGAGGAACTTGCCAGCCAGCGAAGGTGGAGATATTGGCTCCAAGGGATTCGTAGAACTCTATCAGCGGAAGCGCTTTCATCTGCACCCCCAACAAAACCATTAGGCGGTAAGCTGAGATAACACTATTGCAGTGAAGAGGAGATAGCGTTGAGGATTCTAGGGGAGCTTGGCGGGGTGCTCCTTGGAGACGGCCTACCAGTAAGGATAGTGGGCATCCTAAATTTAGGTGGGGAGTCCTTCTACAAGGCTTCCATTGCTAGGAGCATCGAGGATGCTGTGAGGAAGGTGACGCAATTTATCGAGGAGGGAGCGGATATTATTGATGTTGGAGGTGTTTCGACGGCTCCAGGCGTTCCGGAAATCCCACTTAAGGTGGAGTACGAGAGAGTGAGGCGCTTCCTAAAGCACATAGTGGATGCCAGCAGTGTGCCAGTATCTATAGATACACAAAATGCTGAGGTGGCTGAATACGCGCTTTCGGCGGGAGCCTCCATAGTCAATGATGTAAGCGGGCTGAGGAAAGACCCTAGGATAGCGGATGTTGTGGCGGAATTCGGGGCTTCCCTCGTCGTTATGGCTTGTAGGGAGAAGCCGGGAGACGCTTTAAGCATGCAGCAAGCGATTAACACACTGAGAAGAAGCGTCTCCATGGCTATTGAGAGGGGAGTGAAGTCTTCTAGGATAGTAGTTGACCCGGGGATAGGGTTTGGAAAGCCCTTTAACGCGGACTTTGTGTTGCTGAAGGAGCTGCGCTCCTTAAGAGTTCTTGGAAAGCCCATTATGGTAAGCGTGTCGAGGAAAAGATTCATAGGGTATGCTCTTGGGGGAGCCCCCCCTGAAGAGAGGCTTCATGGATCTTTGGCGGCAACCGCCGTGGCGGTGTATGAGGGTGTTCACGCTATAAGAACCCACGATGTGAAGGTCACTTCGGATGCTGTGAAGGTGGCAGAGAAGCTAAGGTGAGAGTAACCGTCTAGCATGCTCTGGAGATATGCTTTTGCATCCATCAATCAAGCAGGGCGCTCTAGAGATACTGTAGACAGGAGTCTCAGAGTAGCGCCTCAAAGTTTCAGAAGCAAGGAACCTGCCTAAAGCTAATTTCATCCTCTTCAAGCGGGGGTTGACAAAGCCCTTCTTCGAGAAACGCCCTATAGCTAGGCTCATATCCATTCCCACTAAGAACACCATGCTAGCACCACAGCTGCAAGCGATGACGAGGGCACGATCTCCATCGGTGAAACCTTCAATCAACTTAACATAAGGAGGAAGATCCACCACTTGAGAAGAGCCGAGAATTCGCAGGTCGCTCCCGGAGAGAAAGTCGAAGATACTTGGAATATTGTCTCCATGTCCATGTACAATCAGGATTGCTCCAAGCTCGCTGGCACGAACGAGATGAAGGGCGCTTCCATCTAGGTCAGTAACCACGAAGTCTATGGGTATTCCACGCCTCAGAAGAAGGGGAGCAGCATCATCTACGGCTATGTTTAGGCAAGATTCATGAAGGTGATGGTCAAGCACCCCATCAATATCGATGTTTGCCGTCACTCCAGCTCCATAGATGATAACTGGTCTCTTCCAAATTTGCTTTTCCAGAGAGAGCCACTTCAGCCTGCTTCTGCTTGAGAGGAGATGATAGAGGAGGTAGGAGGCATAGAGGTCTTGGTATGCGTCTAAATCGAAGAAGGCGGAGATCATGGTGTATCTTCTTAGCCACCGCGTTTCGCGCCACCACTACGACTTTCTCAGCTTGAAGAAGGAGAAGGAGGACTCTCCCTTATAGAGGGAATACCGCATATCGGCTGGAGCTTGGAGAAGAGGAGCATTGCAACTCGGGCATCTCCCATTGACCCTTTTAAACACCTCGATAGGAGGGATCAGGTCTAAACCTTCATATAGGACATACCCGCAGTTTTTGCACACGATCTTCTCCGGCACTAGACTCCCTCCATAGGAATACCCCCTTTCTGAGAAGGGATTCTCTCCAAAGCTCTAGGGCATACGTTATACAGCGCTCTGCCTCCTTAAAGTTCTTCCGAGTAGCGCTTTCATGGGCAGCAAGCACTAGGACTTCAAGCTGTGCCGACAGAAGGAGGTCATCGTCGAGATTGCTGATCAGAGTTCTTCGCTCTCTGAGAATGCTTAGAGTGGTGTTTAGATCGCGCTTGATGTCGATTGGTCTTCGATAGGAAGCAACCACCATGCTGCCTAGGCCGAGAAGGGCCAGCACCTTGGCTATGGGATCCGCCGGGACATGGGGGATGCTGCTTGGGAAAGCGTTTATGAAGCCACTGGCTAGAAGGGTCAAGAGCCCCGTAAAGGCTAGAGCCGCCCTCTTGAAGCGGGGAGCGCCAAGCCTCTGCTTGCTAAAAGTTAGGTCGCAGAAGAGGGAGATTGCAAGCAGCTCTAAATTATGCTTGATTTGATGAAAGCGGAGAAGCATCTTTCACCAAGATACTAAGAGGAGAGAAGCTCCTCTATTAGCCTTTTCAGCTCCTTCTCCGCTTGTTTGAGCTTCTCCTCGAGGTCAGACACCGTCTTGCTATCTCCATCCAATTGAATTCTCCTAGTCTTCAGCATCCGTGAAACTTCCCTCGGAGAGGAGGAGCCCTTGGTGCGGTAGAGATCTAGCGACTTCCTTGCAGAAAGTGCTTGCTCCAAGGCACTTGGAGAAATCTTTCTCTGTGTAATTTCTGCGAGAAGCCTTGCCACTTCCTTGGCACCAGCCTCTCTGAAGGAGACTCCGCGCTCCAGCAGCTTTCTCACAACTTCCCCAACAGCGAAGTGGGCTTGCCTAAACGACAGCCTGACCTCCCTTACGAGGAAATTAGCTAGTGTAGTGGCTGTGAGATAGTCGGCTTCCGCGTCCTCTCGAAGCCTTCCAACCTTAAAAACTGAGCCTCTAACCAGCCCTTCCAGAACTTTAATAGACTGCAGCGAGCTTATGCAAGATTCCCAAAGGAGGGGAGTTACCTCTTGAAAATCTAAGTTGTAGCTGAGGGGAAGGGCTTTAAGAATCGAACAGGCGGCGGAGAAGTAGCCGAATACGTGGCTACACCTAGCCCTAACAACCTCTGCGGAGACAGGGTTTTTCTTCTGGGGCATGATACTGCTGGTCGATGCGTGGGCATCGGGTATCTCCACATAGCCGAGGTTCGGGTTGCTCCAGAGGATGAACTCCTCAGCTAGCTTGCTGGCGTGCACCATGAGTATAGATAGACAGCCCATCACCTCAAGAGCGAAGTCCCTAGAACTCACAGCATCCATCGAATTCTCCACTAGGCCGTCAAAGCCGAGCAGCTTGGCGGTTAGGTTCCTGTCTATGGGGTAGTCTGCTCCAGCGAGAGCAGCTGCTCCCAGGGGGCTTTGATTCACCCTTGAGTAGGCGTTTAGGAGTCTTTTGAAGTCGCGGGCGAAGGCGTCGTGGTGGGCTAGTAAGTGGTGAGCGAGGGTGACGGGTTGAGCTGGTTGGAAGTGCGTGAAGCCGGGCATTAATGTCTCAACGTGCCTCTCAGCTTGCGTGAGGAGAGCATCCCGCAGGTTAAGGGTTGCCTTGAGGAGTTCTAGGATGAAACGCCGTAGGCGCATTCTCAGAGCTGCAGCCACTTGATCATTCCTGCTCTTCCCGGTATGCATCTTTCCTCCCACATCTATTGGAAGCTTCGAGAGCACAGCTTGCTCCACTGCTAGATGAACATCTTCTAGCTCGGGGGAGAGCTCTATTTTCCCCCGAACTTCGAGGAGGGCTTTAGCTATCTGTGCTGCGTCTTGTTTTGAGATTACCTGGCTCTTGGCCAGAGCCACCACATGGGCTAAATTGATATCCACCACTTCATCCACTATAAAGACGTCGTGAAAGATAGATGAAGTGAACTCTGCTACGAGCTTATCTAAGTCGCCAGTTAGTCTTCTTCCGCGAGCGAGCTTCAACAGTCAACAACCTTCACTTTCCCGTCTGAAGCGCAACTTACTAGATAGCACTGTTGGGAAGCCCCAGAGCTCTACGAAGCCCTTGGCTAGAGACTGGTCGAAGGTAGATACTGCCTCGTAGGTTGCCACCTCATAGTCGTAGGTGGAGTAAGGAGACTGCCTCGCAATAACCATGGCGTTGCCCTTATACAGCTTCACCTTAACTGTGCCAGAAACATGCTCATTCACCTTGTCTATGAAGACGTCGAGCTCTTCACGCAGGGGGTCGGCCCACAAGCCAGCATAAACAAGATTGGCCCACATGGTGTCGGCGAGCTTCTTGAAGGAAAGTTCATGCCTATTGAGCACCAGCTTCTCAAGATCCCTATGAGCCTCTATGAGAGTAACCGCGGCGGGACATTCGTAGACCTCTCTCGACTTGAAGCCTACAATCCTATCCTCCATGTGGTCGATGCGCCCTACTCCGTGCTTGCCAGCAATATCATTCAGCTTTACGAGAAGTTCATGTGGCAAGAGAGACACGCCGTTTAGCTTCACTGGAACTCCGGATTCAAACCTGATCTCCACTGTTTGAGGCTCATTGGGAGCTTTCTCCGGGGCAACAGTCCACTCGAAAGCATCCTCAGGAGGAGGAGTAGCTGGATCCTCGAGGGGGCCACACTCGATAGATCTACCCCATAGGTTTTGGTCAATACTGTACTTCTTGCTGACCGTCGAGATGGGGATTCCATGCCTCTTAGCGTACTCTATTTCCTCCTCTCTGCTCATCCCCCAGTCCCTTATGGGGGCGAGAACCTTGAGAGAAGGATCTAAAGCTTTGATAGTGATTTCAAACCTCAGCTGATCATTACCCTTACCAGTGCAGCCGTGAGCAACGGCATCGGCACCTTCCTTGTGAGCAACCTCCACCAGCTTAGAGGAGATCAAGGGACGCGAGAGGGCAGCTGAGAGCGGGTACTTATCTTCGTAGAGAGCATTTGCCTTCACAGCTCTGAAGACGTAGTCCCTCGCAAACTCCTCCTTCGCATCAATGGTGTAGTGATTCAGGACTTTCAGCTTCCAAGCCTTCTCTTCTATTGCTTTGAAGTCGTCCTGCTGTCCTACATCCACGGTGACCGTGATGACTTCAGCGCCGCAGCGCTCTTGAAGCCACTTAATAGCTACAGAGGTGTCTAGACCTCCTGAGTAAGCCAGCACAACCCTGCTCACCTTGTCCATCCTTTTAAACCTCCACTGGAGATCTTTTGCGAGTAGTGAAGAAGAATAGTGATATAAGGGTTTTTCTCTATGGATCTCTAACTTCTAGATGTTGAAAATTTGAGGAATCTTTAAGCTAAATTTTCGCGACTTGGCTAACGAGAGATTGATACGCGCTCTTGTTAAGAATGCAGCCGGGATCTGGGGCAAGGTAGTCGTTGAAGTATCCATAGGCCCTAGCACGGCATCCACCACACTTGTAGCGGTATTCGCAGATACCACAGTGCGGCTTCAGAAGATCTCTGTTTCTGAGCTCTTCAAAGACCTTTGAAGTTCTCCAGAGGGCTTCTAAATCATCTTCTCGGATATTGCCTACCTTCAACGGGAAGAAGACACAAGGTTCTATATCACCATTGGGGCGAATGGCGATATAAAATCTTCCAGCACCACATCCTCCAATGAAGTCGGAGAGAACTTGCAGTCTACCGGAGAGGTGGGGGTTGTAGAAGTGGGTTGGAATTATCTGGGCGCATGCCTCGGATTCGATGGCTACTCTTGCGAACTGGGGGGCTGTTGAGAGCACATTGAGCTTCTTAGTGTTCTTGAGCTTGTTCCAGAGGAGCTTCAGAAGCTCTTCACGCTCCTCGGGAGTTAGGTCGTTCTCCATAATGAAGCGCCCTCTCCCAGTGGGGACGAAGTTATACATCATGAACCAATTGACACCCAGCTTCTCGCAGAGATCTATGATATCGGGGATCTCCTTGTAATTCTCTTTGGTAGCTGTTGTTGCAATATTCACGAAAAAGCCCTCAGCGACGGCGTTTTTAATGCCCTCTATTGTCCTTTCAAAGACTCCAGAAATCCCTCTGAAGGCATCATGAGTCTCGGGGGTCGCACCATCCAGACTTATCTGG
>JAGHCH010000017.1 GCA_021160575.1 Thermoproteota archaeon | reverse complement strand
TTATCACCACATTGCCTTATAATTTTCACAAGTTTCTCCCTATCCCCCTCTATTTAACCTTTCTTGAGGATCGCAGAAACCCTTATCTATTTGGAGAGGAGTCTCGTAGCTAGGTGTCATAGATATGCCCTACATCTGCGCTCGCTGCGGACGAGAGGTGACCCCCGAAGAGCTGGAGAAGTTTCAGTGTCTCTGCGGCTACCGTGTCTTCATAAAGGTGCGTCCAGCGGTGGTCAAGGAGGTTTTAGCCCGGTAGATCAAGCAGCAGAGTTCACACGCAATTTTTGCTGCTTGAATGGCTGAGAGTCCCCTACCTCCTATTGGCGCAACTTCAACTATGTCTGCTCCAATAACCCTTGCATCCACCAACAGCTTCAACATGTCGAGAAGCTCGCTAGGTGTGAGTCCCTCCGGCTCAGGGTTTCCAACATCAGGTGCATAGGCAGGATCTAAGACGTCCACATCCACTGAGATGTAAACCTTGTTTGCCTCCTTGATCTTCTCTTTCACCCTGCGTGCAGCTTCAAGAGTTCCTAGCTTCCTCAGATCCCAAGGAGTCATGTAGTTTAACTTCCGGCTTCGCAGAAGCTCTTGCTCCTCCCGACACGTCGCTCTAACTCCAATCCAGTACATGAACTCCGGATTGACAACTTCCAGAACTCTTCTCATCACCGTTGCATGAGACACTCTCTGTGAAAGGTACTCGTTTCTAAGGTCGAAGTGCGCGTCGAAGCATATCAAGGCTGCATTTCTCTGCGTTCTGGCCGAGGCTAAGGTGATGGTGTGCTCTCCACCGAGCACTATAGGGATCTTCCTTGCCGTGTAGAGGTCCTCCAGGACCTCTTGTGCCCTTCTCAGAGTCTCGTGCACGTCTCCCAGCACTATCGCTAGGTCTCCCAAATCGTGGCATCCGAGATCCTCGAAGTCCATTCCAGCTCTCCAGCTCCAAGTCTCGATGTTAAGGGATGCCTCTCTAATGGCTAGAGGGCCAAATCTAGCTCCCGGATGATAGCTGCTGGTGCTGTCGAAGGGGAAGCCCAGCACCACAAAGAATGCTTCACTGAAGCTTCTCTGCACTCCTCCGAAGACTATCGGGCTTGTGTTGATGTAGAGCTTCAAGCTGCCCAAGAGGGGACCCCCGTAGCAGTGCAGTATATTAAGTGGGTAGAGGTAATTAAGGCGTCGCGAAGGAAGAGCTGGTGGTAGTGATGGACAAGTGCGAGAAGGTGTTAGAGCTAGCTAGGCGGAGGGGCTTCTTCACCATAGCCAGCGAGCTCTATGGAGGCGTAGCTGGCTTCCTCGACTTCGGCCCTCTAGGCACTCTCCTTAAGAAGAGGATCGAAGAGAAGTGGCGGCAGGTTTTCATCAAGCAGCATCAAGACTTCATCTTCGAAATTGAGACCTCCGTAGTGATGCCCTCAAAGGTTTTCGAGGCTTCAGGGCATGTGGAGCACTTCACTGACTTCATCGTTGAGTGCAGCAAGTGTGGGCGGAAGTTCCGGGCTGATCACCTCATAGAGGAGCAGGTGGAAGACATCACTGGACTCGAAGGGATGACTCCTGCTCAGCTCACAAACATTATACGTGAGCACCACGTGGTCTGCCCTGAGTGCGGCGGAGAACTCGAAGAGGTGCAGACCTTCAATCTCCTCTTCAAAACGGCTGTAGGCCCCTACACAGAGAACATAGCCTACCTTCGCCCCGAAGCAGCTCAAGGGATGTTCGTCAACTTCAAACACCTCTACTATGCCCTAAGAGAGCGTCTCCCTCTGGGCTTAGCTCAGATAGGCAAGGTATTTCGAAATGAAATCTCGCCAAGGCAAGGTCCCATAAGGCTTAGGGAATTCACCATCATGGAGATCGAGCTCTTCTTCGACCCAGAAAACCCTTCATGCTCTCTCCTAGATAGAGTTGAAAACGAGGTGTTGCGCCTTGTTCCAGAGGAACTTGTAGCCAAGGGTGTCTTCGAGCCAGTCGAGGTGAAGGTGAGGGAAGCCGTTGAAGAGAAGCTGATTCTCACCGAGTGGCAGGCATACTTCATGGCGTTGGCCACAAAGTTCGTCGAAGAGCTGGGGGTGCCTCAAAAAGCTCAGATGTTCATCGGGAAGCCTAAGGAGGAGCGCGCCCACTACTCTGCTCAAACCTACGATCAAATGGTGAAGCTGGATCGCTGGGGCTGGGTGGAGGTTTCTGGGCACGCCTATAGAACAGATTACGACCTCGCTGGGCACATGAAGTTCAGCGGCGAGGATTTGAGAGTCTTCAAGAAGCTCCCAGAGAAAATCGTCGAGAGAAAGCTTATAGCCAAGCCCAGAATGCAAGTGCTCGGCAAGCTCTTCAAGGAAAAAGCCCCATTGATGGCAAACACCATCAGAGAGTCTGACCCTAAGTGGCTTAGAGAAGCGCTAGAGAAGGGCTCATGCAAGATAGGCGGCTTCGAGATCTCCAAGGACTGCGTGGAGTTCGTGGAGGAAGAGGTCGAGGTAACTGGTAGGCGTTTCATTCCTCATGTTGCTGAGCCCTCGTTTGGCGCTGAGAGATTAACCTACGTGGCCTTGGAGTACAGCTACACTGAGAGGGAGGATAGAGTGGTGCTCAAGCTGCCCAGGGATCTAGCTCCCATACAGGCAGCAGTGTTCCCACTAGTTTCGAAGCCTCCTCTAACGGAGGTCGCTCTTCAAATAGCCGATGTGCTGCGCAGCCTAGGTTACTACATAGACTACGACGATTCAGGCTCCATAGGAAGGCGCTATGCCAGGGTAGATGAGGTGGGGGTGCCCTTGGTGATTACTATTGATTACCAAACTCTCGAAGACGACACCGTCACTCTTCGTGATAGGGATACTTGGAAGCAGGTTCGTGTCCCCATTAAGGCGGTTCCAGAGGCTTTAGAGCGCTTCCTAAAGGGCGCCCGCCTAGAAGAGCTTGGAGTTCCAGTGTAGAACTTATATCGCTATGCTCCTTAAGGGCTATAGGGTGATGTTGCTGTGATCTCGAGACCTCTCGAAAGGCGGCTAAGGATTAGGAGGAGAGATGATGTGGATCCAGGGCTAGCGAAGATTAACCCGGAGACCGCCAAAATGCTCCAAATCACTAACAGCCTAGAGATAGTGATTGCTGGCAAGAAGCGCTTCACCTTCAAAGCCATAGGCGTAGGAGATGTGCCACCCAATGAAGTATGGTGCAACGCTGAGGAGCTACGAGACAAGGGAATCGCAGACAACACCATAGCCACCGTTCGCAGACCGCTGCATACTGAGGATTAAAGGTTCTTCTTCATCATCATCACATTGCCTCAGCACTATGTTTATTAAATACCTCACTTTATCCCTCTACGTCCCTTCACAGGGCGTTCGCTCGCCCTTTCTAGGGGTGTAGCATTTGCCTTGGTTGAACAACGATGTAGAAGCTGCTGAGAACATAGCCTATCGCAAGTCCCTTGAACTGCTGCTCGAGCATACACGCAAGGTGCAAAATGCCGTAAGAGAGCTGATGATCGCTACCACAAGCTTTGTTTCAGGGAAGGCTGATAAAGTGAAGGAGCACTACCAGAAGGTCTCTGCAATAGAGGAAGAAGCCGACTCGATCAAGCTTGAGCTTTTAGATCAGTTGACGAGATCTGCTCCCAGTTTCCTCTACCGTGAAGATTTCCTTAGACTCGTAACCACGGTAGATGAGATCGCTGAGCTAGCGCAGTCCGCCATAAGGCTAATGTCCAAGATCCTAGAGAAGAAGTGGCTACCTAAACCGGAGGTAGGCGCTAAACTCACACAGCTTTCAGAGGCTCTCTACGCGTCCTACGAGAAACTGCGTAACGCAATTTTTGCTATAGCGAGTGATCCTAGAAGAGCATTGCGCCTTGTGGTGGACGTTCACATAAGCGAGTCTGAAATCGATGAACTCTACGGAGATGCAGATATCTCCCTACTTGAAAATTGCACCTCGCTCCCAGTAATATTGACGACCAGAGATCTCATACACCTTTTTGAGACCATAGCTGATCTCATAGAAGATGCTAGCGATGATGCCAGGGTTCTAGCTCTTCACCGAGTTGCTTGACCCTCTAGTACCAGCTAAAGAAGCTCCAAGGGCTATGGCAGCCACCCCTCCCAGCACCAATTCAAACCAGAAGATTACCAGCCTAGTTAATATGGTTGCTGAAGTCGCTATGGGTATAGGTATGCCAAATCCAGCAAAAGCTGCAGTCATGGAAACCTCCATAATACCCAATAACCCTGGAATGCCGAGGGGGATCATCTGCACTAAGCTCACAAAGGTGCAGACGAGGAGTATTGCCCAATAGGACGGGTAATATCCTAGGGATATGAAGATCGTTAACGGAACAAAAGCTAGAATCATCCATCTTGCAGTTAAGATTATTATAGCCGCTAGAAGTGTACTCCTCCTAACGGAGACCACGGCCCCATTAAAGGTTTCGAACGCTTCCATCAACCTTTGCTTGGCATCATCTCTATTGTACTGTTTCCAGATTTTCACCAAGAAGCCTTCAATCTTGAAAAGCGTTCTCTCGGTAATCTTATACATTTTCTTCACGTTGAAAAGTGCGTAGAGCCCCAAGGCACTGAATGCAATCGCCACTACCCCAGCTGCAATGAAGCCTCTTAGTTCCCTAAACACCAGCGCATGGAGCAGCGCCTCGCCTACAATGGCTATAGCTATGACGATACCGAAGCTGAGCCCGTGGAGGAGCCTATGAAGAAGAACGCTCGCAGAAGCTTTGGTTAAGGGCACTCCTCCCTTCTTGTTGGTAAGCCCTATTCTCAGCAGTTCTCCCGATATGGAGGCTGTTGGTATCATTAAGTCTCCAAAGATGCTGGCTAAAAGTATGCTGAAGCTTTTAGCGTACGAAATATGTGAGCCGCCATCCCTCAAAATGAGGTACCAGGCCAGAGCAAAGAGCCCTATACATATCACGTCTATTCCGGCAGCCAGTGCTATGAGGGGCATCTGAGCTGAAGCTATAGTCTTTACTACCGTTGTGAAATCTGAAAGATACAAGTACACAAGGAATATGGCTATCCCCACTGCTAAGAGCAGTAGTGTCTTTGGCACTCGCTTCAAGGCGCTGCTCCCGCCTTAAACTTTAAGAGCACCCATAACATTACCTTGCACCAAAAAGAGGGGACACCTTATTTTAATAAAGTTGCGTTGCCGATGGTGAGTCATAGTGCCCAAATACCACGTTTCCGAAGCGAGGCTGCTAGGTAGCCGAATCATCGTTTGGAACCCCGAGGACTCCCTCTTCCTATACAAGAATGGCTTCTATGGAAAGCCGGTGGGAGTATCTAAACCGAAGACGGATGAAGATCTCAAGACTCAGTTGGAATTATCCCCTCTAGAGGCGCTATATCTCATGGAGAAGCAACTATTGAAGGTTAAGGATCTGCGTGGTAAGTCAATCTCCAAGAAGCGGCTTTTTGAAATAGCCAAGAAATCCCACAGACGTTTCAATGACCTTTACTTAGTTTACAAGGATCTCAGAGAGAAGGGCTACGTTGTGAGGCCAGGGCTGAAGTTTGGAGGTGACTTCGCAGTGTATTTAATGGGTCCTGGAATAGATCATGCACCATTCATAGTTCACGTGATCCCTCAGAATGAGAAGATAGATCCCGTTGAGATAGTGCGGGCTGGGAGGCTTACCCATACTGTGAGAAAGAAGTTTGTTATAGCCACCATTGATCCCCAAAGCAAGGAAGTCCGCTACTACATGTTCATGTGGTGGAAGCCTTAGGGTAGCCTCTTAATCTCCTCATAAAGTTCCCTCAGCACCTCTTGGTAATTCACCTCCCCTCTCTCCACGGCATCCATGAGTGCCTCCAGTTTTCTCGTCCTCTCCTCTGATACAAAATCTTCATAGTTCTTCTTCAAGTGCTGGTAGACTCTAATCCCCCTGGGCATGGGCACTAGCTTTCCTCTTCTCGACTCCTGCACGTACAGCCTCTTCTTCAACACGTCAATGATCTTGGCGTAGGTGGAGGGCCTCCCGATACCTCTTTCTTTCATCATCTGCACTAGCTCACCGTCAGTGAACAAGGTGACGGTGGGCACTTTCCTAATAATGGGTCTAGGCTTCTTCTTCACCTTAACCTTGCCTGGCTGAAGTCTGCTGCCCATGGGCATAGTCCACATCTCGAGGAAGCCCTTTCTCGCAGCCTCCACGTAGTGCTCCATCTCCTTTCTAAGTCCAAGCTCTGGAATCTCTACGGCATACCTTTGCTTGACAACTTCCGCCTCTGGCATCTGGCTTGCCATGAACCTCCTAAAGATTAAGTCGTAGAGCCTGTAATGCCAAGCCGTCAGTGCCTTCACTGGTCTGAGTACCCCCTCTCTAATAAGCTCCCTCAGCTTATCTTGATCCATGGGCCTTGTGGGCCTAATGCACTCGTGTGCTCCTTCTTTCATCCACGTCCTAGACTTAACGTACTCTGCTCCAAACTTCTCGGTGATGTATTTTCGGCCCCCTCCTTTTCCAGCGCCAGATCCTCTGGTC
>JAGHCH010000013.1 GCA_021160575.1 Thermoproteota archaeon | reverse complement strand
CGTTCACCCTTCACCCTACCTCACCGCCGTGAAGATCGCTAGAATCAAAGCGATCTTCGCGTTTCCGCGGTCGTCGTAGAAATCTGTGGGTGCTCCCCAATGCACATAATACCCGGAGCCCAAGGAAAAGCTTACTGCTCCACTCTGGCTTCCGCTCGGGTTGGCGTAGAACACGTACTTGATTATGGGGAGCTGCGAAGGCGGAAGAACAAAGGCATAACTGAACTTCAAGCGTTCAGGAAGAGGAGACATCTTCGCGAGCTGGAGGAGATCCTTAAGCCCCCATCCTAAACTTTCATCCAGAATTTCCTCCTGCACCTCTTCAAGACTTCCACCAAAGATGTTGATCTTAGTGGTGTTAAATAGCAAGGTTGCAGCGGAGGACCCTAACTGCACAAGGTTTTTCCCATCATAAAGGTAGTAGAAGGGAAAGCCCCCCACATGCACCCAGGTCCATCCATATTCAGCTATGAGCTTTCCAAGTAGCCAGAAGTACTTGATGGGGTTGCTTAAAGCCCATGATGGTGCAGGGGCTGCTCCTCCGAGCGTATTCACGAAGATCATGCCGGGCTTCGGGTTTTGGAGGAGATTTTCCCATTCCTCGAGGCTTGCTATGGTAGTTACGGGGATGCCCAGCTGTTTTGCAACTTCCAGTACGCCTTCAACAACCTCTGATGCGTTAGATACCCCTATGTGTGGTGCGCCAGCTATGGCTTCGAAGTTAAGAGTAGAGGGGCTAATTATGGCGATCTTCTTGGAGGTGACTTGGTAACCTTCACATGGTATGGACTCTATGAGGGCGTAGTCGCCTACCACGACCAGCGGGTACTTCTCCCCTACGAGGAAATGCCAGCCATACATGC
Organism: Thermoproteota archaeon; assembly: GCA_021160575.1. Lineage (GTDB taxonomy): Archaea > Thermoproteota > Methanomethylicia > Methanomethylicales > JAGHCH01 > JAGHCH01. The sequence goes on along the minus strand of JAGHCH010000013.1, from coordinate 4,984 downwards.
CCTCGCAGCTTAGGTTGGCAATGCCTTTAGGGGGCACTATGATGTTGGTGAAGGTGCATACCACCACCCCATCCTCGCCATAGAGGGTTGCATTGACCTGCACGGGATAGTCGGCATGATTTCTCAGCACTGCTTTGAAGAAGACATAGCCGTGGTTTTTGAAGAGCTGTATCGATTCGACTGTGAGGAGAGGCTGTGTTTTAAGGCTCGTTGAAAACTCTAAGAGGCCAGCATAGTAGATGGCTGCCCCCACAGTGGCTATGAGGGCTAGTGCTATGGCAGCTATGAGGAAGACGGAGCCTCTTGCCCTAAGCATAGAACTCTCACCTCCAAGTAGAAGCCGACATCGGAGTCAAAGATCGCGAGGCGATACGTTCTCCCCACCGTGAAGTCGCCGCCGTTGCATACGAGGTGGAAGCTTCCACGAACCCCCGGGGCTAGCTTTAACGGAGAAGGAGTGGCAGTGTAGCATTCTCCGGAATCTCCGTAGAGGAGGCACATAAGTCTGAGAGGAGCAGAGCCCGTGTTTTCTACAGAGACCACCAAGAAGATCTTGCCGGAAAACTTGACGAGGCTATATGATGTTATTGAGGCGCTATATACCGGGGTGGAGAGATAAGCTGAGGCAAATGCATAGAGAGCTGCTATAGCCGCTAGGGCTATAGATGCAAGCAGTAGAGCCTCCATGATCAGGGAGACGCCGCGTCTATGCATAGCTTCCTCCACTATACCCTACCAAAGGGTGTTCAATAAGCATTGGTAGTTAGGGCGACCTTGCGGAGAAGGAAAAGCCTATTTCTCGGGGCTTCATAGAAGCGAACTAGCTGGCGTGTGTCGGTAATGAGCTTACCTAGGGAGAGGGAGGAAGGACCAGTAGAGTACAAGCTGAAGCTAACAGCTTCTTCTAGAGAGAGAATGGAGGAGCTGGCTTCTCAGCTGAGGTATAGGTTGGCTGAGAAGGGAGGAGAGGCCATCTACCTCCTTGGAGTGACCGATGAAGGGGAGCTGGCTGGCCTCTCTGAGGATGAGTTGAAGATCAGCTTGGAGAACTTGAGGAAGATTGCAGAGATAGCTGGCGCCAAGATTTCCGTGGTGAGGGAGGCTGAGGGCAAGAAGGGCAAGATCCTAGAAGTGCTGGTGAGGAGAAGTAAGGGGGATTTTCCAGCCCAAGTTACTGTTGTGGCTGCTGGGCATGCTGATCACGGCAAGACTACCACGATAGGGGTCCTCGTAACTGGCGACTTAGATGACGGCGATGGAGCAATCATGGCTAGAATGGTAAGGCATAAGCACGAAATCGAGATGAGAAGAACCTCCTCGGTTACTGAAAAGCTCCTAGGCTTTGACGATGAGGGAAGACCGGTAAATTACGTTCTCGATTCCCCTCTGGACGAGGCTAAGGTGTTTTTGAACAGCGCCAAGATTGTGAGCTTCGTGGATATTGGAGGGCATGAAAGGTACTTGAGAACAGCGGCTAGAGGGCTGCTTTCACATAGCCCAGATTACGGCATGCTCGTTGTAGCTGCTAATGCTGGGATCTCTGTGATGACAAAGGAGCATTTGGGCATTCTAGTGAGCTTTAGGATACCGGTTTTCGTCGTGATAACTAAGGTGGACATCGCTCCCAGAGAGAAGGTGGAAAAGGTCTTGGAGAGCGTTGCCAGGCTTTTGAAGACGCCAGGTGTCAGCAAGATCCCCATGCTGGTGAAGGATCGTGATGATGCAGCTCTAGCTGCGAGGTCGATGCTCGGCGGCAGATTGGCACCCATCTTTCTCGTCTCGAACAGGTATGGTGACGGCTTAGATCTTCTGCGCTACTTCCTCAACCTTCTACCTCCGAGGCTTAGGTGGAGAGAGCAGCAGAGGGAGCCCTTCCTCCTCTATATCGACGAGAAGTTTAACGTGCCGGGAGTTGGAGTCGTTGTCTCAGGCTTGGTTTTGAGGGGGAAAGTCAGGGCGGATGACCATGTGTTGATGGGCCCCTTCAGAGATGGAAGCTTCAGAGCTGTGAAGGTTAGGAGCATCCAGGTAAGGAAGGGTGTTTTTGCAGAGGAGGTGTATGCTGGCACTAGTGCTGCCTTCGCTGTGAGCAATGTGGGCTACGATGAAATTGAGAAGGGGATGGTTTTACTTGATAAGGGGGCGCAGCCTCGAGCTGTGCGGAGAATAGAGGCGGAGGTCTTCGTGCTTCACCACCCCACCACCATTAGGCCCGGATATGAATGCGTCTTCCACATACACTCGATAAGAGAGCCTGGCAAGATACTGTCGATTAGCCGAGGCGTCTTGAGAACCGGAGATAGAGACCGCGTGATCATCGAGTTCTTTAGGAGACCTATCTATGTGATGGAGGGGCAGCGCTTCCTCTTCCGAGAAGCGAGGACGAGAGGAGTCGGGCTAGTCACGAAGATTCTGTGAAAACCTTTTTAGAAAAAGCTTGTAGAGCTTCTCCACAGCTCCACGGGTCACGTAGGGTTTGTGCGGTCTCAGTGAGCCGGAGAAGCTGGGTGGTATGTGTAGAAGCTCATGGAGAACCACCTTTTCCTTCGCCTCCCGCGGTAGTTCGTCGAAGTTCTCAGAGATCACCTCGATGACGTACTGGGGAGGCAGCCGCAGTATCTCACGCCAGATTCTTGGCAAGGCGTGTATTCTCGCGTGAGCTAAGCTTTTGGAGCCGTAGCTGCGCACAAAGTGGACTCTCTGAAGATCGATGTATGCTAAGTTAAGGGTCTCCACGAGACGCTTAGCTATGGCTGCGATGTCTTCAGCTGAAGTGTACTTCACCCTCTTCATGGAAGAGGCTTCTAGTCTCGACTAGCTTAAAAGATGCGCGCTTTATTCCAAGAAAGAAGAAAGGGAGAAGAGCTTTGGGAAGCTACCTGCGCCTACTTCTACCTCTGGATTTCCAGCCTCTTTCTCTGAAGAGAGGCTTGAACCTCGGTATGGACTGGTTGTAAGATCTATCGGAGAGGTTGTTCTCGGTGTTAATCTCTTCCTCCGCCACTTCACTCTCTGAGTCCTCTATGATACCGTGTCTACCCACGTTGAGGCGCATGTGCCCTCTGAAGAGCGTGATGTAGCCGTTCCTTACCACTATAGTCTTGCCTGGAGTGATTCTATCGATGTTATCGTCCCACAAGGTTAAGAGGATGGTTCCCGTCTCGTCGCCTATGAGAGCCTCAGCCACCCTATGATGTCTGCCATCCCTTCCAAAGACCTCTCTCACCTGGTTTATTTCCAGCACTCTAGCGGTGACATCCACGCTTCGAGAGGCTGGATTTAATTCCTCTATTTTCTTCTCCTCTGGCATTCTCCTTCAACTTCTCCTACCTACTTAGCACAGAGCCCAACCGAGAAGGTCGAGCTCTGCGCTTCTCTTCACCGAGAGAAGATGCTATCTAATAAAGCTTTACCCTTCGAGGCGACCAATCAGCTCCTTTTACTAAATAACCTCATATACCACATAGGCGTCATAATCTATTGCTACACTATATCCTACCCGCAGAAGATGGAGCCGAGGCAAGGAGTGTTGGCTGCCAATCGGGAAGACGTGAAGGAGATCCTAGCCAAGATATTGGAGGCTCTAACTAGAATAGAGGACGCCTTAGGAGATCTCTACTGCGTGGAGTCGGAGATCCGGGACATCTTGAGGGGCAGTAGAGAGAAGGCTGGAGAGTACCTTGAAGCTATGAAAGTTCTAGATGTAGTAACTCTTCTAGAGCTCCCCGACCATCTACGCAAAACCGCTGTGGCGCTGAGTAAATTAGGAGAGGCGAGAGCGCAGGATGTGGCGGAGATTACGGGTAGGGAAAGAGCCGTGGAGAGCAGCTACCTCAACCAGCTTGCCCGCCTCGGCTATGTTAAGAAGATTAGGCGAAAACATGAAGTATGGTTTAAGCTCGCTTAATAGTGGAATGGAGGCGTGAAAGGATGCCTAAGATGATCGCCGTGCACTCCTACAAGGGCGGCACGGGCAAGAGCATTCTAGCAACGAACCTAGCCTACATCTACGCCTCCTACGGCAAGAAGGTACTGTTAGTGGACATGGACTTCAGAGCTCCAACCCTAGTAGTAGCCTTCGAATTCCCGAAGGTGAAGAAGTACTTCAACAACTATCTGAACGGGGAATGCGACCTAGAGGACACCTTCTACGACGCCTCCCACCTCGTGAAGCATACTGGCGGGGAGCTCAAGGTAGCCTTGGCGGATCCCTCCACCGAAGCCATCAGGGAGATGCTCATCAAGACTAGAAAGTGGGAGATGGACGCCCTTCGAAGGCTCTTCGCCATGAAGGATAGGCTCTTCGACGAGCTGGGCTACGACTACTGCATCATAGACACCAGCCCGGGAATACACTACTCCTCTATAAACGCCATAGTAGTGTCAGATCTAGCCCTAGTTGTAATCACGCTTGACGACTCCGATATGGATGGCACGCGGAGGATGATCAAGGAACTCTACAACATCTTTGAGAGAAAATCCATGATAGTGATCAACAAAGTTGTAGGGCCGGAAGCTGGCCCGGGCTCCGAGAAGAAGAAACTTGTGGAAACCATGCAGAGGATGTTCATGGAGCCCATAGTGGGAGTACTACCCTGCGTCTGCGAACTCACCAAGTATAGGAGATCGAGAATCTTTGCCCACCACTACCCCAGACACCCCTTCACCAAAGCCATCAAGGAAATAGCAGCAAAAATAGAGTAGTCAACGCCGTCTCTTCCTCTCATATTTTTCCTTGATCTTCAAAGCCTTGGAAACATACTGCTCAGCCCGCCTCTCCTCAAGAATAGAAGCCGGAACAGTTTCCGGGGCAAAGAGCAAGAAGAGAGCTGCCGAAAATAGGAAGAGCATAGCTAGGCTAAAGGCTTGATACACTTCCAACTCCTTCAGAAAGACGCTAGCCTCAATAGCCACAACATTAGACGCGTGAGTCAGGGAGCTAGCAACTGCCAATAACAAAGGCCTAGCTTTAGGACTTGCAATG
>JAGHCH010000007.1 GCA_021160575.1 Thermoproteota archaeon | reverse complement strand
GGATTAAGAAGCTGGAAAGTCTTGGCATCATTAGGGGGTATACCACGCTTCTGGATCCCTACAAGTTGGGCTTTGAGCTGACGGCGTTGATCTTGATGCAAGTTGATGGAGCACACATTGTTGAAGTAGAACGAGAGATAGCTAAGCATAGAGAGGTCTGTGGTGTTTACGACATCACAGGAGATTTCGACATTCTAGTGATAGCGAGGTTTAGGACTAGGGAGGAGCTGAATAATTTCATCAAGAGCGTTCTGAAGCTGCCTCACATAAAGAGAACGGTAACCAGCATAGCTCTCAACATAGTGAAGGAAAACTTCAAGCTGAGAATCTGAGATTAGAGGAGAAATTGTCTCAGAACGTCGTAGATCACTTGGATAAACTCCTTTCTCACAGCTTTAAGCCCCGTGAAGGAGGAGTCTACTTCAACTATCATTAGTCTAGGGCTTGAGAAGTCTATTTTCACCATGTTTCTAGCGGCGTCCCTAATGGTGTTGATGAACAAGCTGACGAGGTCGTCGACTATAGTTACCTTCTTGCGTCTGAACTCATAGATGAACCGCGAAGCTTGATCTGGGTTAACGAAGTTTAGGGATTGAGCGGCGTCGCTTATGATGTGACTGAGGGCTGTTTCTAAGCTCCAAAGGTCTATTGAAGCTGCTAGGGGCTTAGAGGAGGTTATGGGGTCCATGAAGAGGTCTGCTATCTTTTCAGCAGCCTCTAGGATAATGCGCTCCACTTCAACTTGCGGGGAAAGCTCTCTGCTTGGATGTCGGTGCGCTCTCACAGCTGAGCCCTGCCATAAAGACTTCTGCATATAATATTCGGATGCCCACTGAAAAATGTTACTTTTCAAGGTGTTCTCCTAAAGAGTTATCATGGCGGAAAGCTTATTCAACTTCAAGGCTTAAAGCTAGCCGGGGTTTTCCACTTGCCTAGAAGGAGGATTAAAGGAAAAAAGAAACGCAGGGGCTTGATGTTCTTTAATGCCTCCGAGATCACCACCAACATGGGCATCAGAGAGATACTATCGGTTGTCTTCACTAGCGCCGAGTCCTATGGCGAAATTGCCAGAATAATCCTCGAGTTCATTAGGTCTAAGGGTACCGAAGAGGGAAGAATCCCACCATGGGTTTCTTCAACGGAGCTCTCTCGATTCATCAATAGGAGGCTGGGCAAGCGCAGGAGGAGCGCGGCTTACAAGGTAATCAACGAGTACTTGATACCCCTGGGCTTACTTGAATATAGAGAGGCTGAGGGAAAGTACTTTTTGAGTAGGAACTTTTCATCAGCTTTGAGGAGGCTGAGCAGCAGCTACACGAAGTGGCTTAGCATTTACTCCTAGGCTGCTTTAAGAGGGAGTATAGGTCCTCTGCTTTGAGGAACTTTTCCTTACCGTTGAACTTCACCAGCAGGGGGAAACCTCGTGGGAGCACCACGGCTATCTTATCGCCGATTGGGATCTCCACTTTGACTGGTATCACAGTTTCCACTTTTCGATGCTCTAGATCTAGTTGTGCCCCATTCTCAGGGATGATGATCTCTCCAGCGTGATCCTCCACCGAGGAGGCCAGCTTCAAGGCGGATTCAAGGGTTCCATGCACCAGCACAAGCTTCTCCGGCTTCATCTGCGCCACAAAGTTGCAGAGCTCGCTGTGCATAGCGTGGGTGGAGAGCTCGAAGTGGTAGATTTGAGCCTTTACATCTACATCTCGCTCCTCCCCGGAGATTATATCCCTCACCTTGAACTGCTTCACTCCATTGAGTAAGGCGTGTCCAATGGTTCCCTCAGCCATGAAGCCCACTAAAACCACCATGTTTTCAGGGTTTTGGGCGAGATGAAGGAAGTACCAGAGGCTCCAGCCTCCTCGTAGCATTCCAGAGGGTGCTAAGATGATGGCTGGCTCCCTCGACTCGACGAGTCTCTTGCGCTCTCCAAGAGCTGCAGGGAAGGCGAGATCTTCCCACTTAAAGGGATTGACAGCGTTGAAGAGGAAGGCGCGTCGAACTCCTTCATCCATGTAGATGAGAAACTGCTCGTAGATCTTCAGAGCGTTGATCGCCATGCCCTCTAAGATTACCTTGACCTTGGGGAGGCTCCTCCAACGGTCTTTTAGCAGCTTGAGCAGCTCTTGAGCCTTTCCGACGGAGAACACGGGAATGAGCACTTTACCTCCATTTTCGAGGACTGCCCTCGCCTTCTCCACGAATTCTCTTTCGAGATCCCCTCTGCTCCTTCTGTTAACTCCTCCATAGGTGGACTCGAGGATCAAGACATCTGGGTACGCTATGTCTGAAGCCCTCCAGTAGCGTAGGTGGTTTGACTTAGAGCCTAGGTCTCCTGTGTAGACGAGCCGGAAGCCGGGGGTCTTCACCTCTATCATGGCTGAGCCGAGGATGTGTCCAGCGTTGTGGAAGTTGAAGCGCAGACCATTGAACTGAAACTCCTCATGATATGTTGTGGCGGTTGTGCTAGATAGGGTGAGGCTCATCTCTTGAGAGCCCCACAGCCTCTCCTCTGGAGGCCACTCCCTCTCCATGAGGCTGAGCTCATCTTGCCAGAGAAGGTTTGCCAGTGCCATGGTTGGAAGAGTCATGAAAATCCGTCCTTTGAAGCCCATCCTCAAGAGCCGGGGAAGAGCTGCGCTGTGGTCTAGGTGGGCGTGGGTCACTAAAACTGCGTCTATGCTGGAGGCTAGCTTTTCATGGATTAGAGGAAGGGAGCTTCTTCCAAACTGCCCGGCTTGGATGCCGCAGTCGAGGAGAACCCGCCTTCCCTCGACATCCAGTTGGAGACAACTTCTGCCAACTTCCCTCCCGGAGCCGAGCACCGTGAGCTTAGTCAAGACCTCCACCTAGGAAAATCCTTTAACACTCGTAAGCTGAGGAGTGATTTAACTCCACCTCTCCCGAGGTGCTTGGAGTGCCCATTAAGGCGGTTGCCTGCGACATAGATGGCACGATAACCGATGCTGAAGGAAGGCTCTCGTGTAGAGCGGTAGAGGCTCTCAGAAGGCTAGAGGAGCAAGGAATCATGACTATTCTAATATCCGGAAATGCGCTTTGCGTGGTTAAGACCTTGAAGCGCTACATAGGGACTTCTGGACCCGTAGTAGCCGAGAATGGAGGCGTTGTCGAGTATAGGGGGGTGTTGAAGCGTCTAGGCAGTAGGAGCCTGGCTGAAGCAGCCTTGAAGTTGCTGAAAGAGAAGTTCGGCGAGCGCATTGAGGAGAGCTGGAGCAACCGGTACAGGTACGTGGATTTAGCCATCAAGAGGAGTCTGCCAGTTGAGGAGATGCTTCCATTGCTGCCATCAAGTGTGAAGCTCTTGGATAGCGGCTATGCCTACCACCTCATCGACGCAGAGGTGGATAAGGGGAAGGGCTTGCTCAAGGCGGCGGCCATGGCGGGCATTAGAGCAGAGTACATCGTGGCGGTGGGGGATAGCGCCGTTGACCAGCCAATGCTTGAGGCAGCTGGTTGGAGAGCTGTGGTTGGAAATGCTCCGCTGGAGCTGAAGCAGATAGCGCACTATGTTGCTTCGAGGGAGTATGGGGAAGGCTTTGAGGAGATAGCTGGCTGGATTTTAAAGAGCTTAGTGTGAAGAGTTTAAGGATGGGAGGCTTAGAGTATATCTTGGCTGAGCAATGAGCTGCACAATACTGCGCCAGGGGACATTTTCCATCTTCCCCTGGGTCTGGGTAGTGTGAGGGAGCGATGAAGCCATTAAGCAAGCCTTCTAAAGATCCAGTGAAAGTGTTCAGGGAGCTGAAGGAGATCTTCGATCAGATAGCCGGTGAATACAGTGGCAAGCGGAGGAAGCCTTGGAGGGAAGCGGACCTCCTCCTTGAAGCAAAGCTAGTACTGGATTCTGGCTGCGGCTCGGGTAGGCATCTAGTTTACCTATCGAAGAGCGGAGTGGAGGTGGTGGGGATAGATCTGGCTCCCAACATGTTGAAAGAGGCTTTGAAGTATGCGGAGTGGAGAGGGGATTTGAAGAGAGTTCACGTAGTGGCGTGTGATATGCTCCACTTGCCCTTTAGAGATGGAATCTTTGATGGAGTGCTAATGCTAGCATCCCTCCACCACATTCCCACCAGCAAGCTCAGACTTGAATGCCTTAAAGAGCACTTTAGAGTGATGAAGAGAGAAGGCACCATAGTTGTGAGCGTGTGGACCATCCTCCAGCTGCGCTTCTTGATGAAGCTGCCTAAGCTGCTCTTGGACAAGCTGCTGGGTAGAGTATGGGAGTTCGGAGATCTCTATGTTCCCTGGAGGAGCCTCAAGGGGAGAACCTTCAGGAGGTTTTACCACCTCTTTCGAAGAGCAGAGCTGAAGGAGCTTCTCGAAGAAGCAGGCTTCAAGGTTAAGAGAATTTACGGTACTAAGTTTAAAGACCCGATCTTCAGTGAGAATCACGTAGCAGTGGCGGTGAAGCCTTGACAGCCATGCTGGCAGCGCAGGTTAAGAAGCCTGTTCGAATGGCTTCGGGGATTTCAGTAGTGGCGGTTATGTCTAAACCCTATCCATGCCCCCACGGCAAGTGCATGTACTGCCCTGGAGGGGTGGACTATGGAACGCCTCAGAGCTACTATGGCAGAGAGCCAGCGCTCCTTAGAGCTATGCAGTGCGGCTACGACCCATTCCTCCAAGTGCAAGCTAGATTGAGACAGTACTTCTCAATAGGTCACAAGCCCTCCAAGGTTCACTTGATAGTGATGGGTGGAACCTTTCCAGCTATGCCGCTTGACTACCAAGAGTGGTTCATGACTCAATGCTATGAAGCCATGAACAGGTACCCAAAACCAAGGAGAAGTGGATGGGTCTACCTAGAGGAAGCTCAGAGGAGAAATGAAGAAGCAGAAATCCGCTGCATAGGAGTAACCTTTGAAACGCGCCCAGACTGGGCTAGGAAGCAGCAAGTCGACAGGATGATTTGGCTGGGCGGAACACTTGTTGAAGTTGGAGTGCAGACGATACATGAGGATATATTGGCTAGGCTGGAGAGAGGGCACACCGTTAAGGATACTGTAGAAGCCACTCGAATTCTACGCGACTCAGGCTTGAAGGTAGGCTACCACATCATGCCGGGACTGCCAGGAAGCGACTTGGATAGAGATCTCGAGGTGTTTAAAGAGATCTTTGAGAACCCAGATTTCAAGCCGGATTACTTGAAGATCTACCCCACCTTGGTGATTAAGGGAACCAAGCTCTACGACATGTGGCTGAAGGGAGAGTATAGTCCCTTAAGCGATGAAGCTGCTGCAGAGCTCATTGCAAAGGCCCGCCGCTACCTTCCCAAGTGGGTTAGGGTTTCGAGAATTCAGAGGGATGTGCCAGCCGACGTTATAGAGGCTGGCGTGAAGAAGAGTAATCTTCGCGAGATAGTGGATGCTTTCGCTAGGGCAAGGGAAGTGAAGTGTAGATGCATTAGATGCCGTGAGGTAGGCAGGCTTTATGCTAGGGGAGAGGATCTATCGGGGCTTAGACCCGAGCTGACCGTTGAGGAGTATGAGGCTGGAGGTGGAGTTGAGGTATTTCTAGCCTTTGAAGACCTCAAGAGAGATGTGCTGTTGGGATTCCTTAGGCTTAGATATCCATCGGAGAAGGCGCATAGGAGAGAGGTTAAAGGAGCCGCTGTTATCCGGGAACTTCACATTTATGGCCCTCAAGTGCCAGTTGGTGAAAAATGGAAGGATGCATGGCAACATAGGGGGCTTGGAAGAAGACTTGTTGAGAAAGCCGAGGAAATCACTGTGGAGAGGTTTGGCTTGAAGAGGATAACGGTGCTGCCGGGAGTTGGTGTGAGAGGCTACTTCAGAAAGCTGGGCTTTAGGAAGGTTAGAGGCAGCAACTTTATGGAGAAGCCTTTAGGGTAGTTCAGCTTCGCCTCCTTTCATCACGAAATCAGGTCCCGGCGGGTTTTCACTCATCATCACTAATAGGAGAGAAGAAGACATTCTAATCAAGGTTTCTGGCTGGATGGCGGGGATTTTTCTAGCGTTGTAAATGAGTTATTGAGAGCTGACTCAACAGTGAGAGATACTTCAGCCATTATGGAGGTGCTGCTCCTCGTGGAGGTTTTGTCCTCTAGCCGCGAGGGAACTTGACGGTCTCCTAGAATTATGGCCGTGACAATGGTCCATATGCGGGCAGTGTCCTTAATGCTGTAGCCTCCTCCGCCGAGGACCGTTAATCTGCCTTCGCATAGCTCGTGGGCAAGGGCGTGAATGGTTCGCGCTGCTTCGATGTAGGCTTTGGTAGTGTAGTTGAGGTGGGTGAGTGGATCAGCGTAGTAGCCGTCTGCTCCGCATTGGAG
>JAGHCH010000094.1 GCA_021160575.1 Thermoproteota archaeon | reverse complement strand
GTAGCTCCCGAAGCATAGGGATGCCCTCCCCCTCCAAGGACCTTGGCAATCTCCGAGCAGTCGTAGCCGCTATCCTCCTTACAGCCAAGATGCATCTTGAAGCGCTTTCCGCGGGGAGTGATCACGCAAGTGAACTTTGCCCCCCTTCTCTCCAAGGTGATCATGTGGTTTCTCACGGAGATCTGCGACTCGTTTGGGAGCTTGATGAAGACGAGCTCGCTAACTGGAATCTTGTCTGCTAGCGCAGCTGTCCTAGCCCTCCTAGCTCTATTCACTTCTATCCACTGCTGGACCTCAGGCTTTTTAAGAGCTTGAACACCCTCTTGAGCAAGCCAGCGGGCAAGCTTGATCCGCTCTTCATCAGGGCTCCCCTTGACGGCGTCGTTGAGATCCCAAGCTTCAGGGGACTCTATCTTGGCGGTGTCACACTCGGTGGCGAGCTTGGTGAGGGCATTAGAGATCTCATCGTCCTCTAAGTGTAGCGCCTTGAGGGCTAGAACAGCTGCTGAAGGGGCTGACGGATCGTAGAACTCTACTCTAGCCCTTGGAGGGTTGCTTTTGTGGTGGTCGACCCGCAGGATTGCCTTTCGAGGCGATGGCAAGTCTGCGACATAGTCCCATGTGAACCAGTTGAGCCAGCAGCTCCATCTGTCCTTGATTTCCCATGGATCAACAAGGAGGAGCAATGCTTCAGGGTGTGCTCTGAGGAAAAGAGCACCGCAGACTATTCCATCAGCGTCTCCCACGTGGCTTAGCCCTATCTTCCTACCCTTCAACTTGGCTGAAAGCACTCGGAGGAACCTGTTCAAGCCACTGCACCTTTCAGCCTACATGTTTTCAGAAGCTTCGTGAGTAAGGGTTCAACATTAAAAAGATATTGCCTCAAAAGAGCTTGGTACCAGTTAGGGATGTGGAGTTCTTGAAGAGGGCGATAGAAGGGAAGAGGATCGGGTAAAACTGGAAGCATAATTCCATGTAACAGCTTCACTTTAGCGGTGATTTTGAGTTTGCTGACTGCTCTCCAGTTAAAAGGGATTTTGCCAGCGCTAAGTAGACTTGAGTGGCCTTTAAGAGGTCATCTACCTCGACATATTCGTCGATAGCATGGGCAGCTTCAGCATCACCGGGTCCAAACTGCACTGTGGGCACGCCAAGCTGGTTTCTGAGGAAACGGGCATCAGAGGCTCCAGGCATCAGTACCTTCAACGGCGCCTCACCGTAAATGCGCTCTACGAGGCTAGTCAACCTTTCAACCAGAATCTCCCCGCCCTTTAGCAGGGAGGGCTCAACCTTGACTTCAAACTCTAAGGATGGCTCGCCTAGACCCAGCTTTGAAGCCAACTCCCTTACAGCTTCAACGACGTCGCGCTCTGTATGACCCGGGAGCACCCGGAAGTCCACGGTTACAGTGCACCTCTCAGGAATGACATTTGACTTGAAGCCTCCGTGAATCATGGTTGCAGAGATCACAGGCTCCGTTAAAGCCTTCAGCATTGAGGAGGTACCCTCACCTCTCTTGAGGGAGGACTTGATCATGGCCAGCCAGCCCATCCTCCCCGCGAGCTGCTTGGCATATTCGAGCTTCGTTATGGGAGACTTAACACTTCTCAGCTTAAGTTTGTGGAGGTTCGCCGCGAATTTGCAGGCTTTTTCAACCGCGTTATCCCCCAAGAAGGGGGTGCTGGAGTGGGCTTGCCTTCCATGGAAGGTGATGTTCACGGCGTAGTCGCCCTTCTCGCCTATTACAATAGTCTTACCGATCTTCCGGGAGCCAGAGGGCTCAGCTATGATGGCGTAGTCTGCTCTAAGTTCCTGCGGGATCTTCTCCACTAGGAACTTCATGCCGTATTCACTGCCCATTTCCTCGTCAGCCACCACGGCTAGAAGGAGCTCCCCCTCAAGGTTAGCTGAGAGAACCTCGCTGTCTGCTAGGAGAGCTGCCACGGTGACTATGGCTGCCAGTCCCGACTTCATATCAGCGGATCCTCTACCGTAGACCCTCCCACCTTCAAGCTCGGCTGAGAGAGGATGATACCTCCACTTATCTAGGTCTCCGGGGGGCACCGTGTCCATGTGCCCGCAGAAGAGCAGCCTCGCCCGGCTTCCCCCAAACTTAATCCGTGCAACGATGTTGGCTCTATGCTCGTCGGAGTAGAGGAGCTTGTAGGGAATTCCATGCTCCTCTAGCTCTTCAGCTACGACTTCAGCCACCCTATCCTCGTTGCCTGGAGGATTATAGCTCTCCACCTTGATGAGCCGCCGAAGAAGATCGACTATTTGCTGCGAGCGCCTCTGTACAGTCTCTTGAACCACGCTTAGCTGCATTTTAGGTAAGCACTCTCCCACGTCTTGAGGTGTAGAAGGATCCCACGGTTTAGGAGGTGTGGTAGAATAGGTTTGAGGAGTAAGCAGCTATTTGAGGATGTCGAGGAATATAGAGTAGCTCTTCTCCATTTCAACCTTTCTAGCTCTGGCAACATCATAGGCCGTTATGATGCCCACGACCTTATCGTTATCCACGACGGGTAGGCGCCTCACCCTTCCCATAGCCATCAGCGCAGCAGCCTCATCAATAGTGGTTTCAGGGGTGCAGGTGATCACGGGGGAGGACATAATTTCTCTAACCTTTACCTTCCGAGGATCCTTCTCTTCAGCTACAACGCGCCTGAGAATATCCCTCTCAGTAATGATGCCCAGCTCGCCCTTCTCGCCTCGTACAACTAGGCTGCCAATATCCTTCTCGACCATCTTCTTGGCAGCTTCGAAGACTGTGGCCTCTGGATCCACTATGAGCACGTCTTTGGTCATGAAGTCCCCAACCTTGTATACCATGGCGCACACCCGCGCATATGATTGTGGACTATAGATGATAGATATACCTTTAGGGAAGCGTCGACTTCTAGTGGATGGCTGGGGGAGAAGCTGCGGTGCTGGCGGTGGAGGCTCTAGAAGTCTCCAAGGTCTACGAGGGACGCGTGAAGGCGCTGGATCGAGCCTCCTTCAATGCACCTTATAGAGCGGTGACCTGCCTCCTCGGCAGAAATGGCGCTGGCAAGACCACATTCATTAAGATTGCGGCAACACTTCTCCTGCCTACCTCCGGCGTCGTGAGAATCCTTGGCTTGGATGTAGTAGCTGAGCAGTGGAAGGTAAAGGAGAGGATAGGGCTCATGCCTCAAGAGGGGAGACCCCTAGACTTCCCGACGCCTGAGGAGCTGGTAACCACCTACCTCGTGATGAGGGGCTACAGCTTCTCAGAGGCTAAAAAGGCTGCTCGAGAAGCCTTGGAGCTGCTGGAACTCTGGGAGTGGAGGAAGACTCCAATATACAAGCTGAGTGGAGGGATGAGGCAAAAAGTACTCTTGGCAATGGCTTTGGCTACCGATGCGGAGGTGCTCTTCCTCGACGAACCCACACTGGGCTTAGACCCCCACAGCAGGAGGAGCATCTGGGCTTCCATAGGGGCCTTAAAGCGAAGGGGACACAGCATCCTCCTCACCACTCACTACATGGAGGAGGCAGAGTATCTAGGAGATAAAGTGGTGATTATCGAGCAAGGGAGAATAGCTGCCGAGGGAACACCTCAAGAGCTGATCTCAAAGGTTGGGGCAAGCCATCGAGTGGATGTTGAAGACGGCTTCACCTTGGAAGAGCTGAAGAGCTACGGTCAAGTCTACAGGTTCGGGGTTATGCACGCCGTCTACACCAGTGGAAGAGGAGCCGAGGAGCTGGCAGCTGAGGCTGTGAGAAGGGGGGCGAGAGCCAAGGTGGCCAAGGTGAGCTTGGAGGATGCCTTCATAGTGCTGACTGGAGGTGTGAGAATTGAAGAGCAGTAGCCCTTGGAGCCTCTACTCGCAGCTGCGGGGAGCCCTAGCTTTCGCCTGGCTTAACGGGGTAATAGCTGCTGTAAGGAACCCCCTGTGGATCGCAGCATACCTCACGCCCCCACTCACCCTCCTCATACTCTTCAACATCCTAGTAGCCGGGGAGATGAAGGGATACGCCCTTGCGGGAGGCTTCGTGATCATCTTAGCCACCAACGGCTTATGGTTGACCGGAGACGCCGCCTACTATAGGCTCTACTTGAAGT
>JAGHCH010000052.1 GCA_021160575.1 Thermoproteota archaeon | reverse complement strand
AGGGTGGTGGACCGGCCGGGACTTGAACCCGGGACCTCCTGCATGCCAAGCAGGCGATCTGCCAGCTGATCTACCGGCCCTCCTCTCAAAATTTGAGGAGTTAAGGGCTTCTTTTTATCCTTTGCTTCTTGGAGATACGGGTTTGCTTAAAATCAACCTTAATGGCTTCTTGAGCTTGCTGCTCCTTCCATAGCCGCAAGCTGCGCACTGCTTCTTCCGTACGTGGTAGGCGTGTCTACCGCATCTTCTACACCTGATGTGGGTCTTCCCTCTGCTATGACGGCCAAAACTGGTGGTTCCCTTCACCATAGCTGCATCACCTGCTCACTGGGGATACTATCACTACGTTATCTCCTCTAACTATGATGGTGCCGAGGCTCCTTGGATCCTTATCTGGGAAGAGTTCCTCCGCGTTTTCCAGCACTATGTTGAGGTGCTGGTCGAAGCTTCTGAGAATTCCTCTGACCTCTCTTCCGCCTTTCAGCTTTACCAACACAAGCTTTCCTAGAGATTCTGTGAGCATTGCAGTAGCTTCTGCCTCGCCCATGGCCAGCAACCGTCCACAAACTTTAATCCGCGTATTTCGCTTAAAGATTGGAGGCGATTTAAAACTATCGGGGGCTATGCCTTGCCTTTTCACGTTAAACGCAGCCATCCCTTAAGCTCAAGGGATCTCAAGAAGTTCCTACAAGAGGTTCAAGCCCTCTACACGGGCTTCTCCAAGCTGGCTCTAGGGAAACCTAGAGTGACCGTAGTCGAGTTTTCCTCTGGAGAGCTTCTTTACTACATTAATGGCGCCCCTTTGCTGCTTCAAATTGAGGGTAGGCTGCTTCCCTCCCTTAGAGCCCCTGATTCCCTCTTTGAGGGAGTTCCTCGAGTGGTCGTTGACATGGGCGCAGTCTCGCATGTAGTCAACGGCGCTGATGTCATGGCTCCCGGTGTGGTTTCCTACGCTGGCTCCTTCTCTGAAGGGGATGTAGTGGTCGTAGTAGATGAGCGGCATGGCAAGCGGCTCTCCGTGGGAATCGCCTTGAGAAGCTGTGAAAACTTCCTAAGTCCTAGGAGGGGTAAGGTAATCCGCAATCTACACTATGTTGGGGATAGAGTTTGGAAGTTCACTGAGGAGAAGCCATCTATTTGACCCGGTACCTATCGCCGACTCTGGGCACGTAGGTCTCCACGTGGAAGTACCTTCTTATGGTTTCAGCTAGAGCTAAGGACTTGGATTCCTCGCCGTGTGCTACGATCACTTGCTGCGGCTTGGGCGTTATCCTGCTAAGGAACCTTAGAAGCTGCTTTCTATCGCTGTGCCCGCTGAAGCCCTCCACACTCTTTACTTCGCACTCTACCTTGACAACTTCCATCCTGCCCATGCTATCCATTAAGGTGAACTCCCTAACTCCTCGTAGCAGAGCTCTTCCCATGGTGCCCTCAATCTGGTATGAAACGAACACTATGGTATTCTTGGGATCTGGTGCTAAGTACTTGAAGTACTCCACTGCAGGCCCTCCAGTCAGCATGCCTGACGTGCTCATGATGACGCAGGGCTCGCCTTCTACGATTTCTGGTCTGGCGTGCTTACCGTTGACGTTTATGATGTGCTCTGAGAGGAATGGGTTTTCTCCATGGTGGAAGATGGCATTGCGCAGCTCCGAAGCCAATTCCTCTGGATATGCTGTGTGGATGGCTGTGACTTCTTGGAGCATCCCTTCAACGTAAATCGGTATCGGGGGCAACTGTCCATTTCTAATAGCCTCCTCTAAAACCAGCATTATCTCTTGTGCCCTACCTACAGCAAGCACCGGAATTAGCACTTTCCCCTTTCTCTCTATGGTCTGCTTAATGATCTGCACCAACAATCTCTCGGTTTCATCTCGTGGAGGCATTACATCCTTAGGTCCGCCGTAAGTGCTCTCTATAATGAGAGTCTCCACCCTCGGGAAGGTGGCCACTGCAGGTTCTAGAAGCCTGGTTCTAGCATACTTGAAGTCCCCCGTGTAGACAATGTTGTGCAAGCCTTCCCCTATGTGAAGGTGCACGATCGCCGAGCCAAGTATATGTCCTGCATTATGTAGAGTAAGCCTGATGTCTGGAGCGATATCGGTTACCTCTCCATAGTCTAGAGGTATAGTGTGAAGAAGTTGCTTCTTAACCTCTTTAAGGCCGTAGGGCGGCTCCCTTCCCTCCTTGCTGCATACATCGAGGTAGTCCAGCTGCAGCAAAGTCATGAGCGCCTTAGTGGGGCGCGTCGTATAGACGGGTCCTTCATATCCGTACTTAAAGAGCAGCGGTACCAGTCCGCAGTGATCGAGGTGGGCATGGGTGACTACCACTGCGTCGAGCTGACTTAGATCTAAGTCGGATAGATCCAGCCTTGGGAACTCCTCAATGAGGCTTTGCGCTCCTGGGCGGATGCCACAATCCAGGAGGACGCTGCTCTCTGCTGTCTGCACGAGAATCGCGCTTCTGCCAACTTCCCTAAAGCCGCCTAGCGCGGAGATGGTTACCATATCGTTCTTGAAGACTTGCGGTCTATGAATTCTGTGCCCGATTCTTCTCAAGAATTCGACGCGGTAGTTGCTCTTATTCTTCTCGTAAGAGAGGATTTGCGACAAGATCTTAGATTGGAGTGGAGGGGTTCTAACCACGGTGGGTCTCCAGCCAGTTTCAAAGGCTATGGCTCTAAGGGTCTGCCCTCCCTTCCCTATTACTAAGCCTGGCTTCTTGGCTTGAATAACAACTTCTCCCAATCCATCATCAAAGAAAATGTCGGTGATCTCCGCCTCTCTTGGGACGATCTCTCTAATTATAACTTCCGCCTCTTCCTGAGGCTTTCGGGCTTTGGGATCAGCTCTAACCACGATCCTTTTCTTTATAGTCTTCACGACCTGCTTGATAACATCGCTCCTCTCCAAGAGGACCCCCGGGTTTTCCGCGTAGATAGTGATGGTCGGCCCCTCAAACTCTATTTGTGTGACCTTCGCCTCTCTAGGCACTCTACTCAGTATGGCTTCCCTTACCATCGAATACGTATTCACTGGATCGGAGTTTCCCCGCATCTGTTTTTCTCGCCTCTATCCGTGTTGAGCGCTACCCCATCAGCTTGGAGATCTCTTGGTCAGATAGCTCGCGAACACCCTCCTTCGTAATAACCACAACATCTACTCCCTCTCCACTGCCCGGATCCCTGCTCATAGCAGCTTTCACAGCCTTGAGGACCATTGGAAGCGCCTCTTCAACTGTTAAATCGGGGCGATATCCGCTCTCAAGCACGCCAAGCGCGTAAGGAGAGCCAGATCCCGTGGCAATGTACTTCTCCCTAGTTAAAGTGCCAAACCAATCTAGAGCATAGATGTGCGCTCCCTCTTCATCTATGCCTGCCACGATGAACTGCACAATGAATGGTGAAAGTCTACCATTAAAAAGGATATTTGATGCTAAGGTGGCTATAGCCTTCACGGAGATTTTCTGACCAGAGTACTTCATGATCCTGAGCTGAGCGCGCAGATAGTCCGTAATCATCTGGGCATCTGCCACCAATCCCGCTATGGTCACTGCTATTCTATCATCAAGCTTTACGATTTTCCTGCCGCGCTTATGCGCTATGTAGATTCCTGAAGTGACTCTCCTGTCTGTAGCTAAGACTACTCCATCAGTACAGGAGACTCCCACAGTGGTCGTGCCTGTGTGAAGCTTCTTTAGGCTGTCCTTAAGCCTAGTGGTCTCCTCTTCGAAGGCGCTGAAATACAACATTTGAACCTCCAGATACTCGAGAGAAATAAGGCTTCTATGCCGGGTAGAGTAGCCGTAAGGCGTATATTTAAAGGTTTTTGCTGAAAGAGTTTGATTAACGCTGATTCAAGGAGGCTTGCTGTGCTGAGATGCACTTCACAGAATTCCATGAAATACGCTTACCACGCTTCGTCGCCATTGGTAAGGATGTCTTGAAGATGTTTGGTGAGGTTGTGTCTAGAGCTGGCTTCAAGCCCTGTAAAGCCTTACTGGTAACTGGCTCCTCTTCAACGAAGAAGTTCGGAGAAATCGCCTATGACTCCCTTTCATCAGCAGGTTTCTCCACCGAACTGCTCTTTGTGGAGCAATCAACTTCGGAAGAGGTCTCCAAGGTAGTGGAATATGCCTCTAAAATGAAGGCGGAGCTCATAGCCGGGGTTGGAGGAGGAAAAGTCATAGACGTGGCTAAGGTAGCTGCCCACCGGCTGAGTGCTCCTTTTATCAGCGCACCCACTTCAGCGTCACATGACGGCATAGCCTCTCCAAGAGCTTCAATCTTAGATGAAAGGGGGAAAGCCTCCATAGGGGTTGCCCCTCCCGCTGCCATAATTGCAGACATCAGCGTCATAGCAGCTGCTCCCAGAAGGCTCTTCATAAGCGGGTGCGGCGACATCATAGGCAAGCTCACCGCTGTGAGAGATTGGCGCCTAGCCCATAGGCTACGAGGAGAATACTACGGCGGCTACTCAGCAGCTCTAGCCCTTCTAGCAGCCAAGATCATTCAAACACACGCAGAAATCCTTCGGAGAGGAGGAGAAGAAGAGATTCGCATGGTGGTCGAAGCTCTCATCAGCTGTGGCTACGCCATGTGCATCGCTGGCAGCAGCCGCCCCTGCAGCGGCTCCGAGCACCTCTTCAGCCACGCCTTGGACATGGTAGCCTCAAAGCCAGCTCTACATGGGGAGCAAGTTGGGGTAGGCACTATCATGATGATGTATTTACACGGAGGAGACTGGAAGCGAGTTAAGGAAGCTCTCCAAGCGCTTGGCGCTCCTACCACAGCCAAAGAGCTAGGAGTCTCCGACGACGCGGTCATTGAAGCGTTGACCATCGCCCATAAAATTAGGCCGGATCGTTACACGATACTAGGAGACAAGGGGTTGACAAGGGAGGCGGCTGAACGCCTTGCTGTAAACACCGGGGTCATAGAGAGGTGAAGGCAGACGTCGAAGGACGTCATAGTGGCGTTGATCTACGAGAAGTATGCCAAAAAGGGCTTTCGATTCATACATGAAGGGCCAGCAGCAGAGTGCTTCTCTTGCCCATTGCTGAAAGCATGCGCTGGCAGACTGGAAAAGGGCAGACTCTATGAAGTTACATCTTTGCGAGAAAAGAAGCACCGCTGCAAAATCCATGAAGAAGGTGTTCGAGTTGTTGAAGTGCGGGAAGCCCCTGTCAGAGCGCTAATCCCAGTAAAGCTGGCAATCCAGTCAGCAGTAATCACCTTCGAGCCCCAAGAGTGCAACAACCTTCTATGCAAGTACTACCCTCTCTGCAGACCTCAAGGTTTGAAGAGCGGCGATAAATGTAAGGTGCTGGAACTGTGGAATAAGTTGGATGCACTACCTTGTGGGAAACAGCTCGTGGAAGCTACTCTTTTGAGAATTTCTTCTTAGCAGCTCTTCTAGGAGTTTTTCTTCTCCTCAGCTGACTTCTCTTCAGCCTTCTTCCCTTCCTCCTTCTTGGGAGGCTCCGGCTTCTTGATCACATAGGTTTCGGTGAACTGCACTGTGTAGATCTCTGGAATATACTGCTCAATACTCCTAACAACTCCCCTCTTCACAAAGGGTAGTCCTTCAAGAGTTCTAGCCTCTTCGGGAATCTCTATTACTGCTGTGCCATCAAGCAAAGTGATTTGGAAGAGTTCCTTGGGCACTCCCGGTATCCTACTGTGTAGAAGCTCCCTGATTTTCTCTGTAGTGTCCTTCACTACTCTCACTATTTTCACGTTACCCAGCAAGGTTCTCCCAGCCAGCGGGTGGTTGAAGTCCAAGATGACCCTGCCACTTCCAACTTGCCTTATAATAGCAAACTGCCCATCAATCTCAACCCGCGTCCCCACTCTAGGGGTGATTCCTCTACGTGAAAGCTCTCGCGCAGCTACGATTCTAACCTTCGAGGGATCTCTCTCACCATAGGCTTTCTCGGGAGGAATCTCTAGCTCTTTCTCCTCTCCCTCTTTCATCCCTTCAAGGGCTTCCTCTAAGCCCTTAATGAGCCAGCCAGCACCTAGAATCACTAGCTTTGGCTCATACACCACATCACGACGTAGACCAGCTTTCTCAGCTACCTCCCTCGAAGTGGTGTCAAGAACTTCTCCAGTGTCCTTGTCCTTTAGGGTATAGTCCACTAGCAGGAAATCTCCTTTAGCCGCCAACAGCGGCACCTCACGGCTTTTTAAGCGGCAATCTTACAGCTAAATACGCCACTTTAAATTTTTCCTAGGGGTCGACTGGTGATGATAGAGGTTGAACTTAAGGCAAGAATTGATGACCTTAAAGGAGTTGAAGCTAAACTTTCAATGCTTGGCGCCACCTTTGTAAAATATACAAGCGAACGAGATGTATACTTCAACCATCCGTGCAAGGATTTCTTCTCAACGGATGAAGCTCTCCGCGTCAGATTCGCTGAAGGTAAGCTCACGCTGACATACAAAGGACCCAAACTCTCCTCTCAGAGCAAAACTCGAAAGGAGCTGTCAGTTGATATATCCTCGCCAGAGGTACTAGACATTCTAAAAGCCCTTGGATTTAGAGAGGTGACCGAGGTCAAGAAAACTAGACAAATATACAAGCTCGAACACGCCATCATATACTTGGATGAAGTGGAGAACTTAGGTAGCTTCATAGAATTTGAAGCAGCTCCCGGAGTCTTTAGCAGCATAGAGGAAGCTGAGCGTTATCTCATGAACATTGCAGAGAAGCTGGGAATCCCAGAGAGAAACTTCACAAGGAAGTCCTACCTAGAACTCCTTCTCAATCTCCTCTAGCTCCCTCTTCAGCTCCTCCAAGTACTCCTCGAGAAATCTATGCCTCCTCTCGGCCAGCCCCCTTCCAGTCTTAGTGCACATTAAATCCCGCAGCTTGAGCAGCTTCTCCTCAGCATGCTTAATCAGCCCGTCTATTCCCCTACCTATCCTATCACCATAAGCTGCAGCCCTGAAAACACCTATTGCTCCCATGGCGTCAAGTTTATCCGCGTCTGAGAGCACCTTCGCCTCAAGGCTCCTGGGATCTCTCCCTCTGCTGAAGCTATGGCTTCGTACAGCTTCGACAACTTTCTCGATAAATTCCTCGGGAAACCCTAAATTTCTCAAAATCTCCTCTGCCTTCTGAGCACTGACCTCCGCATGATTTTCGCTTCCTCTGCCAATGTCATGCAAAAGCGCTGCAGCCTCCAGCGCTTCTAAATTCGCCTTCTGATTCCTCGCGAGCATCCTGCTAAGCTTACGTACTCTTTCCACATGCCCCCATCCATGTACATCATCTTTGGGATATAACTCCCTGCAGAGCTTCTCAAGCTTCCTCAGCTTGTCACTAAATTCTCTCAAATGATACCCCCACCTTCTCACCTACCTCAATTACGGCATAATATCCTCTCATCACCGGCCCAGGGTTTACGACGACTGTTTTTCCTATCTGATCCTTTCCCCTCGCCTCATGAATGTGTCCACAGAGATGCAGCACTGGCTGCTTTTCTTCCACAAAGCGCCTAAGACTCCTACTTCCCACATGCATTCCAAGCTTCGTGAAGTCTAGCTCTGTATCAGCTGGCGGCTCGTGTGTCAACAAAATACTTCTCTCAGATGAGAGATGAAGTGCTCTGAGAGCCTCCTCAATCTGCTCCTCAGACCACTCTATTGGTGTGTTAAACGGCGTAATAGTTGATCCACCAAAGCCAGTCAAGGTAAACCCTCGAAACTGAACTTCCCTTAAGTGCAGGTAACGATCCTCGTAGCCGTCAACTCCATCCAAGGCCTCTCGAGGATCACAGTTGCCTAAGACGTAGAAGAAAGGCCTCCCTGTTTCCTCCAGCTTTGCTAGGACTTCTCTAACCCTGTCCATGGGTCCATACTGGGTTAGATCCCCTGAAACCAGTATCAAGTCAACCTTGTCAGCTGCCTCCTCCAGTATGGCCGTCAGTGCTGAAAGCTTGTCGTGAATGTCGGCGAGGGCGAGGATCTGCATCCTCAACACCGCAACCTTTTTTGACGCTTCATCTCTCTCTTAAGCATGCTGTTAGGGTGCCATCCATGTGCCTCGCCGTCCCCGCAAAGGTTCTTGAGATTAAGGGAGATCGTGCAGTAGTGGACTTTGGAGGCGTCAAGAGGGAAATCTCCCTTCTCCTTGTGAAACGAGAGGAGGTTAGAGAGGGAAGCTATGTCCTCGTGCACACCGGGTATGCAATAGCAGTTCTAGACGAGGAGGAAGCCAGAGAAACCCTGGAAATCTGGAGGGAACTCTCGGAGCAGCTTCAAGAAGCCGGGTGAACCCTACATGAGCTTTCTAGCAGCCTACAGAGATCGAGAGCATGCCCTCCAGCTGGCTGAAGCCATCAAATCCCTCGCCTCAAAGCTGCCGCCCCTCAAGATAATGCACGTCTGCGGCACCCATGAATGGACGATAACCCACTTCGGGCTGCGCTCCCTTCTCCCGGGAAGCGTTGAAGTGCGCGCTGGCCCCGGATGCCCAGTGTGCATCACTCCTGCCTCCGAAATAGACTTAGCCGCCCAGCTAGCTCTCGACAATGAGGATGTGATTCTCACCACCTTTGGAGATGTCCTAAGAGTCCCCGGCAGCAAGCTCTCTCTCGCCTACGCTAGATCTCAAGGAGCAGACATACGCGTTGTCTATAGCGTGGCAGACTCTGTAAAGCTGGCTCTAAAAAACCCTCGTAAAGAAATAGTTCACTTCGCGATAGGCTTTGAAACCACAGCTCCCTCCACAGCAGCTGAAATCTTGCAGGGACCCCCGGAGAATTTCAGCATCATCTGCAGCCATCGCCTCATCCCTCCCGTCATGGACTACCTGCTGTCCAGCGGCGAAGTGGATCTCCAAGGCT
>JAGHCH010000030.1 GCA_021160575.1 Thermoproteota archaeon | reverse complement strand
GGCTTTGGCACCCTCCCTTCGAGCATGGAGTCTCGACGCTGCCAGCTGAAGTGAGGGAGGCTGCTGAGAAGCTGGCTTCCAAGTTTCCCGGCGTTAGATTGGCGATTTCACCAAGAGACTTCCACTGGATTTTCACGGCGGTTGTATTGTCTAAGAGAAGTCGATGGGAGGTTTTCACCAGGAAATGGCTGAGAGGCTTGTGGGAGTTGACGCAAGGAGTGGAGGAGAGACTCCTGGAGCTGTCAAGCGAGGACTTGAAGGCTGTGGGAACCAGCTATCAGCTCTTTGAATTGAGGAAAACCTTGAGAAGCTTCGCTGAGCTTGAAGTGAAGAGCATTCTCGACCAGCCCTCAGCTAAGGCTAGGAGGCTGCTTATGAAGTGCTACGGGGTTGGTCCCAAGGTGGCTGACTCAACGCTGCTCTTTACAAAGGGAGATCCCAGCCTTCTGCCAGTAGACACGCACCTTATCAAGATTTTAAGGAGATTTAATCTGATAGGAGAGAGAAGCAGGCTTCCCGTGAAGGATCTCTGCTTAAGATACGCGTGCAATGATCAAGAAGCAGAGCTGTTACATCTCCCTGTATGCCCTCTAAGCTTAGAGCAGAGCTGCATACGAGAAGAGCTGCGTAGAAAACTTGGAGACCTCAGTGGTTGGTTTCAGACATTAGCCTACTTGGAGGGAAGCAGGGTTAGGCTGGAAAGATTCTAGGAAGATGCGGAATTTGGAAAATCGCACGCTATGTTTTTAGGGCTGTCCAATTTTACTCTAGCCGTGATGGAAGATGTCTTCAATTGATGAACTAGTAGAGAAGCTGCGCTGGTTTGGCTTGTCGAGAAGCGAGGCGAAGGTGTATGCTGCCCTAGTTAAAATGGGAGCCGCCACGGTTACGGAGGTCACCCGTGAGACGGGTATACCTATGTCAAGGATGTACGATATAGTTAGCAAGTTAGAGCGCTTGGGCTATGTGGAGGTGAGGAATGGTAGGCCTAAGCTCATTAAGGCTATACCTCCCGCGAAGTTAGTGGACAAAGTGAGGGAGAGGGTGGAGAGAGATCTGGAGGAGATTGCTGAATCTCTTAAGCCAGCTAAAGCCGCTGAGCCAGAGGAGACTTTGTGGACCATAAGGGGTCTTAGAAACACTCTCCGCAAGGTTAGAGAGCTGCTCAACGACATTAAAGCGGAGTTGCTGGTCGCATATCTTCCGCCCACCTGTCCAAGGGCTGTAATTAATCACCTTGAACAGTTCAAGCAGATAGCCAATCGCTACAAGATAATTCGCTTGATCGTGAACTCCAAGAACCCGCATTTAAAAGTCATCTATAACTTGCTGAAGGATTCCAAGAACATTGAAGTGCGGTTCATCAGCGTGGATGGCCCCCTCCAAGTGATAGGAGATAGATCTATCGTTTTGATCTGCATGAGGCTGAGTGATGAGCCTAAAGACGAGGATTTTCTGACCGTTGTTATTCGGAATAAGTGGTTGGCGGAGTTCATGGCGAGGGAGTACCAGCTACTTTGGGAGAAGAGTAAGGCGCCTGCTGAAGGCTCAGAGGGCTCTCCACCCGGTTTCTCTAAGCAGGAAGCCCACTATGGTGACCACTACTTGCAGTAAGGCGCACATCAGCATAGCTGCATACATCGATACCGTGGAGGAGACTGCTGCTATCAAGACCGGGGAGACCACTGCCCCTATGTTTCCAGCCATCAAGATCACGGAGACAGCATAGGAAATCAGCGTGAAGTCCATCTCCGGGTGCTCCATGGGGATAGCCAAGCCGCCGAAGCCCCATATCAGTATGGTGAAGCCTCCAAGGAAGGCGAAGAGGTAAGAGAGAGGAGGAGGTAATGTGATCATGAGAGCAAGGGCAGCCGCGCCAGAAACTCCAGCTATTTTGAGGAAGGGGGTTCTCAGCCCTATTTTATCTGAAAGCACACCCCCCACTGGAAGCGAGAACACGAGACCTAAGCTTAGAGCGCCAGTGATGCCAGCTGCTGTAGCTCTTGACAATTGATAGGCTTCCATGAAGTACTTGGGCAGCCAGGTGTTCATGCCTATTATGAAGCCCATAGCCACAAACTGGGCTAAGCAGAGGAGAAGAATATCCTTAATATGCACCACTTTACTGATCTTCGACTTAATTACAGCTAACCTCGAAACTCCTGGTTCAAATTTTCTGATCTCAGCTAGAGGTTCTTTCCCGAGAAAAAGCCAAAGCAATGCGACTAACAGAGCGAGAGTGCTGTAGGCTAGGGTAGCCGTTCTCCAGTCTGGGAACCTTGGAGTGAGAAGGTAGCAGATGGTTATCCCGACCATTATGCCCACGACATTGAGTGAGTTTACCTTTCCATATTCTCGAGCTGAGAACCACGTCATGACTATAGGTGAAGCAGCTGGCATAGTGAAGGACATGCCCATGCCTAAGAGAAAGCGGAAGGCTAGAAGGCTGTGATAATTTGGAGCTATGGCGCAGAGATATCCAAAGGCTGCTTGAAGCCCTGCTGCCACAAGGAAAGTCTTCTTAGCACCTATGCTGTCAACGACTATGCTCGCGATGAGAGGGAAGATTACCGCTGCCATTGCGAAGACTCCGATGATCAGCCCGGCCTGGACCTCTGTGATGTGGAACTCTTCTGCGATGACGTCGAGGAAGGGAGAAGGGGAGAGCATTATTAAGCCGCCGTAAACTATCAGCGGGAAGATGAGGGCCTCCAACACCCACCGATATCTTGGCAGCTCGGACATGGTTTCTTCCAAGAGCATGTGTGGCGCAAAAACCTATTAATTTTGCTTTTTCTTACTAAAAAGAGTAGTAAGAAGTGCTGAGGAGATGCGTATGTCTGAAAAACCCGCTATGGAGTTCATTAAGAAGAGGTTAGCTGAAATCTTTGACCCCAAGATGGCTAAGGGATGGGACAGGATAATCCAGTTTGAGGTTGAAGGGGAAGGAGATCTTTACATTGAAGTGAAGAACCAGCAGCTCAATATAGTCGAGGGGAAGCATGAGAAGCCAGACATCAAGATATGGATTGAACCCCAGACCTTAATTGACCTCTTTTCAGGCAAAATCGCGGCTCCAACAGCGATGGCTATGAAGAAGATGCGCTATGAGGGCAGCATGGGCGATGCAATGCGGCTCATGAGGGTTTTCCCTGCGAAGAAATAGTGAGGAGATTGTTGAAAAACATCATTAAATTCTTTACTGTTGTGGCGCCAGCTGAGCTGGACGGGTCGGAGAGCAGGTAGATGTCAAGCTCCATAACGTCCATTCCGACAAGCTCCTTTTCTTTAACAAGGCTTGCCAGTACTGAGCTACACTGGTGTAGGGCTTCTTCGGATAATCCGGGGGCTTTAACCTCTGATCCTAGGAAGTAGGCGAGCCTTGTAGCTGGAAGTGATGCTAGAACTCCAACATCAGAGTCTAAGGAAATGTAGAGCTTAGAGCCAGGTAGCTCTCTGACAGCTTCCTTTAAGCCTGTGGGAGTCTCTGCATGCTTGATCACTTTTACTCCAAGGCGGGTCATCTCTTCAAAGAATTGGAAGTATTCTTTGAGGCGGGGATCCCTCGAATCCTTGAGAGATTTGGGAGGATAGTCTCGGACTCCAGCTATTAGGAGGTTTTCATGGGTGATGACTCCATCTTCGAGGAGGTGTAGGAGGAAGCTTCCAACGTTGTAGCTCTCTGGGCGTGGAGGAAGCTCTACATGCGATCCTCTCTTCTCTAAGCTGTACTCTATGAGCTTCTTCATGAGGGAGACCGGTCTGAAGTCACAATGGTAGTCTAGAACTATGACTGCAAGGTCTTCGGGGCCATAGTGCTCTGAAAGTGCTTCAAGTACTCCCCCAGTTGCAGAGTGATCAACACCTATGAGGAAGGGGTGCTCCTTGGAGTTGAGGATGTCAAGCGCTTTCTTCTTCACTTCCTCTACATGGGCTTTGCAGCCGCCACTGTCAATGAAGTTTCTGAGGCTATCCATGGTGAGCTGCGAGAGGACTGGCTGACCTCCCAAGACAGGCTTAGGCTTCAGCCATTCTTCCACATCTACTTCTCCGTAGAGCTTGAGAGAGGAATGCCTCTCAGCGAGGATGGGTGCTAGATACTGGTAGGGCGTTTGGGGAGCTGGCTTGGTGAGCATGTTGAAGGCCTGCTTGAGAAGGAATTCCTTCTTCATCTTGAGATAAGGGGGGCATTCGAGAGCATCTAGAGGAGATCCTAGGAGGAGAAAGCCGTGCAACCTTAATTCCTCGCTAAAAAGAGGGAAGAGAGGGTTTTAAGGCATTGCCTTTAGAATCAGCTCGGTTAGATCGTAGAAGGCTAGGAAAGGCGCCTCCTGCTGGATAGCGTCCTTCAGGTTGTGGGAGCAGAAGGGGCATGTTGATATCAGGGCCTTTGCACCGGTTTCAATGGCCTCCTTGACCCTCTCAATGGCGGTCCACAGCGCGAAGTCTGGGTAGGCGGCTTTAACTCCTCCTCCAGCGCCGCAGCACCATGCGCTCTTCCGGTGGCGAGGCATCTCCACCAAGGTTAAGCCAGGTATAGCCTCAAGAACCTTCCTAGGAGCCTCGAACACCCCTACATGCCTTCCTAGGTGGCAGGGATCATGATAGGTTACCACCAGCGGTACTTCCTTCTCGAGCTTCAGCTTGCCCTCATCGAGAAGCCTTTCGAGAAATTCGCTTGTGTGAAGCACTTCGAAGGGAAGTTTGCCTAGCATTTCGGGGTAGTCCTTCTTGAACATCCTGTAGCAGCCAGCACAGGAGGTGATGACTGTTGAGACCTTCATCTTCTCAAGGGCTCGCACATTGTGCTCTGCCAATTCTCTGGCAAGTTCTCGTGCTCCAACTCTCAAGGCTGGAGAGCCGCAGCACCACTCCTCTTCACCTAGGGTTTTGAAGGGTATTCCTACTCTGTGGAGGATCTCCACGGTGGCTTTGGCTATCTCGTCTCTGCGGTAGCTTGAAGTGCACCCTACGAAGTAGACGAGGTCGCTCTGCTCATCTATTTTAATGTGAGCGGGCATCCACTTGAAGCGGTCCTCATGCTTCTCGCGGTAGGGGTTGTGGTTTTGGATAATGCTCTCCACGAAGATCTTGTGCTTGGGGCTTGCAAGACCCCTTGCGAAGAGCTCTGCCCTCACGAGCTCGAAGATCCTCACAGGATCGAAGGACTCAGTTAGCTGCCAGACAGTGCCTATGCAGTTCTCCTTGCAGAGCCCACAAGTAGTGCACTTGTAGAATACTTCGGCTAGGTCTTCATCGAAGTCCACTAAGCCTTGGTGAACCTTGTTGAGGAGGAAGATTTTGCCTCCAGCTGAGAAGGCGGTGAACTTATATCTCCAGTAAGAGGGGCAGCCCTTCAGCTGGATCTGCTTGTCATCGTAGACGTAGTAGCCAGCACATGATCTACAGCGTACGCAGCCGAGGGTGTAGGCGTAGGCGTACTTCATGAGCTCAGCTAGCTCTTTTACCTTGTACTTCCCACCATTGTTAGGCATATTTTCACCCCTCCTCAGGGTTGTCTGGAACTGCCATGAGCACCGATGGATTCATGACATCGTTGGGGTCCAATGCCTTCTTGATCTTCTTCCAGAGCTTGTAGGGTCCAGGATAGTCAGCTGCAGCTATTGCAGCCATATCGAAGCCGGGGTATGCTACGCCGCCCATCCAGCCTAGTGCTCTCAGCACGGGCATGTGAGTTGCCATGATCTCAGTGGATGCCTCCTCTTTGATGGCCGTCATGAGTGCTGGGTCGTCACTGAAGTCATTGAGGAACTCTACGGTTCTGAAGAACCAGAGTCTGCCGCCGTCGACGGGCCAAGCTAGATAGCCAGTGGCGCAGATCCATCCGGGGTGCTTGTCCTCTATCTTCTGAAGCATGTGGTCAACTTCATACTCCTCGATCTCCAGGACTTTGTGAGTTGGCACGTGGCTCATGATGGCGAAGCTGCCCGTAATCCCGCCGTAGGGTTCAAGCCTTACGGGCAGGTTCTTAAGATACCACACTTCGAAGTGCTCGTAGAGCCATGGCCACTTCGCCTTTAACTCCTCTAAGGGGATGCGGCGGATGCCGTTTTGCGCTGCTATTCTGTCGATGACCTTTTCTCGGGTATCCACATCCTCCTTGAATCCCTCTAGCATGATTGAGATGAAGTTGTAAGGGACTCCCGGTGGAGGGTCTCTCATATGCCTAGCCTTGATAGCGTCTTCAGCTAGCTCATTAGTGTAGCGTACTCGATGCTTCTTGTATATGGCCCAGCCCCAGTGTAGGACGAAGATGTCTTGGGCAAGCCAGTTCCTTGCTAGTGTCTGACAGAAGTTGAAGGTGTTCTTGAAGGAGGGACTACCATAGACTAGGAGTCTCTCCTCCTCGCAGCGCTTCCAGATTCTGATGGCTGCCTTGGTCACTATGCCCAGAGTGCCAGCGGACTGGTAGAAGAGTCCCTGCCAGTAGGGGCCTATGTAGCTGTGGGTCCACCAGTAGGGGGGGTCATCAGATCCCAGCACTAGGAGTTCGCCATCGGGGAGAACCACTTGAATGCCTAGGACCTCAGTGAGCCCTCCAGGCTTTCCGCCGTGAATTGACCTTCTGTGAATTCCTCCAGAGGCGAAGAAGATGTTTCCTATCACCGAGGTGAAGGGTGGGAAGGTGCCTAGAGGGAAGGTGTAGCCGTACTTATGGCATTCCAAGCAGAGCTCCGCATAGGATACTCCAGGCTCTATTACTGCGATGTCCTCCTCGGGGATGATCTTCAAGTACTTCATGTGCTGCATGTCTAGGAGTATTCCGCCTAGGTGTGGAATCACAGAGCCAAAGGATTGCCCGGAGGCAGAGGGAGTTATTGGAACCTTGTACTTGTTTGCAATTCTAACGATCTCTTGGACTTCCTCTGTGTTGAGGGGAATGGCTATGATGTCTGGAGGAGAGTGGTATTTCCAGCCGAGGGTGTTGGTTCCATGGACGGCACAGATGGCTTTGTTCATGGTGACTCTGTCTTCGCCTAGGAGATCGACAAGCTCGCGGTAGACCTTCTCCTTAGGGTACTTCCTCTGAGCCCGTAGCTCTGGAATTCTATTGGCTGTCTCAATAGCCCATGAAAGCCCCTTTAGATACTTCTCGCGTAGCGCCTCCACCTTCCTTTCATCAATATGCAAAACCAACATCTCCACCTCCTAGAACATACCTAGTTTACGGTAGAAGAGCACCAAGGTTTTCTCGTAGGCTTCTATGGCGGGGATCAGCGTCTTCCAGAAGAGTCTCCTCAGCTCGGTGGGGTAGCGGCGACACTTCAGCAGCCTAACTCCGGCTTCCCGGTAATCTGAACTGCCGAGAATGTAGTTGAGGGCCTCTAAGGTGAGGATGGAGACGGCATCTGGGTGCTCGGCCGGAGTTGGAGTTACAGCGGTCTTATCTCCGATTTTGCTTACCGTGACAGTTTTCCGGATACCTAGTATTGGCTCATCCACCCGGAACTCGATTACAGCTTCCCGTACATAGTCCCAAGCCTCAGCCAAGGCGCCCCGCGTAAAAGCTTCCTCAATGGCTGAAACGAACTTTTGGAAGAGCTTGTCATAGGTAGCCTCCCGCTCCTCTGGGGATAGCCCCTTGATCTTCTTAAGTAGATCAACAAGCTCCTCTTCCGAGGCTCCGGGGGAGAATTTGGCTATGAGCTGCTCTATGGCAGACACGGAAGTCCACCCAAGATTAGCTGTCTCTTTCAATTTTAAAATTTTTTACTACAAGTTGTTGTAAGTAAATTCACAAAGACTATCAAGCAATGACGGTCTGCCGTTTCTTGACTTCTAAAAAGACATTAAAGGTAGAAGGGCTCTGAAGATGTCTTTAATGGAGGATACATAGATGAGGGTGTATCTGTCGGTTGATATGGAGGGGGTTCCTGGGGTTGTCTCGTTTAGGCAGGTGGATCCATCCTCTAGGGAGTATGAGCATGGCAGGCGCTGGATGACTATGCTCGTGAAGGAGGCGGTGGAGGAGCTGCTGAGGCTTGGCGTGGATGAGGTTACTGTGAATGATGCACACGGCTGGATGTCCAATCTCCCCTATGGTGAGCTTCCGGAGAAGGTTTCACTGCTTTCAGGATATCCTAAACCCATATGCATGGTGTGTGGCATAGATAAGGGATTTGATGTGGCGTTCTTCTTGGGCTATCACTCCGGCAAGGGTATGGCCCACTCAGTGATGGATCACACGCTGTCCAGTAGGATTATCCAGAGGGTGTTGGCAAACGATCTTCCAGCCGATGAGCTATTTTTGAATGCCGCCGTGGCTGGAGAATTTGATGTGCCGGTGGTGCTGGTGGCTGGCGATGATAAGGTGGTAGCTAGGGCTAAGGAGCTAATACCTGGCGTTGTGGCAGTGGAGTTGAAGAAGAGTTACTCTCGCTACGCCGCTTTGACTCCAAGTCTCCTGGAAGTGAGGAGGAGGCTTCGCGAGGGAGTTGAGGAGGCTGTTCGAAGGGCTGTTAAGGAGGTGGAGCCCTACAAGTTGAAGAAGCCGGTTAAGCTAGAGGTGGAGTTCACCTCAACCGCCTACGCTGATGTGGCGGAGAATCTCCCGAGATGCGAGCGGGTGGATGGGCTCACCGTTAGGTATGTCGCAGCAGACGCTGTGGACGCCTATAAGGTGTTGGAGTTGCTTCTCCTCGCTGCTATAGGGGTGTCCAGTCTAGTTGAGAGACGCTAGCAGCTAAGATAACTGCTAGGCATATATCTGGAGGAGGTATAGCGGATGGCTAGGCTCAAAATCGCGATGAGACTTCTTCTAGTTCTTGTTGTAACGGTATTGGCACTAACTGTTGCCAGTGCACTACGACTCAGCGCTCAAGAGAGCTTAGGAACTCTGCATGCAGGGTGGAATCTAGTTGCCGTACCATACACGGAGGGAGAGTTTCCACTGGAGCAGCTGGTTGGAGTGGAGGGAGCCAGGGCATATACTTGGGATCCAATGAAGTGCAGCTACGTTGAAGTAGATGTGCTGGAGGTTGGGAGAGGCTACTGGATCTACGTTGAACAGCCGACAGCTCTCCGCTTGAAGCCTCAGCTGAAGCTGCTGGTCGAAGAAGACTACCACGATACGTTGGTGAAGCTCCTCAATAGAGCTAACAACAGCATCTACGTGGCTATGTTCTCCATGAAGTACGACCCAGACGATGAAGACGATCCGGCTAACGACCTCATCGAAGCCCTAGCTGCGGCAGCGGAGAAGGGGATTCACGTAGTGGTGGTGCTCGACGACTATCCAAGCTACAACTATGAGACGGCAGAGCATCTTGTAGCCCATGGAGTTGAAGTACACATCGTCTCAGCTAGAGAAACCATGCATGCCAAGGTGGTTGTTGTCGACTCCAAGATCGTTGTGCTGGGAAGTCATAACTGGAGTGAATCCGGCTTAGCCTACAACCATGAGGTGAGCATCCTCATACGCTCACATAGCATGGCGGAGCAGCTGGCAAGCTATATTGTAAGCCTCGCAGCTAGCTAGGAAAACTGCTGAAGCGGTAGAGCTTACCAAGGAAAAACCTAGG
This sequence comes from Thermoproteota archaeon, assembly GCA_021160575.1. Lineage (GTDB taxonomy): Archaea > Thermoproteota > Methanomethylicia > Methanomethylicales > JAGHCH01 > JAGHCH01. The sequence goes on along the minus strand of JAGHCH010000030.1, from coordinate 3,176 downwards.
GATTGGCTACTCACGTGTTTTTCAAGCAAAGTTGTAGAGCCTTTGTGCATTACCACGAATTGCCTGCAGAGAGAGTGTATGGATAGTCAAGATAGCTACATTGTCTGTTTTAGTGAGCTACTGCTTTAGATACATTCCAGTACATTCATGCTCCTCAGGTGGAAGGTGCTCAGGGCAGTAGAATAAGTCGCAATATTCACACTTCTTAACATAAGGGGAATATATACCGCAGTAAGCGCATTCAGACACTTAAATCACCTTACGTGATGGAGAGGAATATCTTTTTTCTTTTAAAAAGTTTTTCAGATTGCTTCACTTGCCTAAGGTTTTTGCCTATGACTAGTCTGGAGCGCCTTTTTTATTGTTGTGGTTTACAGTCCAATTTCTGAAAAGGCTGCCTGAGCTAGGAAATTGAAAAGGGCTGCCTAAACACATCTACAGATTCAAGAAGTGTGAGCGTTTGGAGAATGTTGAGGTGCTTTTAGAGTTGATGAGATTTTTAGAGAGGACCCTGAGGTTTGGCGAGGTAATAGCTGGTACCGCCTCCGAGGAAGCTCTAGTGGGTTGGCTTGCTAGGGAGCTTGAGGAGTTGGGCTGGGAGGTTTGCTTGAGAAAGATTGAGGTGGATTCTTGGAGGGATTTTGGAGGATTCCTCGATGTTGGAGGAAAATTGGTAAAGGGGGTTGTGACACCGCCTACTCTTTCGGGGGAGGTTGAAGGGAGGCTGATCGCAGTTTCAGAGCCTCTCTCGGAGAATTGGCCTAGCTTGGATGGAGAGATTGCCCTCTGTGAGCTTCCACGGGATCCAGATGAGCTGAAGACCGTGTATTTGAGGTGTGTGGAGGCTGGTGGTAGTGGGTTGGTGGTCTACGATTTTGCTCCTAGGAGAGTTAGGAGGATTATGGTGGCGGGGGTTTGGGATTATAGGTGGAAGCCAGCCTCTCCACCGCCCATCCCCTGCTTGTTTATCAGCCGTGAGGAAGGGATGATGCTCATTAAGGAGAACGGGAGCTGGGGAAGGCTACACTGCCGTAGCGAGGTGGTTAGGAGCTATGGCTACACCGTTGAGGCTACTAGGGAGGGGGTGGAGGACGGATTTGTTGTAGTGTCTTGCCATCATGATCACTGGCTGACGGGTGCTTCGGACGATTTAGTGGGTGTAGCCATGCTGTTGAAGCTGGCTGAGAGGGTTGGAGGTGGAAGGGCTGGGTATGGTTTAAAATTGGTGAGCTTCACCGCTGAGGAGAGCGGTGCTCCCGATTTTCAGCCATGGTATTGGATTCACGGCTCTAGAAGCTATGTCAGAGAGCTGGAGAGGGAGGGGAAGCTGGATAGTGTGATTGCAGTGGTTAATGTGGATTCATGCTCGAGGAGACCAGTGCACTTAGCGGGGTCTCCGGAGATTCGCTCGCTCTTAGAGAAGGCATTTAGCTCTAAAGGGCTGAGCTATGTGCCTGAGCTTGACACCAGCTACTGCGACAGCTACAGCTTCACCCTAGCAGGGGTGCCAGCCATCACTTTGCATAGCCTCCCAGCTATTCTCGACATCTATCACAGCAGTGCTGACACCATGGAAGCCATAGATTGGAGTCTTGTTAAAGCAGAGTTCCTAGCTTTGGAGGTAGCGTTGAGAGAGCTGCTTGATAAAGGATGGAATGCGCTGGATTATGATGCTTACTGGGTAGAGGTCTCCAAGCATTTGAAGATGGCGGCGGATTTTGCTGACATTAATTTGAAGCTGGAAAAGCCGAGGAAGCCTAAGGAGTTCTTTAGGGAACTCACTAAGAGCTGTGTGCGCGCTGTGTTCAAGGGAGATTACAGGGAGGAAGTCGGATGGTTTAAGACGGCGCTCTTTCCAGAGCTACAGCCGCTCTTCGACTTCTTGAGGAACGGAAAAGTCCATAAAAAGTATGTAATTCCGGGGGAAGAACGTGAGTTCTCGGTAGATAGAGAGTTGAGGGAATATGTGAGGATGATCTTAGACAAGGTGTTGGGCTTCCTGGAGAGCAGTGAATGATATAGTGAAGCATGGGCAGCAGCTGCCCAGTGATGAGTTGCAAGGAAATTTAGGAGGTATTAGCTGCGAAAGGCACAGCGGCATTCTCCTTCGGTAAAAAAATGAAAAAGGGAAGCTATGTGCTCCAATAGCCTTTGTATGGTTGCGGGGCTTCTACTTCAGCGTCCGCTATTTTGAGGGCTTCATCGAAAGCTTCCATGAAGAAGTCTACGTCCTCCTCGGTGATTATTAGCGGCGGAGTTACAATGAAGTGAGTGATCCACCCGAGTAGATAGACTCCTCTCTTCATGAGCTCAGCGCTGATCTTGTCTACCATGAGTGGCCTGCCTTCAGCTTTGTCTTTTCTAGTGTTGAAGGGCTTCTTGGTCTCCCTGTTCTTAACGATCTCCACTGCCCAGAAGAAGCCCACTCCTCTCACGTCGCCTACGCATGGATGTCTATCGTACAGCTCTCTGAGCCTCTTCTCTAGGTAGCTGCCTACCCTATCGATGTGTCCGGATTCATAGAGCTTTTTGTACTCCTCTATGGCTGCTGGCACTGGAGCGAGCACCAGTGGGTGAGCGGCATAGGTGTGGCCGTGGGCGAAGAACTTCTCCTCGAAGTGTTCGGCGATCTCCTTGGTGGTGGCAGTTATGCCCAATGGTGCGAAGGCAGCTGTGGAACCCTTAGCGGTTACTAAGATATCCGGTTCCACACCCCAGATGTTTACCGCAAACCACTTTCCAGCTCTGAACCAGCCGCTCATTACCTCATCTGCGATCAACAGAACATCGTTTTCACGCGTTATTTCTCGAAGCCTCTGCATATAGCCGTCTGGGGGAACTATTCTGCCGTTAGTTCCCACTATGGGCTCCACGAGCACAGCGGCAACGTTGCCTTCCATCTTGATCATATAGTCTACGTACTCAGCGCACTGGAGACTGCATTTGTCTGGGTCTAAGCCGAAGGGGCATCTGTAGCAGAAGGGGTCCGGCGCGTAGATCACTCCAGGAACCTTATTGACAGGCTCGGCGAACCAGCGCCTTGGATCGCCCGTAGCTGCTATGGAGGCACCAGTGGAGCCGTGGTAGCTTCTATACCTTGAAATTATCTTGTAGGCTGGTGCCTTGTACTGGCGGGTAATCTTGAAGGCTGCCTCTATGCCCTCTGTGCCTGAGGT
>JAGHCH010000109.1 GCA_021160575.1 Thermoproteota archaeon | reverse complement strand
CTCTAAGATCGTGAGAAGCTTCTTTACACGGTGCATATTAATGGCGCCTCCACGATGATTAACCTTTTTCACCAAGCTGAGCACATAAGCTCTACGCGGGGGTCATCTGTGCCACTCAAAGTCGCTGTGGGCACCCGCAACCCGGTCAAGGTAAAAGCTGTGCATAGAGTTTTCTCCAAGTACTTTCAAGAGGTAGAAGTACTTAAAGTGGAGGTCACGCCCAGTGTTCCCGCCCAGCCTATAGGGTTTGAGGAAACCATCCGCGGTGCTGTTGAAAGAGCGAGGGAAGCATTAGCCAAGGCTCAAGCGGACTATGGTGTAGGCATAGAAGCTGGTATGCTCCCCATGCCCTATACCCTAACTGGCTACGTTGACCAACAATTCGCTGCCATCGCCGACCCATCGGGAACCGTGACGATAGGGGGAGGCCCATGCTTTGAGTATCCTCCCTTAGTGGTGGTGAAAGTGCTCTCAGAAGGCATCGAAGTCAATGAAGTTATGAGCAGAATAGCTGGCGTGGAGGATCTTGGAAAGAAGCAAGGCGCCATAGGCTTCTTGTCTAGGGGCATAATGAACAGAACAGAGCTAACTGAAGCCGCTGTCTTAATGGCTCTTCTTCCCAGGATCAACAGAGATCTATACTTTTGAGGCATATCTTTTCAGCAAACCCTCGGAGTAGGCTCTCCAATAGGCATGTTCACCACCCGAAGACCTCCAACCAAGGTCTCCATGACCACATATCCGGGCCTCTCAGCCTTCACCTCCCCTATAATGCTGGCTTCCCTTCCCTTGGGATGTCTACGCAAGGCTTGAAGAACTCGATCAGCATCTTCTCTGTCCACTGCAAGCACCACCCTTCCTTCGCAAGATAGCTCTAATGGATCCAGTCCCAGCATCTCTGCTGCCGCTCTAACCTCTGGGCGTATCGGGATGTCCTCTTCCCTAATCCATATTGAAACACCAGCCTTGGAAGCAAGCTCATTAAGGGTGGCTGCAAGCCCTCCACGCGTCGGATCCTTAGCGGTTCTCACCCTTCCAGCCTTCAAGGCTTCCTCCATCAAGTCAGCAATCGGCATTACATCAGAGGTAAGGGGAGTCTCAAAGCTTATCCCCCTCTCACCGAGGCTATGGCTATACCATGATCTCCTATAGGCCCTGAAACAATAATCACGTCTCCCGCTTGAAGCCGGTTATCCTTCAACGTCCTTCCACGCGGAGCAACCCCTATTGCCGCTGTGGTAACGACCACTCCGTCTACCTTCCCTCTAGGCATCACCTTGAAGTCTCCTCCCAGCAGCGCTACCCCCGCCTCTTCAGCTGTCCTACTCATAGAATCGATAATTCTCTCTAGGTCTTTTACTGGAAAGCCTTCTTCAACGACTAGGGCATCTACCATAGCGAGGGGCTTCGCTCCCATAACTGCAACATCATTCACGGAGCCAGCAACCGCTAATCTGCCAATATCTCCTCCTGGAAAGAAGAGAGGCTCCACTGTGTGAGAATCTATCGATATCACTACCTCTAGGTCTCCTAAGGGAATGGTGGATGCGTCATCTAGATCCTCCAGCCCCACTCCATCCTCAATGCGCTTCAGCTTAAAGGCTGGCAAGATGAGTACTTTAATTAGCTCCCACATAGCTTCGCCGCCAGCGCCATGAGATAGCTGAATAGACTCCATAGATCACCAGCCTCAGCCCTCAAACCGCTAAAAAACCTTATATCCCTAATTGAGATATCCTACGCCTTAGCCGGTGTCCAACCATGAGCTACTGGCAAGGCAGAGACTTCAAAAAGCCCTCTGGAGGCAGAATACGCCCACACCGCAAGAAGAGGAAGTACGAGCTAGGAGGCCCTCCAGCAGAGACGCTTCTTGGAGAAGAAGAAGTGAGAAAGGTTGAGAGGGCCTATGGTGGAAACACAAAGGTCAAGCTCCTACGCGCGGTTTACGCCAACGTTGCAGACCCTGAAACCGGGACCACAAAGAAGGTGAGAATCCTCCAAGTGAAGCACAACCCCGCCAGCGTTGACTACACTAGAAGAGGAGTGATCACCCGAGGTGCGATCATCAAAACTGAGCTAGGCGATGCCAGAGTTACTTCAAGGCCTGGTCAAGACGGCGTGGTCAACGCCGTCCTAATCAAGGAGTAGTCTTCTGCTTGGAAACCCCCTTTATCCTCTCGACCACAAGCTCTCTATCATCTACAAGAGTGAATTCTTCTGAGCCGCATCTAGGACACTTAACCTCCTCTTGGAGAATGAAGTTTTGAGCACGCCTTATGGTGAAGACCTTACCGCAGCTAAGGCATCTCCCCTTAACACTTCTACTCTTAATCTTGAGCTTAGCTCCTTCTAACACTGTTCCTTCAGCAGCCAGTTTGAAGGCAAAAGCCAGCTGCCCCGGGTTCACATGGGTCAATCCACCTAGCCTCACGTGAACTTCCAGAACTTTCTCTAGCCCATGGTCCTTAGCAACCTTCTCAAGGTATTCCACCATTGAGAGGGCTAGAGAGAATTCATGCATCCTCCAAACCCTTTTAAATGCTTTCTCAGCTATGTAGGGTGGGCTTCCTCCTAAAAAACTGCCGCCGGTGCTTAAATCATGCGGGAGCACAGGAAAATCCTATGGGCAGCCTACTTCGACTCTACAAGGACGCGGAAAGAGGGACGCCATGTCCCCTTGAAGTTAGCTGTTCCCTCTCCAACAGTTGAGGAGATTGTAGAGGCAGTTGAATTTCTAGGGTATCCAGCTGAGGTACATCCCGAAAAGCGTTTTCCCGCCTCCTGGTGGGCCTCCTCCGGCTATGTTAGAGTGGACGTAAATATTCCCAAGTCCCGCCTCATCGTTGAGGTTGCAAAGAAGCTTGTTGAAATCAGAAAGGTGAAATCTTCTAAAGTGGCTCGAACTAGTTAAGCCATTGGGAGAAGGAAATATAACTCACAGCGCGAACACTAACCTAGTTCTCCACCTCCTCTCGAGGGGCGGTTTCTTGAGGAGGCTCGGCCGCATACTGCACCTATCTAAGACTGGTTCCCTCATTCTTAAGACAAATGGCTTCACACCGAAGATAGGCACCGCCATCGTGGATTACAAGCGCCGAGAAATAGGGAGAGTGTTCGATATCATTGGAAGCGTCTCCTCACCCTACCTAGTCATAAAGCCGAGCATTCCAAGGCCCGAAAAGGTTGTAGGCTTGGAGGTCTTCTCCCTTCCTCCTCCCCCTAAGCTGAAAAAGAGGAGGAAGAAGGGCTTTAGGAGGAAGTAGCATGAAGGATCATTTGGATGAGAAAACTGATACCTTACGATGCCCCGAATGTGGTAATGTTGTTCTAGTTAATGACTATGAAAGGGCGGAGGTTATTTGCACACAATGCGGCTTAGTGATAACCGACCGGCTTGTAGACCCCGGCCCCGAGTGGAGAGCTTTTGACCAAGATCAGCGCGATAAACGGTCAAGGGCAGGGGCTCCCACTACCTATACAATACACGATAAAGGCCTTTCAACGGTCATTGATTGGCGAGACCGCGACAGCTATGGGAAAGCTCTTGCCCCCCGTAAGAGAGCTCAAATCTATAGGCTGAGAAAGTGGCAGAGGCGCATCCGTGTATCCGATGCAGCTGAGCGCAACTTGGCCTTCGCTCTGTCAGAGCTTGACCGCATGGCTTCTCAGCTAGGGCTACCTAGATGTGTGAGGGAAAGCGCTGCTCTAATCTATAGAAAGGCTGTTGAAGAGCGTCTTGTCAGAGGTAGATCTATAGAGAGCATGGCCGCAGCAGCTCTCTACGCTGCTTGCCGAAAGTACAAGATCCCCCGAACACTAAATGAGTTCTCCGACATCTCAAGGGCAAGTCGCAAGGAGATTGCAAGAAGCTATCGTTTTATAGCTAGAGCTCTTGCAGTGCGAGTTAATCCAGCAGACCCTGTGGACTATGTTCCAAGGCTGGTCTCAAAGCTAGGGCTTACCGTGGAGGTGCAGAGGAGAGCCATTGAGCTCATACGCTTTGCAAGTAAGGTCGGATTAACTTCTGGAAGGGGTCCCACTGGAATAGCCGCCGCTGCAGTCTACATAGCTAGTGTTCTGCTGAATCACAAGAAGACGCAGCGCGACATAGCCACCGCCGCAGGCGTTACCGAGGTCACCGTGAGAAACCGGTATAAGGAGCTGCTCAACAAGCTTTGCCTAGAGTTGGCTTTATAGCAACCCTTCAACTATTTTTGCTTCATTTCACATAATCTATGCTAGACTAGAGGAGAGCATCGATGGATGCACTAGAGCAGAAGGCGATAGAGCTCATTGAGCGAGCAGGAGATCGCGGTGTTTTGCAGAGCGAGCTTTGGAAGAAGCTGGGCATTAACAGCCGCGAAGGATCACGGGTGGTAGCTAAGCTGCAGCGCAGAGGATTGATTAAGCGAGAACCAGCAGTTTTCCAAGGCAAGAGGACCTTCCGCATAGTCTCCGCTAAGCGGCAAACGCCCAAAGTCACGGTAACCATCGACTCTGTTAAAGGAATCCCCTGCTTTTCATGCCCTGATATTGAGCGGTGCGGCGTTGGGCAGCCCATCTCCCCTGTCACATGCCCTAAGCTCAACAAGTACTTGATGGAGGAAATCGCTAAGCTGAAATCCTCAGCCATGGGATGATTCTCTCATGCCTAAGAAGCATATACTGGGCGACTACCATTATCGAAGAGCTAAAGAAATAGGCTATCGCTCTAGATCAGCCTTAAAGCTGAGGGAGATCTTCTCCAAGCATCGAATCGTTAGGAAGGGCGACGTGGTTCTAGACCTCGGCGCAGCTCCTGGAGGATGGCTTCAAGTTGCGAGGGAGTACGTTGGAGAGAAGGGGCTTGTGGTCGGGGTTGACCTGGCTAGAATAGCTCCGCTCCCCTTCAACAACGTGGTTCTCATCCAAGGAGACATCACTTCTCCAGCAACAGTTGAGAAGATTGCCGAAGTTCTTCCAAAACCAGTTGACGCTGTCCTCTCAGATGTCGCCCCAAAGTTCACGGGAATTCACGACCTTGATCACGCCCGGCAAATACACTTGGCCAGAGTTTCCTTAAGAGTTGCAGAGCATTTCTTGAAAGATGGAGGCCATGCAGTGTTCAAGGTTCTCATGGGAAGGGAATTCCACGACTTCCTCAAAGAACTTCAAAAACACTTCAGCGAAGCCATCACAGTAAAGCCTAGAGCTTCAAGGCCTTCAAGCGCTGAGGTCTACGTGGTCTGCAAGGGTTTTAAGAGGATGGACTGATTTCCTTAAGAACCTCTTCGATAACTTCTATGGGGGCCTCGGTCTTCAAGCCTTTTCCGTCAAAGTGCGTTCTAGTAGCTTTAAAGCCTAGTCCCCTCAAGTTCTCCACCAACTCCTCCATTGGCGGAGGAGAGCACCTAAGCCTTCTACAAAGCTGATCAATAACATAGTATGTTGGTGGCATCTCTCCTTCCTCCATTAAGAGCTCCAAAAGCTTGGAAGCCCTCTTCCTCGTTTGCAAGTACTCCCTCTTTTCAGCTTCCTCAAGCATTCTCTTACAGAGTTCTATGTCGGCCAGCTTTCCTAGCCAAAGAGGTCCAGCCACGTCAAGCCTTTCTCCACACCTAGGACATGCAGCTTCAAAGCGTGGTGCAAGGCCGCTGAAAGTAGCTCTCCAAAGACAAGAAGAGCAGTGCACCACGTAGCCTATTTGAGCCAATAGAGCATCCGTCTCTTGAGCACCCTTCTCTAAGGTTCCGTAGATCCTCACATAGTGGTCCACACTATAGGCTAGAAGAGGCTTTAAGGCAAGCTCTCTCTTAGCCGCCTCCCTTACAGCCGTCCCCACAACTATCCTCACCGCCAATTCGCTGCAGTACTCAGTCTTCAAGGGCTTAGCAAAATACTTCCTAAAACACGCCATAGGGTAAACACCGCATAAAGGCGCCATATCCGTCGCAGTTAAGCAAAGAACTCCCCCAATCCTCAAGGCTCTTATCGCTGAATCCACAAATGGCGTCGGCGGGCCAAAGGGATCCACATCCACCGCATCAAATCGATCTTCAGGAGATGAGTAGTCGGAGAGGAGCCTATTTGCCTCCTCCTCAAACACCTTCACTTTATCCTCAACGCGATTTCTCCTAACGTTGCGGAGGACGAGCTTCACGGCAAGCTTATTGACGTCTCCAAGGATTACTTCTTCCACACCATCAACTTCAAGAGCAAAGCGTATTCCCCTAACACCAGTGCCAGCGAGGGGTTCACAGATCCTTATACCTCCCGTCAAGGAACACTGCAGGGCTAAAACAGCTATATCTCGGCTAAAGACCATCCTGGGGTTGTAGAAAACTGGAGCCCAGCTTGGATCGAAGTATCCCTCCCTAGCATAGGCTTGAGGTTCTGGGACCTCCACCTCAGCTAGTCCCTCTTTCACCACCGTGGTTGGAATAGCTTCCTTCAAATCACCCACCTAGCAGCTTGCAGAGCTCTGCGGGAAGTTGTTCTCTATTCTGTGGGGCGACCTCAACAACCTTTACCTCTCCTCTCCTAGCGACTTCACGTGCAAAAGAGCTTTGTAGCCTCCAATGCACTACAAGAACACTGGGCTTCTCTGAGGATAGCGCCTTCTTAATAGCCTCCCTAAATTTTGGACTCTTAAGCTCCATGGGCCCCACTTCGTCCACAGCAATGACGTCCGCTTCGTCGATAGCCCGCTCAATAGCTCCCACCCCTATCTCCTCAAACTCCTCTAAGTGCACTCCATATTTGCCAACTCTCACCGGAGACGTGCTATACACCGATGCCAGCCAACCCTCTCTTCCGGATAGGAGATCTACAACTCTAAACCCAACTCTCACTCCTCCCCTTCTCACCTCAGGGCAAATGATCCCTCCAACTCTAATCCCTACACGGCGCAAGCACTCAATAGTCCTCATAAACACCGTGGTCTTTCCAACTCCAGGTCTTCCAGTGATGATCACTTTCAAGAAGTCCACCCCAAACCTTTAGATGCTGGTTCACATCCTCTAGTTTAAGGGTTCCCTAATGAAAACTATTGCTGGCATAGATGAGGCTGGAAGAGGTCCAGTATTGGGGCCGATGGTGATAGCTGGGCTGCTCTTCAGGGAGGAAGATCTCCCCCGTCTCAAGGATCTCGGGGTGAAAGACTCCAAAAAACTCACTCCTCAACGCAGAGAGGAGCTTTACCCCCAGATTCTCTCACTATCTCTTAGGCAGTGCATAGTTAAGGTGGGTCCTAGAGAGATTGATGAAAGCCGTGCCAAGGGCATCGACCTAAATAGTCTTGAAGCGAAGCTCATGGCCTACATCATAGATCAATTGGAGCCGGATACGGTGATTATAGGTTCAGTGGACATTCTCCCCGAGCGCTTCAAGTCGAAGATCCTCCGCTTCCTCACCCGGAAAGACGTTCAAATAGTCTGTCTTCACCATGCAGAGGACTTCTCCCCAGCCGTTGCAGCAGCTTCAATTATCGCTAAGTGTCTGCGCGATAGAGATATCGCGGCTCTCAAGGAGAAGTACGGCGACTTTGGAAGCGGGTACGCCCATGACCCAGCTACAAGGCGTTTTCTTCAAGAATGGGTCAAGAAGCACGGGTCGCTGCCTCCCTTCGCAAGATGCTCTTGGAAAACTTCAAGGGAATGCCTTCAGCCGACACTCCTCAGCTTCCTCGAAGAAGAATAGCCTTCCCGGCTGATAGAAGGCTTAAGCCTCTTTAGCCGCCTTCAAATCGATCTCGAAAACGGACTCTAAATCCTCTGCATTTTTCACCTTTGTTATCTTCTCCACACTAACTATCTTAACTTCATTCACTTGGAGACTCTCACTCTCAACAACAACCACTGGTTCGGTGCCAGTCAACTCAGCAAGCTTGCACACGGTCTCCACCCTCTTCTCGAGGTGCTTCCCTGTTTCCTCGGCTAAGATATCTGCTCGAAACTCTTTAACGTGGATATCGAAGGGTGCGTACCTCAAGCCCAGTGCTTTTAGGCCAAGTTCGCTGAGCTTCTTGAAGACCTTCCTCGCCAAGACACCGTGAGGCATTCTTCTATACTCTTGCTCCCCTTCAAGAGGCCTCCAGTCGAAGATGTCTATTTGTGATGCAATAGGCGCTTGCAAGGATTCCTCGAGCCTAATTGCTGTCTGAAGGGTGGCCTCCATGTCCTCCTTCTCATAGGCATAGATAGCCTTACGGCTCACGCCGACCTTCTCAGCAAGCTCCCCTAGCGAAAGACCGAGCTCCTCTCTAGCCCTGCGGAGGGCAGCTCCATCAACTTTCACATAGAGCCCTCCCCGCTTCGAATATACCAGTGGATACCTTCCCCGCAGCATCGCATCATAGAGAGTTCTCGGAGCTACCGCTGGAATGCCAAACCTCTCGTAAGCTATGCTTTCTTCAAGCTCCCCCTTCTGCATCCTCTTACCTACAATGAGTGGTGAAGCCGAAAATGTCCTTGCAAGCGCTCTCAGCTCCTCCGCGCACTCACGCTTGAAGTAATCGACATTATCCACTGCCTTTATGAAGATGGTGCGCTCATCTCTGCGAGCTGCTAAGTCTAGGCAGTAGTTCTCCTCACCACTACACTCAGAGATCCTATAGCCTGCTCGCTTCAGAATATGCACTAGCTCTCTGGCGAGCTGGCTCCTCAAGGCCCTTCCCATGAATATTTTTAAGTGTACTCTAATAAAGTCTGGCTCGGAGTTTCATGGCTTAAACTGGGCAACTACCATGGCGTGATCCTTGTCAAATGGTTCCAAGTGCACTACGTGCACTATTTCAAAGCCCCTAGACTTAAGGGTGTTAATTTCCCTTCTGTAGATCTCTGAGGGTTCCTTGGTGACATCCACGCTCCTTGCCTTTATAGCAAGCATGATCCCTCCACCCTCTTTGAGGAACATGTCTGCATTATCCGCCAAAAGTCCTGCTTGCTCTGGTTGAGCTACGTCACAGTAGATAGCGTCTACCTCCTCTACTACTGAGCCACGGCATCCTCGCATCTGCCACTATCGGGATCATGTTACGCCTCTTCTCGCATAGCGTCAGTAGCTCCCTTGCTACCCTAGGAGCAAACTCAACGCAATAGACTCTCCCCTCCTTCCACACGATGTCTGAGACATGGCTTGCAGTTGTACCAGACGCTGCTCCCAAGTAGAGCACTTTGCTTCCTTTTGAGATGGGGACCTCTTTGATCTTCTTGAGAATAGCTGCGGCTAGCTTGCTACGATAGGGGTTCCATACTCGATACTCTACCCCGCCTGCCTTCACTAGGGGCTCTCCATAGACTCTAACTCCTGGAGTCAGATTTCTGGTTGCAAGTCTCTCCTCCATTCCCTCTTCCTTAACCCAGTAAACTCCACTGAATTTCTCATGCTTTTCAACGGATGGCACAGCCATCACCTCCTCTTCTTTTTCTTCTTCTCCTTCTTCTTGATCTTCTTTGGCGGTCTCCTCACAGGAGGCTTAGCATACTTCTTCTTGATCTCATCGATGCGCTTGCGCAGATCCTCCTTCAGCTTATCTGCCACGTAATCTCCGGTGAAGGCGTCAACTCTAGCAGCTATCGAAAGCTTAGCTGCAAGGGCTCTGGCAATCTTGCCTCGTTGCCACCTCGGCGATCTGTGTATCTCCGGGTACTGGAAGATCACGCCATGCTTCGGAGGCCTTCCACCAGTTCTAAGCGCCCTGAAGAGGGCTTTCTCCGCCCCAAGCACTTGTATTGTGCTAGCTGGCTTCTTAGCGAGGTTCTCAAGACCTCCGGCTAGGGCTATCAGCCTAGCACCCAGCGTGGGTCCCACTAGTGCTCGGATATTTGGCGCAATCTCCTCCATGGCGGTGTCTATGTAGGCTTCAAACTCCTTTCTCAAGTTGTACATCTCCGATACTAGGCTGGCCAACTTTGTTATAGCTTCAATATCAAATTCGGAGACATTTGCGCCCATCGACCTTTCTGCAGCGCTAACAATCTCTTTTGCCCGTTTCTCCTCGAAGCCCAGCGCCTTAAGACCGTCGATAGTGATCTTTTGTCGTAAGCCAAACTGCTTGACTATAGCAACATACTCTCTGTGACTGGGCACTAGATCATCCATTTCTGGGAAGTGCAGTCCGTACCACTCCCTAACCCTTGAGACGAGGATGTTGATGGTTCTGTCAAGCTCATCCAGTGCCTCTATAGCCTGAGCAACAAACTTGTCCCTCTTCTCAGCAGCTTCCCGTATCTTAGCTCTAGCCATTGCAAGCGAAGCTTCATAGGCAAACTTCAAGTAGTCATCCAAGCTGGCAAAGCCTAGGGCAGCAGCCACCTCCTCCAAGTGGCTTCTAGCGTAAAGCCCTCCATCACTAGGCTTTTCAACATCCACCTCAACTCCAAGCTTCTCCCTAAGCTTACGGGCTTCCTCCTCATGTTCGACAACAAAGATCTCAACTTTATCCCTCAGCTCCCTACAGAGCTTCTCAACCTCCTCAGGAAGATCCCCTCTCTCAAGCTTTAAAGCTCTCTCAGCAGCTTGAGCTGGATCTCTGGGGTAGGGCTCCACCCCTATCACCGAGAACTCAGGGCCCAGCGCCACAACACCCGCTATTGTATCCACGAGGTATGCTTTCTTCATCATAATCCGCCTCCTCAGCTCTCTCCTTTAATTATGGTACAAAACTTTTAAAACCCTTCAACCCTACACCACTAGCGGTGAAGCAACTATGCCCAGCCATGGCTCACTAACCAAGGCGGGAAAGGTCAGGGCGGCTACTCCAAAGATCCCAGCGAAGCCTAGAAAGGGGTTAATCCCCCGCAGGCGCAACAAGAGGAACTATGTAAGAAGAATAGTCTATGCTGCAGCTAAGGCAGAGGCTGGCAGACGCTAAATTCTCTCATAGTCCGCTTCAAACTGCTTAGAAGAAAACTCTTTTAGAAGCTTCCTAACGGCTTATTTCGTAAAGCGCAGTTTATCTACTTCGACTTTCAGTGGAGGAGGTCATTCTTGTCCTTACAGGGATATCGCGGCAGAGTTTTGGAGATTCTTGAAGCTGCTGGCGTCGCGGTTGGAGATAGAATTAGGGTGCGTAAAGGCTCTCAAGTTTTTGAAGGCGTTTTGATGCCTCGCTCAGAACTGGGCGATGATCGGCACATCGTGTTGAAGCTTGATGACGGCTACAATATTGGAATAGCAATTTCAGAGGATCTCTCAGTAGAGAAGCTAGGCGCCTTCGTGGAGATCAAGCCTCAGCTGCCTCCTATCCCCATTAAGAAGGGGGAGGGATTGCCACACGTAGCTATAGTGAGCACTGGAGGCACCATAGCGTCAAGAGTTGACTATCGAACTGGGGCAGTTAGCCCCGCACTAACAGCTCAAGATCTCTACAGCGTTGTGCCCGAGCTGAGCAATATCGCCTACATCGAGGCTGAAGTCCTCTACAGCATCTTCAGCGAGAACATGAAGCCCGAGTACTGGGCCGGAATGGCTAAGCGCGCCGCCAAATACATCGAGGAGGGCGTCGACGGCATAGTTGTAACCCATGGCACTGACACCCTGGGTTATAGCTCAGCAGCACTAAGCTTCGCTCTCAGAAATCTTCCCTGTCCGGTGGTCTTCGTCGGCTCTCAGCGCTCCTCAGACAGACCCTCCTCAGACGCCGCTATGAACCTCGTCTCAGCAGTCACCTTTGCAGGGAAATCCCCCATAGCTGAGGTAGTCATAGTAATGCACGGTGAGTCCGGAGACACCTATTGCTATGCTCATAGGGGCACCAAGGTGAGGAAGTGCCACACTAGTAGAAGGGATGCTTTCAGATCGATTAACGCTCAGCCCTTGGCAAGGGTGAAGGAAGGAGTTGTAGAGGTGCTTACCAGTAATTACAGCCCTAGGAGAGAGAGCCGCGACGACTTCTACGTGGATGCCAAGTTCGACGAGAAAGTCATCTTGATAAAAAGCTTCCCAGGTATGACTGGCGAGTTCATTGACCATGCCGTCGATAAGGGCTATCACGGCATAGTGTTAGAGGGCACCGGTCTAGGGCATGTGCCTGTATATGTCTTCGATTCAATAAAGAGAGCTGTTGAAGAGGGATTGGCTGTAGTGATGACCTCACAGTGCCTCTGGGGTAGAATCAACATGAACGTCTACAGCACTGGTAGAGAACTTCTGGCAATGGGCGTCATTCCAGGGGAGGATATGCTCCCAGAAACAGCCTTAGTCAAGCTCATGTGGGTTCTCGCCAAAACCCAGGACCTCAAGGAGGTAAAGAGGCTCATACTCACCAACATTGCTGGCGAGATCTCCCCTAGAACTTGCTACAGCTACTACTTCGGTGGTGAAGTGGAGTGAACCTGGACTACCAAGTTCTCGGGCTAAAAGTAGGGCTTGAGATACACCAGCAGCTAGACACCCGTGAAAAACTGTTCTGCAGCTGCCCCACAGTTCTGAGAGATGATCCTCCGCACTACCGGATTATTAGGCGGCTGCGTCCAACTCAAAGCGAATTAGGGGAAGTCGATGAAGCTGCCATGTTTGAGTTCAAGAAGGGGCGCTATTTCATCTATGAGTGCTACGAAGATACAACGTGTCTCGTGGAGATGGATGAAGAGCCTCCCCATAATCTCAACCCCGAGGCTGTGGAGATTGCTCTCCAAATAGCCCTCATGCTCAACATGACTCCAGTGGACGAGATACATGTGATGCGGAAGGTGGTTATCGACGGATCGAATACAACGGGCTTTCAGCGGACAGCTCGAATCGCCATGGGTGGCTGGGTAGATGACGAAGAGGGTAGAGTTGGAATACAGACTCTATGCCTTGAGGAGGATGCTGCGAGGAAAATCAAGGAGGAGGGGCTGGCAGTCTATTATCGGCTTGACCGGTTGGGCATCCCCCTCGTCGAGATCGCTACTGCTCCAGACATACACTCCCCCGAGCAAGCTCAGCGAGTAGCTCTGCGAATAGGACAGATTCTAAGGGCTACTCGCAAGGTGAAGAGAGGGATAGGTACCATTAGACAAGACCTCAATATCTCCATATCCGGTGGGGCTAGGATAGAAATCAAGGGAGTTCAAGAGCTCGAATTGATTTCAAAGGTAGTGGAGTACGAGGTTCTACGTCAGCTCAATCTGTTAGCCATTCGAGATGAGCTTCGGAAGAGGGGTGTACAAGAGGTTCCTAGAGAAATCTATGAGGTCACTGAAGTTTTCAAGAACACCAAGAGCAAGGTGATTCGGAGGGCCCTAGAGGCTGGAGGCGGCGTCTATGCTGTGATGCTTCCCAAGTTTGCTGGCCTCGTGGGTAAGGAGATCCAGCCTGGAAGACGTCTTGGAACGGAGCTCAGCGACTATGCCAGAGTGGCAGCTGGCGTTGGAGGAATCTTTCACACAGACGAACTTCCAGCCTATGGTATCACTCAAGAGGAAGTGGACGCCCTACGGAAAGCTGTCGGAGCCTCTCCAGATGACTGTGTAGTCTTTATAGCAGCTGAAGCGGAAAAAGCTCGGAAAGCGCTCGAAGCCGTGGTGAGCAGAGCTAGATATGCTCTTGAAGGAGTTCCCAAGGAGAGTAGAGCTGCAAATCCTGATGGCACCACCAGGTACATGCGCCCCATGCCCGGTGCAGCTAGAATGTACCCTGAAACCGATGTGCCTTCAATAGTAGTCTCAAAGACCTACCTAGAGGAGCTACGCTCTAAGCTGCCGGAACTTCCAGAGCAGAAGGTTAAGAGATTTATTGAGTCCTATGGTCTCACGGAGGATCTCGCCAAGCTGATGATTAACTCGGCCTATGTAGATCTCTTTGAAAAGCTGGCTACAAAGCCTGGAGTACCGCCGGTTCTCGTGGCTTCCACTTTCGAGTACACTTTAAAGAGCTTGAAGAGAGAAGGAGTTGACGTTTCAAAGCTGGCTGACAGGCACTTTGAAGAGCTGTTTGAAATGATCGCTAGAGGGAGAGTTGCCAAGGAGGCGATCCCTGACATCTTGACTTGGCTCGCTTCACATCCAGAGGCTTCCACTGAAGACGCCGTTAAAGCCCTTGGGATAGTAACTCTTTCCCTTGAAGAGCTCAGAGTTCATGTTAAATCGCTGGTGGAGAGCAACGCTGAGCTGGTGCTTTCTAACCCGGGTAGAGCTCACAAAGTGCTGATGGGTGAAGTCATGAAGAAGTATCGAGGCAAGGTCGATGGGAAGCAGGCGAGCCAAATTGTCCTTGAGGAGATCAATCGCTACCGCGAAGCCAAGTCCTCTGAATAAAAATTTTATCCTCTTCCACACTACTACCCTCTGGATATTTACTGAGTAGCTCCCTCTATTGGAGGTAGCACTGCTTGTGCGGAATCTTTGGCTGTCTCCTTGAAGATGGGCATGCAGCTAAAGTCATCCTTGAGGGCTTAAAGAAGCTTGAGTATCGCGGCTACGACTCTGTGGGCATTGCAACTCTTGATGCCCGAGGAATACACGTGAAAAAGGATAAGGGTAAGATAGCTGAGGTTGAAGCCCGCCTCTCCCTCTCAAGTCTTCCCGGGAATTTGGGAATTGGGCATACTCGCTGGGCAACACATGGCGCCCCTTCTCAAGTTAATGCTCATCCACACACAGACTGCACCGGAGCAATAGCCGTAGTTCATAATGGTGTCATAGAGAACTTCATGCAGCTCCGCTCTGAACTCGAAGGAAGAGGGCACAAGTTCAAGTCAGCTACGGACACAGAGGTGATAGCACATCTAGTCGAGGAAGGAATAGCTAGAGGTCTGCCTTTTCTTAAGGCTGTTATTGAAGCAGTGAAAGTCATAGATGGTTCTTATGCAATAGCCGTGATTAGCGTGAAAGAGCCCGATACCATCATCTGTGCCAGAAAGGAGAGCCCGCTGGTGATAGGTATCGGTGATAGAACCCTCTACTGTGCCTCCGATATCCCCGCAATTCTCCCCTATACGCGGAAGGTGGCGGTTATCGAAGATGGTGAAGTGGTCGTCCTATCCAAAGCTGGCTTTAAGATTCTCAAGCTGGATGGAACTCCAGTTAGTAGAGCGCCCTTCATTGTCCAGTGGTCTGCCGAGGAAGCTGAGAGGGGCGGCTATCCACACTTCATGTTAAAGGAGATTTTCGAGCAGCCTCTAGCAATTAAAAACACGCTCCGTGTACCCAAAGTTTACTTGAAACTTTCATCAACTATTCTCTCTGACAGCAAGAGGCTCTTCTTAGTGGCTGCTGGAACCTCCTATCACGCCGGACTTGCAGCCTCCTACATGCTATCCTCCCTAGCGCACATCTCTTCAACCCCTGTAATAGCCTCTGAGTTCATCTCCCTTTGCAACAACACCATAGACGAGGAAACGGTTGTGCTCGCCATCTCCCAGTCTGGAGAAACTGCCGACACCTTATCAGCTGTCAGATGCGCCAAGGAGCAGGGCGCTAAAATATTAAGCATCACCAATGTTGTAGGATCCTCGATCACAAGGCTATCCGACATCTACATCTGCACACAAGCTGGACCAGAAGTGGGCGTAGCTGCTACGAAGACCTTTACCACCCAGCTCACAACACTTGCTCTGCTTGCCATACATGTTTCCATGGATAGAGGGCTACTTACAACGTCTGAAGCTCAAGAATTGCTGGATAACTTGCACAAGGTTCCTGGCTTCGTAGATAGAACGCTCAAGGAAACCGAGCCCTTAGTTAAGAAGGTTTCCGATCTCTACTGCAACAAGAACAGCTTCTACTTCCTAGGCAGAGGCATCAGTGTTGCAACAGCACTTGAAGGTGCACTCAAGCTCAAGGAAATTAGCTACATCCACGCAGAGGGCTATCCCGCTGGAGAGTCCAAGCATGGACCCATTGCCTTGATAGAGGATGGCTTCCCATGCGTCTTCGTAGCACCTCCTGATGAAACAAGGGCTAACATCGTAGGCAATATTATGGAGATGATGGCGAGAGGCGCTCACATCATAGCGCTGGCAAGTGAAGATGACAAGGAGATAGAAGAACTCTCCACTCACTTCCTTCCCATGCCGCGTGAAGTCTACAAGTACTTCACACCTATCGTCTATATAACACCGCTGCAGCTGCTAGCCTATTACTCTGCAGTTACCTTAGGCTACGACCCCGATAAGCCAAGAAACCTCGCTAAATCAGTTACAGTGCTCTAGCTCTCCTCTTCCTCCTCGTACTTCCCTTTTATTCTCTTCAGCCGCCTCTCCCTCACGATCAAGTTCTCTCCATCTCCTAGCACTCTGAAGTCATCGTAGAGCTTTCTTTTAGCCAGCAGCTTCTTAACAAGAGTTCTAAGATACCTTCTAGTCACCAAGCTTTCATCTACCACTACGTCCTTGCCCTCGATCTTTGCTTCAACTCCCTTCTCTTTAAGCTCCTTCACGAGCTCTCTGGGGAAATCTTCCTTGAGGTCCTCAACGATTATTCTCAAAGCTCGCCCCTCCTATCAACGATATCCATGACATCTTCCCCCGTGCCTATAAGCGTAACTGGTGCTCCTACTGCTGCTTCAATGTCATCAATGAACTTCTTAGCGGCGCTGCTCAGCTCGTCATATCTCCTTGTCCCTCTACACTCCGGGAAGAGTACGTCGAGCTTGGTCAATGCCACCTGCGTTGCACCATTCAGCATAACTGCTCTCCTTGCCAGCTCATAGTTGAAGGGGGCAGATCTTCGCTTTCTACCGGTAACTGTAGCTACCTCTAGCCACCCACGTCTAGCAGCCTCCTCTTCTGGAAGCTCTCCCTCTAAGGGACCCCCTCCAACTCGTGTCACATAGGACTTGAAAACCACTATCACTTCGTCAACTCTTTTAGGGCCTACCCCCACTTCGCTGCAAGCAGCTGAAGCTGTCACATCTCTACTAGTTACAAATGGGTAGGTTCCATGGTAAAGGGAGAGGTAGCACCCTTGTGTAGCCTCTATCAATACGTTCTCCCCTCTATCTAGAGCGTTGTTGACTTCTGCAGCCACATCCGTTAGCAACTCCTTCAGCTCGTCGTAGTCTCTCGCGAGCTTCAGAGTCCTCAAAACCCTTTCAACCATCGCTGCCCCAACGCCTGTACCCGTGGAGCCTACTCTCTTCATTAAGTGCTCATCCATCCTCGCCCTTTTCTGATGTTCCTCCGTAATTATACCGCTTTTGTAATCTACTCCCACTCTTCCATAGGCTTGGGTTGCCTCAAGCTCTTTTTTCAAGACATCAAGGCTAAACAGAGCTCCTGCAGCTATGAGTAGCCTGCTCCTTCTATTGACGAAGGCTGAGGGAATTATTCTCAGCTTATACTTGGAGCCATTGAAGACTACAGTGTGCCCGGCGTTAATGGCTCCAGTCCTCACACCAATGCTCATGTCATCCTTGAGGGATAGATAAGCTGCAATCTTGCCCTTGCCTTCATCGCCGAAAAAGCCGCCCACCAGCACTGCCAGAGACAATGCTTTCACCGCATGTAGAGCGTAACACACAATATAAAATGCTTACGAAATCTTTCCGATGGAGGGCTTCATGTGGCGGAAATCAGAGTCATTCCACTGAAGTTCAGGAATAAAGTACTTCCAGGTGATAACTGGGTTTCAAAGATCATTAGTTGCCTCAATGATCTTCAACTATCTTTAATGGACGGCGATGTCCTCGTGATCTCCGCAAAAGTTGTGTCAATAGCTGAAGGCTTAGCAGTCAAGCTTAGCTCCATACAGCCCACGAACAAGGCGCGAGAGCTAGCTAAACTTTACAGCATGGATCCTCACTTCACTCAACTAGTCCTTGACGAAGCAGATTTTGTAGTGGGCGGCGTTAAAGGAGCCCTTCTCACAGTAAAGCGAGGAATATTCATCGCCAATGCCGGGGTAGATCTATCTAATGCTCCTCCCGGCTGTGCAGTACCCTGGCCTAGGGATCCAGACGGATCTGCTTTCATAGCTTGGCAAACGCTGAAGAATGAATATTGCTGCTCCTCGCTCGGTGTCATACTATCCGATAGCCGAGTACAGCCCCTACGCCTCGGAACCACGGGAGTAGCCATCGCTACGTGCGGCTTTCAGCCAGTCATAGACCTTCGAGGAAGAGAAGATCTATTCAACCGACCTTTAAAGATCAAGCAGCTAGCTCTGGCAGATCTACTTGCTTCTGCAGCCATTCTTGCAATGGGAGAAGCGAGCGAGCTGACTCCGGCAGCCTTAATCAGAGGCGTTCAGATAACTCCCGTGGATGGTTGCACTTCAAGGCAAACCTTTATCTCTCCAAAGGAATGTCTTTTCTCCTCTTTGTATCCAAGCTTTCTAGAGGAGGCTTCCTCATGCAAGGTGCACTTGCCCGGAAAGTGGCCTTAGCAGCTACTCTAGCAGCTATAGGTGCTGCCCTCCGCTACACATCTGCAATTCCAATAGTGCCTGGCGTTGTTGAGTTCACTCCAAGTATGGCTATCCCCGCACTAGCTGGAATGCTACTTGGGGTCTCTGGAGGAGTCACAGTAGGCTTTGCAGTGGGGCTCTCAGGTGCTTTAAGGGAGTTTCCGCCGATCCCCATCGTCGGCAATGTTATGCTCGGACTAGGACCCGGCATCGTTAAGGAATTTCTAAGCCGAAGGAGGCAAACGGGCCTCAATTCATCAAAGATCCTTGAATGGATTCTCTATATCTCCGTGATCTCTATAGTAGGTGGCTTCCTACCTACCTTCGCCATCACCTTAATGTTTCTCTATTCCACTCCTTGGGGGGCAGCTCTTCTAGGCTCCTTCGATGCAGCCAACGCAGCTCTAGCTGGCGTGGCAGCCCTCATCGTAGCTGAAGCAGCTAGGGGAGTCACTGGGTTTTTCACTGAGTAATGCCCTTTCTTCTGAAAGTGTATTTAGGGAACTGGGATGGTAGCCATGGATCTATCACGGATAAAAGACACTGTATCTAAGGCTGCCGACCTGCAAAACTCAAAACCATCAATTTCTCTGCCTCTGAGGAGAGTCGGAGTTTCCAAGGTGAAAACGGCAGTCAAGGCTAAGTTGCAAGAAGACCATGTGCTTCTGCCCGTCACCGTGGACATATTCCTCGATCTCCCGGAGAATCTAAGAGGTGTACACCTCTCAAGATGCATTGAAGCACTGCAGCAATCAGTCGAAAACCTTTCACAGAGTTCTCCACTAGTGGAGTTAGCTGTGCAGACGGCAAAGCGCCTTCTCCAAGGCAATCAATACGCTACACGCTCAGAAGTTCACATCTATTCAAGCCACCCTTTCCCTCGCAAAGCCGTTCTCAGCGGAAAGGCTTTCACTGAGCTGCTGGAAGCCTACGCAGCCGCCATCGTCACAAGAGACCAGGGTGGAAGGAAGATAATTGGTGCTACCTTCACAGTCATGCTTGTCTGTCCTTGCACCATGGAGTTGGTGAAGACCTTCCTTGAAGTGTCGCCACCCAGCATCCCATCTCACACGCAGAGAACTCTCCTCACCCTAGCAGTATCCACCGACTTGGAAGAGCAAGTCACAATCAACGACCTAATCGAAATAGTAGAGGATTCCTCCCACCCAGCGAAATCCCTCTTAAAGAGACCAGATGAAATCTATGAAGTGCTTTCAGCCTATCAAGAACCTCTCTTCGTAGAAGATCTGGTGAGAAAGATCCTCCTCAAAGCTTCGACAAAGCTCTTCAGCCTCCCTGAAGACACGGTCGTGCATATATCCGCTGAATCCCTTGAAAGCGTTCATCCCTTCAACATCAAGGTGGAGGGCAGCTACACCTTGAGAGAGCTACACCTCCTTCTCGACTAGTACTTTGTAAAATCCACAGTTCTGATGTGCCCTTTAAGAGAAAGCTTTAATTTATGATCATCCTCTACTTATACTTGCTTAAAGGTACAATATGGCTTAGGTGAGGTTGCATTTTTATGCCATCACCAGTACATCTTGATAAAATAGACAAGAAGATTCTCGCAATACTTCAAAGCGACGCACGCACCCCCTTTTCAAAAATCGCGAGAGAATTGGGAGTAAGCGAAGCCACCGTGTTCATCAGGGTTAAAAAGATGATGAAGGCTGGAGTCATAAGGGGATTCAGAGCAGTGATTTCCCCGCAGCATGTGGGGAAATCCCTTTCAGCTTTCGTGCTTGTTAAAGCAGATCCAAGAAAGTATGAACGTGTTCTCGAAGTGGTTAAAAAGCTAGATGATGTGGTTGAAGCCTACGACGTTACTGGGCCATACTACGCCATCTTAAAGGTTGTGGCAAGCGATAAAGAGGACTTGGCAAAACTTATAGACGCCATCGGAGCTGTTGAGGGAGTGCTAAGCACGGAAACCGCCGTGGTTCTGCGTGAAATTAAAGAACCCTCTGGGATTAAGCTAACTTGAGGTGTGGCGGGATAGACCATCAGCTGTTTTCGCTAGGCTTCCTATTGATCTTAGTAGGCTTCTTTACAGTCTTTGCCGGAGCGATCCTTCTAGCTCTGAAAGGAGGAGGTACAGCTGAAGGAGGAGGCGTGGTCTTCATAGGCCCAATTCCTATAGCCTTTGGCACCAGCAAGAAAGCTGCTTTCATAGCGCTGATAATAGGGCTGATAGTGTTCCTATTATTCCTAGCACTGGCTAGCTAGCCGAACTTCCATGGAAGCGGAGAGCCCTTCCCCATGCTCAGCGGGAACTCTCTATGGCACTTCGGACACCTTGCATAGCCGCACCTGCCGAAAGCCACCTCTCTACAGCCACTGCATTCCACAACTCTCGAGTACATTAAGCTGAACCTAAAGCCACAATATGGACATGTTATCATATCGCTCAAAGAGGAGGCACCTCCACACAAAGCACTTTTCAGAAATGCTTAAAAATTTATTTTCACACCCCCAGTCGGAGGTGTTCACTTCCTTGCCTAAACCCCCTTTAATTCTTCCAGAGGAAGGTGAAGAGCTAGATCTCGAGCTTGAAGAAGATTTCATCAAAGCTAATGAGCGATTAGCCTCTATCAATAGGAGAATGTTGGATCGAAGAGGGGTTAAAGCCATAGACTTCATGGGCTCCATAGGTTCTGGCAAAACTTCTCTTCTAGAAAGACTTGTGGACCTACTTAAAGATAGGTATCGAATAGGCGTCAT